>NZ_JACBAZ010000001.1:0-300000 GCF_013391475.1 Oceaniferula marina | reverse complement strand
GGACTCCTCGGGCATGAACGGCAAGCCGATTGGATCGTCTCCGAGAAATGCCTTGAGCATGTTGCGGCTATCCACCGCTTCGTTTGGTTTTAATTCAACCTCGAGCAGATCGGCAAACGATGCGATAAAATCGATTTGATTGACCAGTGCATTCGAGGTGCCCGGTTTGATTTTCGCAGGCCAGCTGATGATAAAGGGGACTCGGGTGCCGCCTTCATAGATCTGATATTTGCCGCCTCGGTAGGGGCCTGATCCGTCGTGACCGTGGTCTCCCTCTTGTGATGATTGGCGAACCGTGGATCCATCCTTATAGCCGTCGTCGTAAACCGGCCCGTTATCGGATGAGAAAATGATGATCGTATTCTCGCGCAGCCCGTGTTCTTCAAGCGTTTTCACGATCTCGCCAGTTACCCAGTCAAACTGCACCATGGCGTCGCCACGCTTGCCGAGGGATGTTTTTCCCTGAAACCGGGGGTGAGGCGCGCGCGGCACATGGATATCCTGCGAGGCGAAATAGAGGAAGAACGGCTTATCTTTTTTAGCGGCAATGTACTTTTTCGCCTGATTAACAAATTCATCCGCCATGGTTTCATCGTTCCAGAGCGCGGACTTCCCGCCCCACTGATAGCCGATGCGTCCGATACCGTTGATGACCGAACAGCTGTGCTGATGATCCGCTGCATAGTAGGTCTGCGCTTCCGGATTTTTGCGTCCGTCCGGATAGACGGTTCCCGTAAAACCAGCAGGTGCCACTGGTTCATGCGTCACATACAGTGGATCATTCGGGTCCAGATTCACTACATGATGATTTTCAAGGTAAACACAGGGCACTCGGTCGTTGGTTGACGGTAGCAGGAACGAGTAATCAAAGCCGATCTCAAGGGGGCCAGGCTTGACCGCTGCATTCCAGTCGGTTTTCACTCCTTGTTGACCGAGTCCTAAGTGCCATTTCCCGATGACTGCTGTATCGTATCCTGCCTTTTTGAACATTTTCGGCAGCGTCAGGATGTTGGTGGGAATACAGAGCGGGGCATCCGGTGGTAGAATGCCGACTCCCTGTCGAAACCCATACAGGCCGGTCAGCATCGAAAAGCGCGATGGCGTGCATGTTGCCGCGGTGCAGTGTCCATCGAGGAATTGTATGCCCGCTTTGGCCAGTCGGTCGATATTCGGCGTGGGTATTTTTTCGGAGCCATATACGCCGACATCACCGTAACCGACATCATCACCATAAATAAAAATAACATTGGGTGGTCTCGTTTCGGTGGCCACACTAGCTCCAGCCAGGCAAAGCCCGGCCAGTATCATTGCGCTTTTGTTCAACATAGTACCTCTTTTCGCAGTTTAAGGGTTTGCCCAATCGCCCTACAGCGTGGCCTTTAGGGCGATTGAGCAGGAGATTATTTTTAATATTTAAAGGTGCGCGTTTGCTTGATGTTGCGCGAGGAAGTGCCGATCTCGATGCGGTAGGTTCCACGGGTGGCTTTCCAGTCGCGAGTTGCTATGTCCCAGTAGGAGAAATCGCGTTCTGTGAGCTGCATTTCGACGGTTTTGGTTTCGCCCGGTTGCAGGAACACTTTGCCGAAATCTTTCAACTCGCGCACTGGGCGCTCGACTTCGCCTTTTGGCGGCGCAACGTAAAGCTGAACGACTTCCGCTCCGGCGACTTTGCCGGTGTTGGTTACAGAAGCTTTCACTATCACGTTTCCTTGTTCGCGGGAGAGGTTCGGTTTCTCGACCTTGAAGGTGGTGTAGCTCAGTCCGTGTCCGAACGGGAATTGTGGCTCGATGTTTTTGGCATCAAACCAGCGATAGCCCACGAAGACACCCTCTTTGTATTTCATGTACTTGTCATTGTAATCATCCAGTGCATGTGCGGGAGAATCGGACAGTTTTTTCGGGATGGTAAACGTCAGTTTTCCAGACGGATTCACTTTGCCGAAGAGTACGTTGGCGATGGCGTTGCCGCCTTCCTGCCCGCTGAAGTAATACTGAACCAATGCCTTGGCCTGGTCGATCCATGGCATAGCGACTGGCGATCCGCTGAGGTTGACGATGACCATATCGGGTCGAGCTTTCAGCACCGTGGCAATCGCCTGATCGTCATGCTTGTGCAGATCCATGCTTTTACGGTCACATCCTTCACTCTCAATCACGGGGGTGACATAAATGTGGTTGTTTCCGGTGAAGTAGATGACGGCGTCGGCATTTGCTGCTTCGGTGGCTAGGGCACTGAAATCGCGCACGGCATCTTGGATCATGCCGAACTCACAAATCGCGGCTCCGGCAAATTCGAGGTACTCCACGCGCAGCTCATATTCCTTGTTTTTATCCAGATAGATGGCGCCTTTGACGATACGCCGTCCGCCAGCTTTCCAGTTCTCAGCCACGAGTTTATTGTTCACGAAAATGCGGACGCCGTCGTCGATCGCTGCGCCGAGGAGATACTCGCCGCTCTGGTTCGGACTGATGGTTGCGGTCCAGCGAATCGACATATTCTTGCGCCGCACGCCTTCTGGAACCGGTGTTTTGTCTTTGTTGAACTGGATATTTTTGTCGTAACCGACGTGAACGGGTGCTCCTGAGAGCTCCGTATTGTTGAAATATTCAACCTTGAAGGCGGGCTGTCCCAGTCCGGTCCGATTGGCCGTCGGGTCCAGTGTGCGGATCCAGGTTTCCGGGATCTGCTTGACCTGATCTTCCGCGCCTTGGACATTGCGGAATTTGACCTCAACGCCATCGCCGAGCAGATTCTTAATTCCTTCCAGCGGGCTGATTTCATATTTCGGTCGTGCCCGCGCGCTTCCGCCCCCTGAGCAGTGTTTGTGAATCGCGTTGTCGCCGAGGACCAGCACGGTTTTCATCGCATCGGGATTTAACGGCAGAATATGGTTCTCGTTCTTGAGCAGCGTGACTGATTCTTCGGCCACTTTAAGGGCGATAGCCGTATGCCCCGGCGTTTCATAGATACCCGGTTCACGATCGGTGTGGTTGCCGATAAATTTGGTTTTCGCCATGACATAGAGAACACGACGCGCTTTGTCGTCGACGACCGATTCCGGAACCGTTCCATTTTTAACGGCGTCGAGTAGTGGCTGTTTAAAGAAGCGGATGCCCGCTCCCGCAGCCATTTCAAGATCCGTACCGCCGAGCGCCCCTGCGACCGTCCCGTGCACGCCGCCCCAGTCGGTGACAACGAGCCCCTTGAAGCCCCATTCTTTTTTCAAAATCTGGTTGTTGAGGTAGTCGCTGTGACTGCAATATTCGCCATTCACCTTGTTAAACCCGCTCATCATCGCTAGCGCGCCACCTTCTTTAACGGCGGCTTCGAAGGCGGGAAGATAAATTTCGCGCAAGGTTCGTTCGTCGAGATCCACATCAACACCCATGCGGCCCCATTCTGAATTGTTGCCGACATAGTGTTTGACCGTAGCGGCTACATTTTCTGCCTGAATACCTTTTACATACGGAACCACCATTTTGGCGGAATGCGCCGGATCTTCGCCGAAGTATTCCCAGTTCCGCCCGCAGAGCGGAGTGCGGTGAATATTTGCGCCCGGCCCCAACTGCATGCTTTTCCCTCGGAACCGTCCCTCTCGACCGAGTGCGCCCGCAAGTCGGTGGGCCAGGTCACGATCCCACGTCGCACCCAGTGCGGACATGGATGGGAACGCCGTTGCCGTCTGCTTGTTCCCCACCGGAGTTCCGCGAAAACTGTTGCGTTCGATGTCCGTGGCCACGGTGCTGGAGTTATCGCTCATGGTGAATTCGTGCGTGATGCCGACACGCGGAATATTGGTGACCGTAAAGGTGCCGCTACCGTGGGTCAGCGATACTTTTTCTTCCAGTGTCAGCTGTTTGAGAATCTGGTTAGCCAAATCCATGGCGTCTTTATCGGACACTTCAGCGGTCGTCGTTTTTCCGGCGGACAGCGTTGCGCGGTGTTTGATGTCGCGTGACGATGTGCCGATTTCAATTTGATAAGCGCCGGGAACCACGTTCCAGTGGCTGCGCTCCATGTCCCAGTAGGCCAGATCCTGCCATTCAATCTGCATGGTTACGGCTTGGGTTTCGCCCGGCTGGAGGAACACTTTCCCGAAATCTTTCAGCTCGCGAATGGGGCGTTCGATATCGCTTTTCGGTGCGGCGATGTAGAGCTGAACCACTTCTGCGCCAGCCACTTTGCCGGTGTTGGTCACATTAACTTTAACCGTGACCGGCGCGCCTTCTTTGATCGACGATTTGGATAGTTGTGGTTTGCCGACTTTAAAGGTGGTGTAGCTCAGGCCGTGCCCGAACGGGAAGAGTGGATCAATCTTTTTGGCATCGTACCAACGGTAGCCCACGAAGACGCCTTCTTTATATTCCACCGCTTTGTCGTTGTAGTCGTTCAGTGCGTGCGCCGGTGAGTCGGACAGTTTTTTCGGCATGGTGAAGGTGAGTTTGCCGGACGGATTGACGTTGCCGAACAACACATTGGCGATGGCGTTGCCGCCTTCCTGTCCGCTGAAATAGTACTGCACCAGCGTGGCAGCCTGATCAATCCAAGGCATTTCCACTGCCGCACCGCTCAGGTTGACAATGACGGTTTCCGGCTTTGCCTTTAGTACTTCCTCAATAGCCTGATTGTCGCACTTCAGCAGGTTCATAGTTTTACGGTCTACAGCCTCCGTTTCGACATTCTTAGAGCCGTAGTGCTGGTTGCCGGTGAAGTAGATGACCGCATCGGCTGCCGCGGCTTCTTTCGCTAGCTGAGTGAAGTCGTACACAGCCTCTTCGATCATGCCGAACTCGCAAACGGCCGCGCCGGTATATTCAAGATATTCGACGCGCAGGTCGTACTCTTTGCCTTTTTCCAGACGAATGCTTTCGCCTTTGAGTAGACGCGTTCCGCCTGCCTGCCATTTTTGCACAATCGGCTGATTGTTGATAAAGATGCGAACCCCGTCATCGACCATTGCGCCAAAGGTGTAGTCGCCACTCTGTACCGGGCTGATTTTTGCCGTCCAGCGCACGGAAATATTATCTTTTCTGACCCCTTGTGGGAACGATGCTTTACCGCCTTTGAGGTTGATCTCTTTGTCGTAGCGGACATGCACCGGCGTTCCTGCCAGATTGGTGTTGTTGAAGTATTCAGCTTTGAATGCTGGCTGACCCAGACCTATGCGTTTTGAATTCGGATCCAGTGTTTTGATCCATACGTCAGGAATCTGTGCGATGTTGCCGTCGCTGTCTTTTACATTACGGAACTGTACATCCACTCCGCTTCCGACCCGATTTTTGATTCCTTCCAGCGGGCTGACTTCATATTTTGGGTTGGCCGTCGCGCTTCCGCCGCCCGGGCAGTGTTTGCGGATGGCGTTGTCGCCGATTACCAGCAGGTTTTTAATCGCATCGCTCTTTAACGGCAGAACGTTCTTGTCGTTTTTCAGCAGGGTGACGGCCTGTTCGGCAACGACGCGAGCCAGTTCGGTGTGTTCCGGGGTTTCCAACGCACCTTTTTCGCGGGTGCCGTCATTTCCGATAAACTGTGTTTTCGCCATGACATAGAGGATGCGCTTCACTTTGTCGTCGAGGATTTCTTCAGGAACCGAGCCGTTTTTGACTGCATCGAGCAGCGGTTGTTTGAAGTGGCGAATATTCGCGCCCATGCTCATTTCGATATCGGTGCCGCCCAGCGCGCCTCCCAGCGTGTCGGTCAATCCACCCCAGTCAGATACAACGAGCCCTTTGAATCCCCATTCGCCCTTGAGGATTTTGTTGTTCAGGTAGTCGCTGTGGCTGGCTTTTTCGCCGCGGAACTTATTGTAGCCGTTCATGATGGCGAGCGAGCCGCCTTCACAAATAGCCGCTTTAAACGCCGGCAGATAAATCTCGCGCAGGGTGCGTTCGTCCGGATCGGAGCTACAGGAGTGACGTGCCAGCTCCTGGTTGTTCGCTACAAAGTGCTTAACCGTACTCGCGACGCCATTTTTCTGAACAGCTTTCACATACGGCACAACCAATTTGGCTGCGTGTGCCGGATCTTCCCCGAAATATTCCCAGTTCCGTCCGCAGACGGGCGTGCGGTGGATGTTTACGCCCGGCCCAAGCTGCATATCCATACCACGGGCACGCGCCTCCTTGCCCAGTGCATCGCCAAATTGATAGACCAGCTCGCGATCCCACGTTGCCCCCAGTGCGGACAGGGAGGGGAAGGCGGTTGCGGTTTCATTCCCGTTTTTCCAGCTGAGACGCTCCACATCCGGGCGGACCGTGCTGGAGTTGTCGCTCATCTTAAACTCTTTCGTAATGCCGACGCGCGGGATAGCGCCTAGGGTAAACGTTCCGCTACCATGACAGAGCCGGATTTTGTCTTTGAGCGTAAGCTGTGCCAGGATAGAATCCGCCAACTGCTCTGCTTTTTCGTCGCTGATCGTATCGGCCACGTTGTTGTCCATTGCCTGTGAACAGGTCACTAGCGTTGTCGCCAAGATGAAACATCCTATTTTTTTTATAAGCATAGAATAAAGTTATTTTGTTTTGTTGCTGCTCACCATTGGTCGGTTTTACTGGGGCACTTTGTATTCTTTAATCAGTGCGGTGAGCTTTTTTTTCATTGTTTGCATTACTGCTTTGTACTCGGGATTATTATACTCGTTTTTCATTTCGCGCGGGTCGCGCTCCAAATCGTACAGCTCCCACTCCTCGGCGTTCGGTACATCCTGCCCGTAGAAGCGGATTAGTTTATAACGTTGGGTCGCTACGCCCTCGTGACGGCGGACGCTATGGCAGCCGGGATATTCGTAATAGTGGTAATAGAGGCTGTCACGCCAGTCGGCAGGAGTATTGCCTTTGAGCAGGGGGACGATGCTCTCGCCCTGCATATCGGCGGGCGCCCCGATGCCGGCGAGGTCAAGGAAGGTCTCGGCAAAGTCGATATTCTGAACCAGATCGGTGTTGACGGATCCGGGCTGAATGACGTCCGGCCATTTGGCCAGCAGCGGGGTGCGGAACGATTCCTCGTACATAAAGCGTTTATCGAACCAGCCGTGTTCGCCCAGATAGAAGCCCTGGTCCGCCGAGTACATGACGACGGTGTTTTTATCCAGTCCGCTCTCCTTCAGGTAATCTAATAACCGTCCTACATTTTCATCAACCCCTGCAATACAGGCGAGATAATCGCGCATGTAGGCTTGGTATTTGGCACGTACCAGCTCTTTGCCGATCAGTCCGGATTCAAGCAGTTCCTTTTTTCGATACGCCCAACGGTCTACCTTAAAGTCATGACCCATCGTCATAGTTTTCGCAATAGACAGATCCTGTTTGCGCGCTGCGGTACCACGGCCTTTGTAGTCATCAAAAAGAGTGTCCGGCTCAGGGAAACTCATGGTCTCAAATTTCTTACGGAACCGTTCGGCAGGGATCCAGTTGCGATGCGGCGCTTTGTAGTGAACCATCGCCATGAACGGCTTCGTTTCATCACGGCCGGTTTTAAGCCATTGGAGCGCCCGATCGGTGATCACATCGGTCGAGTGGCCTTCGTATGTTTTTTTGCCCGATTCAGAGATGAATATCGGATTCTCATAGCGTCCCTGACCCGGTAGCACTTCCCAGTAATCAAACCCCTGCATCTTGCCGTGCAGGTGG
The DNA here is from genome assembly GCF_013391475.1 of Oceaniferula marina. Taxonomy (NCBI): domain Bacteria; kingdom Pseudomonadati; phylum Verrucomicrobiota; class Verrucomicrobiia; order Verrucomicrobiales; family Verrucomicrobiaceae; genus Oceaniferula; species Oceaniferula marina. Next base: position 292,371 of record NZ_JACBAZ010000001.1, on the reverse strand, counting down.
ATTTTACCGATCATCGCCGTCTGATATCCGTTCTGACGGAGAATTTTCTGGAATTGCTGCTGATCATGGTTGAACGGACCGAGGTTATCAATTTTTCCGTTCAAGTGGCTGTGCTTGCCCGTCAGCAGCGTGGCGCGACTAGGGGCGCAGATGGAGTTGCCCACGTAGCACTTGTCGAAGCGCATCCCTTCGCGGGCGATGGAATCGAGGTTAGGCGTCAGGTTGGACGACTGAAGTCGTCCGCCGTAGGCCCCGATCGCCTGAAATGCGTGGTCGTCGGAAAAGAGCCACAGAATATTCGGGCGACTATCGCTGGTAAAAGCCGTGTTCACCCCAATCAAAAGCAGGCCCAAGCATGCAATATGCTTTTTAGTTGAGCTCATACGCGCTTATATCTTTCATCATTTCTTTCCTTTTTAATCTGTCGTTTTAATGAACATGAGTTCTCGAATGCTGGCCCAATAGTGTCCGGGGAGTTTGGTTATTCTGACTCGGTAGAAACGTTTCTTGGCATCGAAGTGATGCTTGGAGTCTTTTGAAGTCGCATCACCCTCTGCCAATTTCTGCCATGCGTTGCCATCATCGGAACCTTCAATGACATAGCCGTATTTTTGATTTTGTTGCTCCCATTGGATCTCTACGCCTGAGACCGCAGTTGGGATCTTATAATCAACGCAAAGCCAATTCCTGGCCTCACCATTTGCGGCGCACCAGCGTGTGTTATGGTCGCCGTCAAATGCGTTTTTGGTTGGATTCTTGTCCTCCGCGCTTGAGGCGCTGTAATCCGGAATCTCTACGGTGACTGCTGGTGTCGGCGTTGGGACGGCTGCTTTCGGGGAGAGTGGCTTCATGGGCTCGATACTGAATCCAAACGAGAGTGAACGATCGCTCAGTCGGTATTGATCCATCGGTCGCGGTCCGCAACTACTGTTGCCGAGGCCCATGTGTGCCGCGTCGATATAGACGAAGGTTCGACCGGTTTCCGGCAGATCGTCGGAGTAGTCGGCCTGATGAAGCTCGATATCCGTGTAGGGGATGGCTTTCATGTTGAGTGGCTCGCCGAGGGAGCGGATTTTTATGCCGTTGCCGGATGCATTGGCTAGCTCAGCCCAGCGCACATCGGTGCGGTTACCGTTCTCCTGAGGCTTCACATAGGCTTCGCCCATCTCATCGACTGGCAGGGAATATACGCCAACAAAAGCACTGCGATTACGGTCGCGGTAGTTTTCGAAGGGGCCGCGACCGAACCAACTCCACTGATCGAGCGAATCGTTTGCCTGGAAGGTCAGGCCAATGCGTGGCATATTCTCGATGCCTTTTACTTTCTCGTATTTAGCCGCGCATTCAATGTGCCCGTTGGCATGCACCGTCCATGTCAGGTGGAAGATCTGCGGGTTATCCCGCCAATGTTGCGGACGGGAAACCACGCTGGCGCTTACCTCAACTTGGCCCGTGCTGATCTTTTTGTAGCGGAAATCTTTTGCTTCCACGCTCAAGTGGTCGAATCCAGCCCAGTCCCACTCGTTATAAATCCAGTTGTCGTTATCGAGTCGGGAGCGGTAGAAGTTTGGCTTAAGTTCTGAAGTTAAGACCGCTTCCCCGTTATAGTTAAGCAGCTTCGGCATGCCGGTGCTCTTTCTGAATTCAACGGCAAAGCCCGGCGCGACCAAGCGCAGTGTCGCCGGAGTATCGGTTGCCAATAGTTCAGCTTGGCTGGACTGTGTCTTTGATTCGGTCGCAACCTTCCACGGCAGGGCGAATTGCTGGCTGGCGATGACATGGCCCTTGTCTGCCCATGCAGTATCGTGGCCGAGCTGGAAACTGACATTGAGGTGATACTCGCAGCCCGCTTGAAGCGTTGGCTGCTTGAGCGGAATGTTGAGCTGCCCCTGAGTGAGTGGGGCGATGTCGATGCCAGCAAGCCCCCCTCTATCGACCGTAACGCCGTCCTGTAAAATCTCCCAGGAGATCGGGAATTCCTTGAGGTTGGTGAAGGCAAATTCATTCGTCACGTTCAGTGTGCCTTGTTCCAGCTGCTTCGGCGAAAGCAGGATGGAGCGGTAAACATACTTTACCTCCTGAAGTTTGGCCGTGAACTGGCGATCCGGAGTGGTGATACCGTTGACGGAGAAGTTCCCGTGTGCCGGATGCCCGCCGAACAGGTCGCCCCAGCCCCAGTAATCGTCAGCCTCGGTGCCGAAGTCGGCGAGGTGTGAGAAGGTCGCCCTCTTGTCGCCGGGGCGTTTGCGAGCGCGGAAGGCTTGATCCACCCAGTCCCAAATACAGCCACCGATCAGGCGTTCATTCGCCCGAATCTGCTCCCAATACTCCTCGAGGTTACCGACGGAGTTACCCATGGCGTGAGCGTATTCACAGTAGAAGTAAGGCTTGTTTGTGTCTTTGCTCAGCACCTGATTTTGGATGTAGTCGATGCTTGGATACATTTTGCTGTCGATGTCAGCGACTTCATTTTGCCCCTCATAATGGATCAAACGGCTTGGGTCGAGCGGCCGCATCGCTTTGGCCATGGCCTCGATGTTCACGCCGTTACCGGACTCATTGCCAAGCGACCAGAAGATGACCGACACGTGATTTTTGTCACGCTCGAGCATGGAGACGCCACGGTCCACATAGGCGGGCGCCCAGCTTGGTATTTTCGATAGGTCTAGATAGCCGTGGCATTCCTGATTGGCTTCGTCCATGACGTAAAGACCATACTGGTCACACAGCTCATAGAAGTAGGGATCATTCGGATAATGAGCTGTGCGAACCATATTTACGTTTGCCTGCTTCATGAGCAGGACATCCTGCAACATGCGCTCGCGGCTCATAGTGCGGCCGAAATCGGGATCGATATCGTGCCGGTTGACTCCCTTAAACAGGATGGGTTGGCCATTGATCAGGACTTGTTTACCGCTGACTTCGATACTTCGGAAACCAGTCTTTGTCGTCAGGAACTCGGTTGCTTGTCCGCGCTGACCTTCCAGTTTGAGCACGAGTTGGTAGAGATTGGGCTCTTCAGCCGACCAAAGCAGGGGGTTCGTTACGCTCAGTGCCAGGTCTGCCTGCGTGTCGTCTTCAGTTGCGATGCTTAGCCAGTCGCTACTTGCTTGGGCGACGCGTTGACCGTTTGCGTCCAGTAGCATTGCGGAGACTCTGCGTATCGCAGTGCTTCCCGTGGCGTTATCTAGTTTGACCGTGACGTCGAGCGTGCCGTTGGTGAAGTTGTCGCTGAGTTGCGGCACGGCCGAAAAATCGCGAATGCGCACCATCGGCTCGGCTTTCAAATAAACGTCGCGGTAGATGCCGCTGAGATGCCAGAAGTCCTGTGCCTCGATCATGCTGGCATCGCTCCAGCGGAAAACTTCAACTGCCAGGCGGTTTTCGCCGCGTCGGAGACGTTTGGTGATGTCAAACTCGGCAGGCGTCATGCTGCCCTCGCTGTAGCCCAGCTTTTCACCGTTCAACCAGACATTCATGGCACTTTGCACACCGGCGAAATGGAGCATAATCCTCTGATCCTTCCAGTCGGACGGAATGTTGAACAGACGGACATAAGAACCCACAGGGCTGCTTGCTGTCGCGGCAAACCAATCTTTACCCACATGACGAACATATTTTTTAAGCGGCTCAGGAGTGGAAATCCAGGGGAACACCTTATAATCAAAAGGGTACATGGCATTGGTATAAATGGCCTTGCCATACCCATACATCTGCCAGTTCGACGGCACCGGGAGCTTGTGCCAACCGGAAACATCCGCTGAATCACGGTAGAAGTCCATCGGGCGTTTTTCCACAGTTGGAGACCAATAAAAACTCCAGTCCCCGTTCAAATAACACACACGATCGGAGTTCAGGTAATCATTTTTAATGGCGGCATCCTTGCCGGAGTATGGGTAAAAAGTGGCACGGGCAGGCTCCTTGTTCCGGCCAAAAACCAGCTCGTTTTCCCAATCGTTACGCGGCGCGTCTTTTAAAAATGAAAATTCATTTTCCGGACGCTTGCCGCCGTAAGTGATCGTTGGCTTGATCCAGTTGGCATGTGCCTGGTGTTTCGGGTTTCTACCACTGAGCAGCAGCTGCACTTCCTTGGCCCCTTTAAGATCAATGGACAGAGTTTTGGCGGGCTCCCCCTTCTTCATTTCGCCACTGGACCATACCTCTTTGCCATCCACATTCACATGGAAGATGACATTGGCGTTTTTTGACTCGTCATCAACTCCGCAAAGCGCAGAAAAGCGCTTTGACTGACCATCCAGAACAAAGGGAATCACGCTATCCGGAGTAACACTCACGCCCTTATCATAGACTTTACCGGCAACCGACAACTTGCTGCCCCAGCGCCTGACCGGGCGGTTTTTGTATGGCTTGCCATGAGCTTGCAATGCACGCGGCAGCACTTCGTTTTGCAACTCCATGATATAATTGCCATCCTTGTCTTTGCGGTCGGCAACACGCTGCTCTGCATCCACAGCCCCCTTTTTTAAAATATCCAAGCTGGCATTTGAACCATCATTGACATCGGCGCACAAGGAACCAAAAGTAAATAATAAAATCTTACCTGCGAGGCAAGGTAAACGGTTTAAGTTCATTGCTATGTTTACTGGAAAATTAGCGGCAATGGTTAGGCCACTTTGATAAAAAACGACCAGCCCTGGTTCAGAGTCTGGTCGTTTGAAATAGGAAAAAGACTGGCCTTCGTCCACCTACTTGCGACGGCGAAGAATGAGAGCCAGACCTCCAAGTCCAAGTAGCGCAGTGGATGAAGGTTCTGGAATCGCAGACACCGACACGTTATCAACCAGCGCTTGGTTGCTGGGATCAATACCTCCTGGATTGACGGCAGCAAGCTCCAGCCACAGCGTTTGACCAGCAACACCGGAGGTGCCCGTATTCAGATTCAAATTCGATAAAGTCACAGTTTCCGGGACAGTGCCACCAGAACTAAAGATCGAGTCGTCGATCGTGACGGTGTCCAGCAGTGTTGCGCCCAACCCCGACAGCGACGATCCATCCGCACCAGTCACATTGCCCGACCAGAGATTCACATTCACAGTAGTGAAAGGAAGATTATCACGAATACCAAGGTCTAGGGACACATAAACGTCGAAATTAGCTTCATTGGTACCAATAGCTTGATAAAAAGCACCGGGAGAGCTCGCAGGGGTCTGCGCTATTGTGGAAACGTTAAGTAAACCCCATACCTCACCATTCGCACTGTCCGGGATGGTTGCATTGCCAACATCCCACTGTAGAGCATCCCCCTTGGTGGTACCGTTTTTCTCAAACCAATCGCTAGCAGATTGGGTAAAATTAGCAATGCCTGAGCCAACAGTCGAACCGAGATCGGTTTCAAAATCACCATTGGTAATCGGGGTGACAGACAAAGCGGCACCAGCAAGGCTTGAAGAGGCAAGAATTGCAGCAGCAACGCATTGACTGATGCAAACCGGCTTATTTTTCATGTTCATTTTCATCATATTATCTTTTGATTTAATGTGTTTTGGGACCGAAAAGTGAATGAACGTCCGGTCGATATGTTACTGATAACATGCAATCCCACCCAATCAAGAAAAAAATACAAAAATGATTAATGCTGTTTATTATCAGAACCTTCCTAAGCGAAAAACCTCGATTTATAAGACTTTCATCGTCATTTTGAATGCTTATCAAAACCTACTCATCCCCATATCACTGAACAACAATGTGACTCTTATTCTGAATAGAAGCCAATGGCTTTCAAATTCAATGTAATACGAATACCCCTGCTCATTCCAACGAGTAATATCCTCCATACACTGCTGCAGGTCTCACAGTAGGTGGAGACCAGGCGGCAATCATCACAAACGGAACCCTGAATAGCGAACCTTCGCATTATGCCAACCAAAGCGGAACTCTGGAATACTACTTGGATGGAGCCAACGTGAAGGTCAATTTCGAGGGCGACATCATCACGGCTACTGGTGTCAACACGTGGCCCTGGGCAACGGTGAGCAGAGGTTTTACGTACAGCACAAGCGGTGGTGACACTGGCGAAGGCGGTGCCTTTATTCAAAATAGTGGTTTCAATAAAAAGCCGCGTTCCGTGGCTCAGTTTGGTGCTGGCCTGTTCGACGTGGTCGATGGTGATGCATCCAACGCACTGACGATCAACGGCGGCACATTAGATCTTGATCTTGGATACACAGCAGCCGACGGAGACAGCTTCTTGATCTTCGAAAACTGGACCATTGCTGGCGGCGAATTCGATGCCATCAACATCACTGGCACAGCTCTCGATGAGGGGCTCGAGTTTGATACATCCAAGCTCTACACCACAGGAACGCTCGGCGTGATCGCCATCCCTGAACCAAGCTCGGCAATGCTGCTCGCGCTCGGCGGACTAACGCTCACCCTGCGCCGAAGGAAGTAAGCCGATCAACCTTACCCTTTCATGGTTTTGAGGGGCTTGATATGGAGTGCTCTGGCTTGACGAAGCTTTGTGGTAGGTGCGGCTTGACGCACGCGGTGAAAACCGCAGGATATGCCCCTTTGCAAGATTCACACCGAGGATTCTAAATGGGAATCATGGCTGCGTGACAGAGCATAAAAGCTGCGTCGTGCCGCAGCACTCCGAAAGCTAACTGCTAGGAATTTGCTTTTTGAGGGAGGTGTTCGGAGTGCTTGTCATGGGGTGAAAAAGACGCGCCTTCCTCCACCTACTTGCGACGGCGAAGAATGAGAGCGATTCCGCCGAGACCGAGCAGGGCAAGGGATGAAGGTTCCGGAATGGCCTGTACCGTGGTAAGTCCACTGCCGTTTGTGTAGATATTGATATTGCTCCCCACAACTGCGGGTGCGCCATTAACTGTAAAGTTCGGCAGATGCTCGGATGTGACCTCGGCGATCGTACGGTTCACATTGCTATATACAATCATGGAATTGGTATCCAGAAAATCAACGATATTGCTGCCATAGGAGCCTGAGGCGTCTTCTCGGATGGTCAGGATGGAACCGGCGTCCAGGCTGGAGGTTACTGCAGAGCCTGAAAAAAACCAGCCTGTATCGAATGTGGAGCCGTTGGTGAGAGCCAAGCCTCCGATCAGACCCGTGCCCCAGCCGCTGTAAGCATCGACGTTATCAAACACTCCTTGGAGCTGGGAGTTCGATCCAGTTGTATTCGCAAAAGTCGCTGAACCGTCTTTAATGATTGCCCCGGCACCGAGTTTGAAAGCCCCGGCGCTTACCGTGATCGTACCTGTTCCGTCGAGATCCAGCGTGCCGCTTACACCACCTGTGCCGCCCACCGTAGCGGCACCGTCATTAATCACAAAATCGTGGGGAACGGGCACGTCTTTAAAGTTGCTAACAGAGATGACTCCACCAGGGTTGTCCCAGTTGTTGGTCTCGAAAAGGCTTATCCCGTTACCGGCACCAGTCCAGGTGATCGTCGCGGCACCAGCAAGGCTTGAAGAGGCAAGAATTGAAGCAGCAACGCATTGGCGAATGCTAACAAGCTTATTGAACTTATTCGTTTTCATTGGGTTTTGCTTTTTGTATTGGATTTCACAAAGCCACAGAGGCGGGCGCATACCACCTCTCTTCTGCCCTGCACCGTGTTACCGATACCACCCCCCCCCTGCCAACGACAAGAAAAAAATCATCCTGCAAATCAAAAAAAGTTCCAATGCCTTCCCCGCCCTGTATCGGTCAAACCCGATCGCAAGCGAATGCCTCTCGATTCCGGTGGGTGGGTCCCATAATGAGCAAACAAAGATAATTTCCGGCAATCGCGAACTACAATTGGCAATGAAAGCGGATGGATTTGAGCAACAGGCTGCTCCTCTGCGCCTGCCAGCGCTTGGTGGTATAGAACCAGGCATTACTCCAGAACTGGAGCTGGATCGTATCAACCTTGGCGCCATCGATCCATATCCCCCAGAGGTCTTTGGCGGGGATGGTGTAGGTTGATTGATCCTTGGAAAGCTCGAAGTGGGCGTAGCGTTGCTGGCCAAAACGGTCGGTAACCAGCAGGCGAAGTGCTCCAATAGGCCCGGGTGAGGAATCCAGAACGGAGAGATCGAGCTCGACCTTGTCCAGACGCTGCAGGTCGAGCGCAGGAAACTTAATGGTCACTTTGCAATCAACCTCCTTCTCCCGGCGATCGAGTTTGATCAGGGCGGCCTCCCCACCCTGCTTGTGAACGGTCAGCACCTTCGGGTTATTCGACTTGGCTGCTGATAACGGCACGTGATGCACGGCAGGTTTCGATGCTGGTTGTGTGTGAGGTTTCTGTTTTCCAAATTTTGCGTCCCGTTGTTGCCAGCGGTCGGCTAGAGTGGGATTGGTTTGCATGTAGGGGTTCAAGAGCTTGAGCCCCTGCTTTACCTGGGGGTCACGACCGTAGATACTGCGGGCGACCCCATCATGCAGATAGTTCGCCAAACTGAGAAAGAGCATGCCTTGATCAAGAGAGAGGTAGCGATGGTCCCAGCGTTTGGTCTGCATGTTGTAGGAATCCCTAAGCCCCCATTTTTTTCCCTCATAGCCTTTGGGAGGAACCGTGCCACCGAGCTTTGTCATTTTACGCAAGTTGGCGGTGACATGTTTGGGGTAATACTCAATCATCAAAGCGACACAGTGCGGAGTAACGACATGTTCCGATAGATAGCCACCTTCGGTGTAACCGTCATCTGGCTTATAGCAGTTCGACCACCCCCAAAGCGGGTAAGCCTTCTTGCGTGCAAACTGAATTTGCTGCCATGCGAGGTTGCCGGCCGACTCACCAACCTCGGTGTAGGTTTCAGGAAGAAAAATTCCATCCATGGCGTGGAGAAACAGCCCCCCCAATCCGTAGCCACGGCAAATGGTTCCATATGGTGTTTGAATGTGCTGTCGATCCATCCTCTTCCAAATTTCAGGTGGTGCTGCCCCTGTGGCAACCATCATAAAGGCAGCCGACCGTGTGTCTGCTGTCAGCCAAAGGCGGCCCCAACCGGCACAACGATCGTTATCAAAATCATAGCCCCAGCCTACTAGCCCTGTCTTGGCATCGTAGAGCCTGCTCCACTCGATCTTATCCAGAAAGCGACTGATGCGTTTATCCAATGCAGGCCAGGTCTGGCGCGCCATGATCAAGCCAGTTGCCAATTTGTTAAAATCGGACACCGCCATCACGCCTTTGGATTCGGAGGCACTGAGGTCGACTTCAATGAAGTTGGGCATGAAGCCATGCATGCGATTGTAGGACTCGAGCGATGTCAGGATTTTCTCCACGCGATTGCGGCCATCCTCGGGCGTCACGTAGTCTAGTTCCTTAGCCACACAGAGACTAGCGAGATAGAGGCCAATATTGGTGGTATTCGTCGATCCTTCATGTTTCTGGGTGTCACAGGGCAATCCGGTCTTCGGGTGACGCATCGCGTCGAGACATGACCAAGTGTCCTTCATTAGCTCTCCAAGAAATTGGCGATCTGAATCCGCACGTAATGTGTTCCAGGGAGCTGCCGACATATATACACCAACAGTAAGTAACCCCAACTGACGCAGGCTTTTCTGAGTGAATGATTTCATCATATTCTTTGCTTTAATTATGATTCATTATCGTGGGACACGTTCGATTTTCTCACCGATGGATGGGTGATGTCCAAAACTCGGCGGGATATTTTGACTGTCCCATGCATGATATTTTTTCAGGAGCTGTTGGACGAGCTCAGGATGTTTATTCGCCAAATCGTTTGATTCAGAAAGATCCTCAGCGAGGTTGAACAATTCCATTTGTGCCCCCTGTTTAACTAATTTCCAGTCTTTGTGACGAACCGCATAGTGTTTGTTTGATTTCCAGAATATTGTCTCGTGGGGTCGCCCTTCATTTTTACCGGTCAGATAAGGCATCAAGTCGGTTCCATGGATATCCCAGTCCGGTTTGATTTCTCCCCCGGCAAGCTTGAGGATTGTCGGAAACAAATCCATGCCAATCACTGGGTTGTGATACTTTGTCTCCCTTTCGATCTTACCCGGCCACATCATACAAAAAGGCACATGGATTCCACCCTCATAATACTGCGTCTTCTGCCCGCGCAATGGATGATTCAGCGAGCCATTATCATTGGGTTTCCCTCCGTTATCACTGAGAAAAATCACCAAGGTGTTATCTTCAATCCCCACCTCTTGAACCGTCGACAACACCCTGCCAATGTTCTGATCAAGCGAGTAAACCATCCCCACCAGTTCACGACGAATCAACGGGTTGATATGTTTGAACTTTTCCATGTGCTCTGGCTTGATCTGACGAGGCGCATGCGGAGCCGTAAATGGCAGGTAGAGGAAAAACGGTTTGTCTTGATGGCGTTTGATAAAGGAAACCGCCTCACGCCCAAATGCATCCGTTAGATATTCAGGTTCCCCGTCGACCAATTCATATCCCCGACGATATTTACGCTCCCTGTTCTTAACATCATCGTAGAGTGACGCCCCTTCCAAAATGCCAAAGAACTCATCAAACCCACGTGAACTCGGCATAATGGATCTATCCTGCAAAACCTCTCCTCCCAGATGCCACTTGCCAAACATCGCCGTAGCATAACCCAGCGGCTTCAACCGTTCCGCGATCGTTTTCTCTTCAAGAGGAAGTCCGATTTTCAGCTCAGGTGAGCGCCTGAACTGCCCGATGTGATACTCACACCCAAACCTGTGTTGATACCGGCCGGTCAGCATCGCGGCACGGGTAGGACTACAGACCGCGGCATTGGCATAGCCATGGGTAAACTGAACACCACGGTGCGCAATCGAATCGATGTGAGGGGTCGGAATATCCTTGCAGCCGTGATAACCCACATCGGCATAGCCCAAGTCATCGGCAACGATGAGGATGATATTGGGCTTCCTGCCCTCACTGGCCCATACTTGGCTCAGCAGACAGACAATCGGTATGATGAAGAAACGGATCATAGAATTATCAAAATAGGAATTTTATGGATTACTTTTGCCGCTTGATGACGCGCTTGATTTCTTTGAGTAACAGCGGAAATGCAGCTTCCGCTATTCCGTGACCATAACCGTCGAGCTCGAAAATGCGAGTATCTTGATGGCCCACCACACGCATCATGCGCATCATATAGGCATTTTCCTCATGACGGCCTAACAACTCCAACTCGCGATCACCGGTAATCAGCAACAAGGGTGGTGCGTCTTTTCGTACGTGATAGAGCGGAGCGAGATCGTCAATCACTGGTTGTTTGCCGCTAATGCCGCGTTCTTTGCGGACGGTAAAGTGGGTAATGGTGTGACCACTAAACGGGATCAAACCAGCGATATCATTCGCGTCAATACCGTGAGCCTTCAACCATCGTTTATCCATGCCCACCATCGATGTCAGATAGCCGCCGGCCGATTGTCCGGAAACAAAGATCTTGGAACGATCACCACCGAAGCGCTCAATATTTTCAAATACCCAGGCTACCGCAGCCGCGGCATCTTGAATGTATACCGGAGCTTTGACTTTAGGGTGCAATCGGTAGTTGGGAGCAACCACGGCGATGCCTTTCTGCTTCAATGACGCGGGAATAAATTTCTCGCCGCCCTGTATCCCGCCGCCGTGAAACCAGACAACCGTGGTAAATCCTTTTTCGGCCTTCTCAGGGTGATAGATATCCAGAACGCAACGCTCCTTCGCGTAAGCATCTTTCGCCCCTGTCCGGTACGCGATGTCTTTTTGTTCTTTGTAAGTAACGCCATCGGCTCGCACGTCACCGGCACAGGCACACAATATCGTGACAAGTAACATGGGTTTGATTAATTTTTTCATTCTACTGTGAGATTAGGTTTTAGGGCTAATTGTTCGCTTTGTTCTTCTTCCGGTTTCGCTCCTTTTTAGGACCTGAAACGTAATCCGGATGTCCCTTTTTATGCAGCTGGCTTTTCGCCTTGGACTTTGCCTCCCAGTCTTCAGATGGAATGGGGCGATACTGCGGGTCATTGTCGACTTTGGGTAATGTTGGAATGACGGCGATGAGTCGGTCGCACACCTCCTTGTATTCCGGGTTGTTGAGCAGGTTGATCTGTTCATCGGGGTCGTTGATGACATCGACGACTTTGACCGGTTTGCGGTCGGGCCCGACAAAGAGTTTGAATCGTTTCTCTCTGATCACACGATCGCGGAACAGGTGTGTGGTCTCCACCCCTTGATCGGTTAGCTTGGCGGGGTGACACCCCATACCCAGAATCCACGGACGTGCCGAGTTCTCTTTTTTTCCGAGAAAGACATCCATCATAGAGTAGCCATCGTATGCATAACCTGGCTCCTGTTTTACCCCCGCCAGGTCGGCGAAGGTCTTGTGCATGTCAGTGAAATCGACCAAGGCATCGCTGACTTTACCTTGAGGAACCAGCCCAGGACAACTGACGATGAACGGTGTATTCACCCCATTCTCTGTCGTTTTGGCTTTACCTCCTTTGACCAAGCGGCTTTCTCGTTTGTTGGAAATCGATCCGGAAGTTCCGTTGTCACAAGTCCAAATAACAAGGGTGTTTTTACGAATTTGAAGCTCATCAAGTTTCTTAACAATCTTACCAAGCAGGAAATCGGTGTATTCGACCATGGCGACGTGCTTTTCCAATTTCGACTTCGCGTCGGGAGCCAGAGGGGTGTGTACCAACGGCCCGTGTGTCAGTGCCATCGGGTAGTAGATAAAAAACGGCTTGTCTTTGTTTTCCGTGATGAAGTTCAGAATGAAATCGTTGTAGATATCCGGTCCAAATTTCCCTGGATAGGTTTTGCTGCCCTCCTTGGTATGGATGTAGGGGTCCCAGTAGCGTTGGGCGCTTTTATGCGTATGTCCCGGCACCTTCGACCCTTCGGCTCCGGTCCACATGCAATACTCGTCAAAGCCGTGTTTCACCATGGCATCGGGATGAACACGAAAATCGTTGAGCTGCCATTTGCCAGCTGCAGCGGTGGCGTATCCAGCGGATTTCAACGTCCGCCCGATCGATGGGTTTTTCTCCCAATCAAAGTACCCCACTCCCCATCGTGGGGCGTCCCAGTGGTTTGCCCAGCCATTTCTAAAAGGATACTGTCCGGTCAGAAAACAAGCCCGACTTGGCGTGCACTGCGGCATCGAGTAAGCGTTATTAAAGCGAATGCCTTCCTTGGCAAGCTCATCGATGGCGGGCGTCTTGATACCTTCACCACCATAGCAACTGAGCCATTCCTTACCGAGGTCATCGATCAGGATAAAAATGATGTTTGGCTTGTCAGAGGCCATGGAAGACGCGACTAACACAAGCCAAGCCATCAGGCAGCCAAGAGTCGATTGAATGTTCATCGCTTGCTGTATTGTATAAGGATTAGCGTTTTCGGTTTTTAGGGCCACCCCACCATGCATTATCGGGCAACTTACCATCCCAGGCATCGAACTGTTTTTGAAGCTTTTTAGCTTTTTCAGGATATTGACTGATCAAATCCGTTGTTTCATTCGGATCATCTGCGAGATTAAACAACTCGACTTTTCTGGTGCCGGAAGGTGCCCCGTTGTTCCAGAGCAGTTTCCAATCCTGCTGACGGATCGCATAATCGTCATCTCGACGGAAAAACATCACCTCATGTGGACGATCTCGCTTTTCACCAAGAATGAAAGGCATGAGGTCCACGCCGTCCAATCTCTTCTTTGCCGGCTTCGCACCTGCTAGCTGAACCATGGTCGGGACCAAATCAAGGGAGCTGACTGGGTGTGCATAAACAGTACCTGCTTGGATTTTAGCAGGCCAGGACATGACAAAGGGCACTCTGGTCCCACCTTCATAGGTATCCCCTTTGAATCCACGCAAGGGGGCACTACTCGCCGACGAGCTTTTAGGGGCTCCATTGTCACTAAGAAAAACAACCACAGTGTTCTGATAAACCCCCTGATCCTTGAGCGACTTGATAATCCGGCCCACACCATCGTCCAGAGAAACCAACATCCCGGCATACACACGGCGGTTTTTATCGGCAATGTGCCGAACCTTGTCAGCGACATTGGCAGGAGCCTGCCACGGGGAGTGCACCGCATTATAAGTCACATAAAGAAAAAACGGACGTTCTTTATTTCGTTCGATAAAGTGCACACTCTCATCCGTGAAGGTATCCGTCAAATACCCTCGGTAATCCAACGGTTCACGGTTCCGGTAGATCGGCCACAATTCAGGGTGTTTCCCCCACTTTTTATGAGCATGCGTAAACGAATGAGAACCGTTGAGAAAGCCATAAAAATAATCAAACCCACGGCTGTTTGGCCTGAGCGGTTCATCCAGACCTAGGTGCCACTTCCCGATCACCCCCGTACGATAACCCGCGGGCTTGAGCAGTTCGCTGAGTAGTTGTTCTGAGCGGGGAACCCCCGCATCGCGGCAACGCGGATGATCCGGCCACCCTTCTTCGGGAGCGTTTTCTCCACAACCGAAGCGCTGTTGATACCGCCCCGTTAAGAGACCTGCCCGTGACGGCCCGCAAACCGAAGCAGAAACATAACCTTGGACAAACCGGACTCCGGAATCAGCCAGAGCATCCAAATGCGGTGTCGGAATGTCCTTGCAGCCGTTAAAGCCCACATCCGCGTAACCCATGTCATCGGCCAGAATGATCACAATATTGGGCGCCTTTTCATCCCCCCACACGCTGCATAGGCCAGAGAACAACAAGGAGACTACACACAGGGCAGATCGCCTGAGATTGGCATGATGGATTGGAAGTATTAGGTTCATGGTCCTTAGCTATCTAACTATAATATTCTGTTTATCTTGTCGATTCGTATAAAGTCTTCAATGGCTTATCGCAGCAAATGTCATCTTATTTCAACTCATAGGAGAGCTTCTCAATATCTTCGAATATCCGATCACGTCTCGCTCGAGCCTGCTCCATATCCCGGGTCTTTAATGAAAACCGATGCCGCTCCGATGTCCCATCACAAAAGTGAACCGTCATATTACACCACCACACCCCCTGGTTATTCCAAAGATGATGGTTTGGGTTTTCACGATTGGCTCGAATCACCAGGCTAGGCCTTCTCTGTCTCTCATTCCTCATCACATTCATCCCATCAAGGGTAACGACGACTTTGTTACCAGTAACTAATTTAAGCAGATTCACAAGTGGAAAATGAAAAAATCGTCATCAACTCGCCGTCCCCACCCAAGGGGAGAGAGGCTCGAATCATCGGAATCACCTTTTCTAAATGATTAACAATGGAGGTGTCGTGTATTCTGACAGATTAAAATCTCCAAGTCGTCGGCTTCGATGGATACGGCGACCGGATGATGATCTTTTCAACCGCCTGTCACAAGAAAAGTCGAAATAGCGTTACTGATAACATTTCTTGTTGACGTAGGGCCAGAACAAGCATACCCACATGACGATGAACACTAAACAGAGATTACCTCTTCGTGTATTCCAGAGATTAAAATCTCTCCCATGCCATCAGTTCGCGCACACATCGATACGAAAAGGATTGACGACCCTGTCCCTCGTCCTGCTGTCGGGAACAACCGTCTTGACCGTTTCAGCCGAGAATTTTACCAAGGATCGCCCAAACATCCTTTTTATCCTCGTCGATGACCAATCCCCCTTTGATTTGAAAATTTACAATCCTGAATCCATCCAAGACACTCCTGCAATCGACCGACTCGCAGCGGAGGGCATGGTTTTTGATGGGGCCTACCACATGGGTTCATTCAGTGGAGCGGTGTGTACACCATCACGCCATATGATTATGACCGGTCGCACACTTTGGCACCTGCCCAATTCGCAGAAAGGTAAACATTGCCCGGATGACATTGAGGAAAATGTCATGGCCGCCGTTTTTAACCGTGCGAACTACGATACGATGCGTACGTGTAAAAAAGGCAACAGCTACGCGGCGGCCAACCGAAAATTTCAAGTCGTCCGCGACGCAACCAAACGAGGAGGAACCGCCGAAAGTGGAAGCGCTTGGCATGGCGACCAAGTGATGGACTACCTTAACGAGAGGGAAAAGAAGCAGAACAAAGCCCCCTTCCTGATCTACTTCGGGTTTTCCCACCCCCATGATACCCGCGACGGCACGCCCGAATTGATCGCTAAATACGGAGCCACCAACCATCGAGACAAAAACAGCCTCCCTCCTGCCAACCCGAGACAACCGAAGTTGCCCGTCAATCACCTTGAAGCACATCCCTTCCCTCATGGGCACCCGCACTTGCGTGACGAGGTTCAGGTGTCGGGCGTATGGGAACGTCGAGACCCCCTCACCATTCGCAATGAACTGGGCCGCGAGTTTGCCTGCAACGAAAATATCGACAGGCAAATTGCTCGGGTCTTGAAAAAGCTCGAGGCGATGGGAGAACTGGACAATACCTACATCATATACACCGCTGACCATGGCATGGCCATTGGCCGCCACGGACTACAGGGGAAACAAAACCTGTATGAACATACGTGGCGCGTGCCGTTCATCGTCAAAGGCCCTGGAATCCAGCCCGGAACACGCGTCCAAGGGAACGCCTATCTTCTCGATGTTCTGCCGACACTCTGCGGCCTCGCTGGAGTAGCCACGCCTGACTCCGTTGAAGGCAGAAGCCTGAAGCCCGTGCTAACAGGCAAAAAAGACGTCGTTCGCGAGACCCTTTTTGGAGTGTATTGCGGCGGGACTAAGCCTGGTATCCGTGCTGTCAAGAAGGGCGACTGGAAATTGATCAAATACGACACCATGGATGGCAAGGTGCGCGAGACCCAACTCTTCAACCTCAAAGAAAACCCCCATGAGTTCCTCCCCGAACACGGTAAAAAGAACAACCATTTGACCGATCTCGCAGAGCAGCCGCAACACGCAGCCAAACTTGCAGAAATGGAAGCCTTGCTGCTTTCGGAAATGCGCCGCCTCGATGACCCATACCGCCTCTGGAATCAATCCCAAGACGAACTCAAGCCTGACGACAAGGATCTGAACAAGTAATCAAACACAGACAAATTTCACCCACCCTTTACCCAGCCCACCCTTTACCGAGAACCCCTCTGCGCCCTCTAATCCCCAACAAGAGCGCCTCACCAAGATCAAGACCATGACCAACAAGAAAAAACACTTCATGCTACTCAGCCTATTGGTAGCCGGCCTATTAACACCCACCCAAGCGCAAACCATTCGTCAGGCAGATAACGGAATGCTCAACCTCATCGCAGACAGTGCAAGCATCCACAACCCCGACGAGAAAAAAACCGGCGTGGCCAAGAGCCCGCACGGAAACAACATCGCCTATTGGGTATCCCCCCAATCATGGGTATCGTGGAAATTCAAAACCAATCATGATGCACGTTTTTCGCTCGAGGCCGAAATCGCCCAAGACTCACCCCGCAGCCGATTCGACCTCGTTGTCGGAGATCAACGACAAGCGGTCGTCACCCAATCCACCGGTGGCTACGACCAATACCAGACCCTGCAGCTTGGATCTTTCACACTGCAGAAGGGACGGCACTCGCTGACGATCAGCCCACACCGAGACCAGTGGGCACCGATCAATGTAAAACGTATCATTCTTCGCCCGCTCAAGGAGCTAAGCCCGATCGAGCCGAGCTCAACAGTTCCGACACAATCCCCCCTGCCGTATCAACTCTCCAGCACAAAACCGGCGGACTGGAAACACCATGAGCTCAAGGGGATGAATTTCAAAGATCACTGGCGTGACGCCTACCCCGTCGGAAGTGGTGAGCTTGGAGCCATGGTCTACGGTGGAGTTGAAGATGAACGTGTGATGATGATGCACGCCAACCACTGGTGGATGAAGCGCAGCCCCACCAACCTACCCAACGTCAGTGGCAAGTTGAAGCACCTTCGATCCCTGCTCACCAGTAAAGATTACAAACCGAATGGAGCCTTCACCAAGGCTGGACAAATTTACTACGAAGCAATCAAACAAAGCGACTACAAAGCATCTAATGGAAGCCCTCTGATGATCGGCGATGTCCACATCACCTCTCCTAAAGTCGATTACTCAGACTACCGTCGATCCGTCGACATGAACAAAGCCGAAGCCGCCGTAACATGGAAATCCGATGGGGCCCGCTTTGAGCGCCGGACCTTCGTATCCCGGGCCAACAATCAGAAGGACATTCTTTTTATCCAATTGAAATGTGATCACCCAGGAAAACTTCAGGCAGCACTAAGCCTGGGCCTGCACGCCCCGGAAACGGCGCGCGGCATCGGAAACCCTGCACGCTTCAAGGCACAAACAACGGCCAGTGGTGACTTTATTCATTACAAGGCAAGCAACCCGGGCACCCCGTCCGCGCTCAAGGACTTCGGAGCCGTTGCACGCGTCATCACGCACGATGGAACATTAAACAACCAGGACGGCCGACTGAAGCTGTCAGGAGCAAGCCACGCTTTACTGGCAGTTAAAACCTTTCATTATGCGGATGCCAGCGATGCTTTTGACCGTCTGGACAACGAGCTCGAAGCCCTCAGCGGAACCTATCAAGACTTCCTCACCAAACACGTTCTAGCCCACCAAGCCCTGTTTTCATCGGCGACGGTCGATCTCAACGCCACCGCAAGTGAGCGGCAACTGCCCAACGAGGCCCTGCTCGCCCGCGCCTATCAAGGCGACCTTCCTCTTGCCCTCACTGAACGCCTTTGGGCGATGGGACGTTATTTAAACGTGGTGGGCAGCCGCGCCGGAGGCGACCCCGTCCACCTCACCGGACTGTGGAACGCCGACTATACACCGATGTGGGCGATCCACCTCATGAACATCAATATGCCCATGATTCACTGGCATATCA
The DNA here is from genome assembly GCF_013391475.1 of Oceaniferula marina. Lineage (NCBI taxonomy): Bacteria > Pseudomonadati > Verrucomicrobiota > Verrucomicrobiia > Verrucomicrobiales > Verrucomicrobiaceae > Oceaniferula > Oceaniferula marina. The sequence continues at coordinate 273,602 of NZ_JACBAZ010000001.1, read as the reverse complement.
TGGACGGCAATATGGCAGAGCAGATGCTGCCATTCTTCGATCTCTTCGACGCCCTGCTGCCAGGAGCACGCATCAATGCCAAACGCCTCTACGGCACTCGCGGGATCTACCTGAACCCCATCCCCTGCGGAAAAGAGGATGGTATTGTTAAAATAAACAGCCCCCACCTCATTCACCTACCAGGCATCAACGCATGGGTAGCGCAGCACTATTGGGATTATTACCAGTTCACCGATGACGCTACCTTCCTCACCGAGCGTGCGCTCCCCCTCATGCGCGAGGCCGCTCATTTCTATGAGGATTATCTCGTGCTCAATAAAGATGGCTATTACGACATCATACCAAGCAACTCCCCTGAAAACGGCCCCTTCGCCCGAGACGGCGAGCGCATTGGAGGTCGCCACCTCGCCACACAAATGAATTCGACTTGGGAATATGCCGCCATCCGCGAGATGCTGACCAACTTGGTCACAGGTGCCGAGATCGCAGGCGTCTACACCGAGGAGTTACCCACATGGAAAGCCATGTGCAAAAAACTCCGCCCCTACGCAATCAACGCCGAAGGAGCGGCCAAAGAATGGCTTCACCCCGATCTATTCGACAATCCCGCGCATCGCCACATGACCCACGCCTACTCGCTTATGCCGGGCATGGAAATCAACAAGGAGGACAGCTCACCGGAACTCTTCGACGCCTTTGTCAACATCGTCAATCGACGCCTGGAAGCTGGGCTCGAGCATCACACCGGTTGGTCACTCATGCACAGTGCCAACCTCTACGCCCGCGGCGGTGAGGGAGCCAAGGCCTACCAGTGTTTGAAATGGCTCGCCCAAGCCTGTGTGTTAGAAAACTTATTAACGACCCACAATGACTGGCGCGGTGGCCCTGTCACCATGAGCCAAGGCCCGATCTTCCAGATCGAGTCCAACATGGGTTTTGTCTCCGCCGTGCAAGAAATGCTCTTCAGTTCCCGCCCCGGCGTCCTCAAACTCATGCCTGCCCTGCCCAAGGAATGGCCAACTGGCACCGTGCGAGGGATGCGTGCCCGCGGCGGTATCTCTCTCAATCAACTTATTTGGTCCAAAGGAGGAGCGAACGTTCAGGCTACCATCGAGGCCTCCAAAGCACAAACACTCAGGGTGATTCTCCCACGCGAGATCAAATCCGCTACCCTCAACGGCAAACCCATCAAAACCCATTCACAAAAAGAACTCCACATCGACATCCCCTCCAAAACACAAACTATGTTAATGGTAACTATTCAAGATGAAGCATAGTAAACATTACCTTTATCGACCCCTCGTAAAACCAGGAAACTTCATTTCGCATGATAAAAAAATGAAACTTTAATCTTGCCCCCCTCCTACAAAATGTTACCTATCACATAACTCTTGGGTGTATTATTCTATTTCTCAAAAAGCGATCTGCAGAACCACATCTCAAAAACCAACAACAACGATTATGAAAAAATTATTTTTATTACTCACGGCAGGCGCCACGACTATGACCCAGGCCGCTATTACAGAAACGCACCTCTATGAACTGGGTGAGACAGGGACCCTTGAGTCTGGCATACCTCAAGATTCTGTTGGATCATCTCATTTCACGGGAAGAGGCGGATCTCCGACAGCAAATACCACGAACCCTTCCCCGGTATCTGGCACCTACACTTCGTTTGATGCTGATTTTAACTGGGGAGCAGACTTCTCTGGATTCGCGACCGATAATTTTGCTGTCGAGTTGTGGGTGCGCACGAGTAATCTCACCCAAGGTGCTGGTACGAATATCGCTGAAGTTTTTCGAACCGGAACCTTAACTGGCGCACTTGAGTTTTATTTGCGTAATGATGGAAATTGGATGGCAGGTTATCAGAATGTTTCATTCATTGGGGGGGGAGGTGCTGCAGCAGTGGCAAATGAGTGGGTAAATCTTGCTGTAATCCGAGATGATGGAGTGTCTGCCTTTTACATCGACGGCCAGCCGATCGGAAGCCCGGTTGCGCAAGATAAAGCTCCTGTTTTTGATCAAGCCAATAATGGTCACTTGGCAGTTGCGAGTGGCGGGGTAAATCCGTTTACAGGCGACATCGACAACATCCGCATGTTCACCTTTGAAGCAGATGATGATCCTGTTGCAGCTCTCACCGTCAATGCGGTCCCCGAGCCTTCCACTACAGCCCTTCTCGGACTTGGAGGCCTCGCACTCATCTTGCGTCGCCGTAAAGGCTAAGAAAGACAAAAGTCCCTGCAACGCAGGAACTCATCATTTTCATTTGTGTGTTTAATCAAACGGGAGGGCTCCGGCTCTCCCGTTTTTTAGTTCCCATGCATCTTTTAAACGGACTCATTCCAAACGGAACGTTTCAGCTCCACAGTAAGCTATGCTGTTGAAGATTGTTATTCAAGAGAGGCAACAAGCCATTTACTCAAAAGGGGCGCTTCACAAAGCACTCCTTTTCTGAGGGCTAACTTTACTGGGCTAAAACCACCGTATTGGCCTTTATTGACAGCTTCATCACTTACTTCACCATGACGGTGAGCCGGATCGTTTTATATTGTCCACCATTGGCGGAAAAGGTCCAATCCGTATTGTTCACACTGGCATTACCAATACCCACATCGAGCATGCCGTTATTCCCCCAGTGATTCAGAGCAAAGGCGGTTTGCTTCATTTTCCAGTGGTGAATCTGCATGGATCCGTATCCTGGAATTTGGGAGTTCGACTGGTCGCCGAAGTCGTATAATTTGTCACTGGCTCCTGGGATTTTTGTGGTATTGGCAGGGCCATAATTACCTGGCCAAAACTCGATATTTCCGCCGTCGGAATTCGTGCAGGGAGTTAAACCACGAACGTTGGTCCGGATCGTTAACCCGGACACTTTCTGCATAAAACGGGCGCCACTGGAGGCTGTCGGGATGCCCAGTTTTTTCAAATCATCGGTGAATTTGTTCATCGAAGCAAACACGTATTGTTTTTTCCCATCGCGGCTCTCGAGCTCGAGATAGTAGGCAACTCTCTGAAAAGGAGACTTATCCTTGGTGCTGTTATCGATCTGGTATTGGGCTCCCCCTTTGGCGTAGTTGGCATCTTTCGGAAGATCAATCTGATAGATCACGCGGTATTCTTTGGCTTCGGGAACATGGGCGGAGGCCGAGTTGGGCGGGATGGGAAGTTTACCGGCGCGGAATGTGGCGCAGGGGATGCCAGCTTCATTGACTAAATTGGGAGTGGCCAGCTTGTGCCAGGCAAACCTGACAGCCAAGGGTTTGGCAACTTCAACGGATTTAACGATCACCGCCTCACCCTGGATCTGAGCGACGGCTTTATGGTATTCACCATCTTCGCCTGCAAGCTCAAACCAGTCCGGTGTTTTGCCATCACGGGTTTTCAAACCTTTGGCAGCATCAAACAAGAGTTTCAAAGAACTCCCCTGCACGATCATTTTCTGGAATACCGGTCCTGTGGAGACAACATCCTTACCGTAATCGTGGGCAAGAGCCAAACGCGCGAGTCGCGTGCCCGGAATCAACTTATTCGGAGGGTGGATATCATTGAGCGTGGTGTAGTCACTGACGACGGTCATTCCCGTTCTGGGAACCGTCTTGACGATATTCGCCTGAGCTTCCCAGAACTCCGCGAGTTTTTCCGGAGCGTCATTTCCATACTTGTATGGTGCAATCTGGACAAAATAGTAAGGGAAGTCGTAGCCCCAAAGTTTTCGCCAACCACGGACGAGGGCCTTGGTTTTTTCCGTATAGAGTGCGCCTTCACGGTAGTTGGATTCACCTTGGTACCAAATTGCCCCTTTGATGGCGAACGGAACATGCGCATGGATCATGCCGTTGTATAGCTTCGTTGCCGTCTGGTGATTGCCACCGAGTATCAGCTCTTTGGGAAACTTGGGAGGTTCTGTTACCGCTACTTGACGAGACAAGGACTCCCCTGCCTGGTCACGCCACGCATCTAAATCCTTGAGATACGTTTGCATGTTTTTTTGATACTCCGGTGAATCTGGCAGGGTTCTTTTAACCATCTCATGGATATCAGCAACAGCGTCGATCCCTTCAAAACCACAAGGTGGGGTCCATGGTTCAATCCTTGTCCCCCCCCAAGCACTGAGAAGAAGCCCCACAGGCACATCAAGCTCCTGGTGAAGTTTTCTTCCGAAGTAATAACCGACCGCTGAGAAGTGCTCAACCGTTTGAGGGCTGCAAACCTGCCAGCTTGCATTGATTTGGTCCAATGGTGTATTCGACGGCACAAGTGGGGTCTTGTAGAGTCGGATGAGAGGGAAATTGGCAGCAGCGATCGCCGCATCCGGGTTACCACTCTGCCGCATGGACCACTGCATATTCGACTGGCCGGAGCAAAACCAGACTTCTCCAACCAGCACATCCTTGATCACAGTCTGCTCTCCAGCGGATTTTACGATGAGCTCACCAGGCTGTTTGTTCGCCTTCAACGGAGCAAGATCAACTCGCCATTTCCCCTGGGAATCTGATGTACCTGATGCGATTTGCCCGGCAAAAGAAACCGTCACCCCGACACCGGGATCTGCCGTCCCCCACACAGGAACCTTCTGACCACGTTGGAGAACCATATGGTCGGTAAAGACGGTCGGCAAAGTGAGAGCCAAAGCCTGTGATGACGCGGCTAGAAGCAGAGCGAGTTTGATTGGAATGCTCATCTTGATCTTATAGGTATTGGTCTGAATCGATTTCGTAAGGGTGGCAGTGAGGAATGCCACTTTTTGCAGTTATTGCCCTTTCGCTGGTGTTTTTTTGATTGGGCGATAGTCCCCTTTCTTCTGCTCGATGTTTCCAGATTGCACCAGAAAGCCCTCTTCCACATTGCTCACGGCCGACTCCTTGTTATGGCTGAAAAGGCATCCGATAATGCTATTCCCACTGGACATCTTCGAGGAGGAAGAAAAACACACTCCATGGCCGCCGTTGTTGGTAAAGGAACAGGACGTAAATGAACAATCGTGCATTCCGCTGTCGGGCACGATTTGATTTTCCTTCTTATGCCCCTCCGGGTAAACTTGATGGGCTAAAAAAGCACCATGTTCGCCATTGTCGTGGATGTTTAGATTACGAAAATTCACCGCCGTGCAGTCCCGGGCAAAGATGGCACAATCATTGTTTTTATAAATATGACCGTTGGTGAAGGTGACATTCTTCAGCTTGTTGTCCAAACTGAGTCCAGCTGATTTATTTTCATAACAGTAGAAATCCGACACCATGATGCCGTCACTCGTGTAGAGGGCGATGCCATCGAAAAAGTTATGGTGGAACGATGATCCACGGATCCAGATCCGCTCACACCCCCAGCTGGCAACGATCCCCCCGCTCCGAGCGTGATGGCAGTCCACATTTTCAACCCGCAAGTCATCGACGCCACGGATATCGATCGTGTTATTCCGGAGCCATGGTTTGGTCGGATGGTATTCACTATCCTGCCTGTCTTTATTCCCGTCTAACTCAAGGTTGGCAATCGTGATATGTTTAATCTTCTTCTTAGGATCTGGATGTGCGGCATCGCTACCTATGAGAATATTCGGCTGTTTGACGGCATCACCGAGTACCAACAAGGTCCCCGTTTCTCCGCGTAGTGTGACGTTTGAGCGATTGATATGCACCATACCGTCAAGTTCGTAACGACCCGCAGGAATAAAGATGGAGCCACCTTCTTTGGGTAGAGAATCAATCGATTTCTGAATCATTTCGCGGGCACTTTCTCCCTCATTGACACTCACAACGACTTCACCAAAAACGGGAAGTATCATCATAGCGGAAAACACCGCAATTATTGTATTTTTCATAGTTTAAAGTTGGATTTCGAGTTCGTTACCTTCTTCTTGAAAAAGAGCGTCAAAGCTCTTACCATCAATCACCCAGCCTCCCTTGCGGTATGGGTTTTCCGTTCTCCCCACTGGCTCGAGTAGCGAGCCATTCAGCTTCACCGATTCGGGTCCGCTCACATTACCTTTGATCTTGAAGGTGATATTCAACGATCTGTCACCCCATGGGGCCACGACTTCAAGTCCGTCCAGACAACGGGGGAGCACCGGGTCGATCTCGACGTGATCATAACGGCGACGGATCCCGACCATACAGCTCATGACAACCTGAAGAAAGATTCCCGGACCGCTGGAATAGATGCGCCATCCTCCTTCGACGGGAATATCTCCCGACTTGATAGACGCGTAGTTTTCATCCGCTTCATAGCGGGTGGCCACCGCAGCGTCGGAGCTCGAGAAGTAAGCATTGGCTTGACGAGGCAAGGCATTAGGCACGGAATCGCCAATCCCGGCCGGGTTGACTTTCCCTATGGCCGTCCACATCTCATCCGCTTTACCCAGACGGGCCATCGCCTCGATATAGCGCAAGTGCGCGTGGGTGTAGAAAATTCCAATTTCACGGGAAAAGCAGGGGCTCGTTTCCGCGCGTTGGAACATATCATTCTGCCCCCCCTTGTACCGGGGTGGCCGATCCATCAAACGGGCTCCATCCGCAGCCAGCAGATGTTCTTCGATCAAGCGGTTGTGATGTTCTGCTTCATCCGCAGTGAAAAGCCCACCAATCATGGAACGTGTCATGGGAAGAAGTCGGTAATGAATCCCAGTCTGGTCGTCCTGTGGGTGGAGAAGTGGTGTCCCCTGCCCATGCCCATGACCATCAAAGAGGTAAAAACCGCAGACAGTCCCATCAATGATCAAACGATCATGAAAGTCGCGGCGGATTGCATCGGCGAAGCCATCCAGGCCATCGAAGGAGATGCCGCTCTGGCGTGAGACTTCTGCTAGACGGCTGACCGTCTGGTAACACAAAGCGACCGACCATGAACTGACAAGATTCTCCTTGAGTTCCGCTTTTGCAGGTTGCAGGGAGTCATTCCAGTCGCCGTCTCCATAACTGATCAATGCGGTACCTGGCACGCAGTGCTCACGCAACCAAGTGAGATTTTTCTGGACGTGGTCTTTGAAGGTCGTGACTTGACTCGACTGACTTCCATCGGGGTTGGTCCATGGCACGGGTTCGTCAAAAATGGCGAAGTCGGAAGTTATTTCAAGATAGTCGCAGAGTGACTTGATCGGCCACATCGGAATGTCACCGTGGCTATGGGACTGCATGATCTCGCCAAATGGTTCCAACATAAACCACTGCGGCCAGTGGTGCCCCTCTGCGTATTGGTGACGATACACATCAATGAGGACACGCCGGCAGCTGGTATATCGACCAAAGGACAGGAGCAATTCCACAGATCCCTGCGTCACATCCCGACTCCCCCAAGCGCCTCCGTTGTATTGTTCAATCCCGTGGGGAACAGTAAAGTGGATCATACCGTTGTGTACGAACCAAGGAACAATGTTATTCAGGCGTTCAACCTCAGGCGTATCCCCTTTAAACTTCAGGGCACTCGCCATTTGCGTCCAACGTTCACCATCAAAACCATCCGTTACCCCCAACTCGGCCCTCATGGTGAAGCGTGCGCTATTCACGGACTTTGTTTGCACCACGAGCATCGCATGCGAGCTACTTCCGCCAAGCGCTTCAGCGCCTGAAATATCGGCGACTGATTCCGGGTCTTCAGCCTGCAGAACAAAGGATGACTCGGTATCAAGTTGTCGCCACATACTATCAGGAGCGGAAGTTAATCGAACCAACGCACGGCTGGTGTCGATATCCAGTTGCGCGGGGGCATCGTATTCGGCAATACCACCAATCAAGCCACTGGTAATGAGGAACTCAGTATCGGCTCCGGAAATCACCCTGATATCCAAGCCACACTCACTTTTCTCATCATCCACGTAGGAAACAACCTCCACGGTTCGTTCCGGCAAAACGTAAATCCAACGGGCCATGGTCATTCCCATTTCAAACACAGAAGGAGCCCCCAGGAGAGACCATTTGGTTTCGCCCTCTTGATCATTGGCCATCCAGATACGCTGCCCCGACGCCGTCATCAGGCCACAGGCCTCACGGGGGAAACTAAGCATACGGTTAAACGATACGTGTCCGGCACTCAGTAACGAATGAAAGATCCCCGCAGCGAAGCAGGTGCTGGATAATTGTTCCGGTGCGGGGAAATCACCAGCTCCGGAACGTAAAATCGTGCCATGAGGCCGGCCCATCAATGATTCCTTGGCGAGGGTCACAACATGCCTTGCATCATCACCCGTGAAGAATGACCACAATGTCCCCTCTGGCGAACGTTCCTCAAGGCTCCACGCATCCGGATAAAACACCTTCAGCTCATCGTCCAGCATGTCCACTCCGTGGACCACGTTCGGTGCATCAAACAGGGATCGCTGACTTCTGGAAAACACGGCCTCGACCGGTCGATCTGCGCCATCGGCAGAGCACACTTGATCGAGATGGTGCAAAGTTTCATCCGACGTAGGTTCTTGGTGATCTTCAATCAAGACGCCCACAAATTGACAGCTTGAACGAGCTCCCGCAGCAGCCGAAAGATCATCCGAGAGCATAGCGACATAAGACATTTCACCTTGTTTGACCCCGGGCATACGTTGTGAGCCCTCGCGCATGCGCAGGGGCAACAGGTTAGACCGTTCGAGCGGTCCGCCAAAAACATCCCGCCCATCAGTGGCGAGTTCTGCGCATCCGCTCAAGCAAGCCTGAAGCATCACCGGATGTTTCCCGTCCACTTCGAGGTTTTGACGGCTCGCCACCACCTTGCCATAATCGGCATGATCAAGCGCACGATGGTCGAGATACTGGCTGGCATAGGCCTCATTGATCCTCAAGGCCCCAACATGGGACAACCCGACATCCAGACCATGAAACGCCCGCCAAGTAATCGGAGCGTCCGCCTGATTGTCAACGGCCACAATCAAATCCCAGCCCTTACCCGAATCATGGATTCTAAGTGTGGTCACAATCGTCGTATCACCGTCGACAACCCGCCATTGAGCCCGGCTGGCATCCATCGCAAACTCGGCCTGGGATCCGGGCCCCATCACGGTGACGACACGCCGTTGCCCAGCGGTATCCAACTCGACATAGAGCCGTTGCAAGCTCCCTGACAATGGACAGCCCAGCATCAGGTTCAGTAAAAACTCCGCACCATAGCGGACCGCATGCAATCGACCACCAGAAAGAAACTGAAAATGAAGACCTGATGGGTCACCCAATGTATGAGCAAGCAACTGCTCGTGTTTCGCTAGTGTTGTCGAGGTCTGGCAGTCTCGTTTGATCTCTAAGACAGATTGAGTCATTATTTGTTTGGTTTTTGAATGTTTTTGAAACCAGCGCGTTCAAAGGCACGAACCGCCGCAGGGTGCTTCATAAAGGTGTTCCAGACGTATCCGGATCGTGTGTTTTCCGCCATCAACAAGGTGATTCCGGTATCGATGGCGAGGCAATATTCACTGACCCAGCCCGTCCGTGGGTTATGAGCGTTGGCAAAGCCGTAACGGCCGTAAACTTGATCGCCGAAGCGATCTTTTTGGACTTTCAGCGTGTGAATCGACGGCTCCGGACAAATCGCCAACGACCCGCCTGGCGCGGAAGGTACGAGTGTGCCGTCAACCCCACGCCACGGCCGCAAGCGAGGATCTTTGTAGGGAGCCCCCCAGTCCTTGTAACCATCCGGGCCGTCGGAAGCGGTCAGACCCCACAAATCATCACTGTAGTGGCCCATTTGGTCCGGATAAGCTTCGGCCAAGCGTTTCATGTAATCGATTTGAGCCAAGGTCGCAAGTTGGGAATTCCTCCAGTAATCGAGGTGTTTGTCTTTGTAATTTTGAAAATCAAAATACGCCTGTGAGTATTGATGAATAAAGAGCGGTGGGTAATGGGCAAATTTCTCACCTTGAAATTCAAGTAATGGACCACGCTCCCAGACATCCCAGCATGCGGGTGGAATGGGGTTCTTTTCCGCTCCCACGGCTAACAAGAGAAGCACCATGTGCTCACAATAGGTTTTCCACTCGGCTTTGAGAAACCCCTCTTCAGGCTTCCAGCCATGCTGAAGAAACTCATTTCCATCCAACATCCATGCCCAGTCCATTCGGTTATAGATCTCATTGGCAATGGCTGGAATATCACTATCAGGGAATGCCTCCGCAGTCGTCAGAGCACCTACAACAAAGAGCGCATTATCAATCGTCGATGCCGGAGAGTTCGGCTCACGTTCTCCCGTGCTTCGGTTGATGAACTGATAGTAAAAACCACGTTTATGCTCCACCTTGTCGCGCATAAAGAGCAGGACTTTCCTAGAACGGGCAATCCCTTCATCCTTGGTGATCCAGCCACGTTTGACGGCAATGGCATGACCCGTAAGGCCAAACCCAGTGGCCGCGATACCCGCCGTGTCCCAGGTATCCGAGCCATCGGCTTTCCAGCGGTCAGCAATCAAGCCAGTATCAGGATCTGCCGTTTCTTCGAAATAGCGATAACATCGGCGTTCGAGGTCGGCGAGAAAAGCATCATCTTCCGCCGATACAGCATCAGAAGAAGCAGAGGCTTGCGCGACTGTCACTTCCTCGTTTTTTTCAACTTTCTTACAAGCAGAAAGTCCGCTTACTCCTGCTAATCCTGCTAATAATGGAACCATCAATAACGATTTTTTCATTCTTCCTCCTCTCCCAGTTTATTTCGTTCTTCGAGCAAATGTTTGACTTCGTAGGATCTCTTGTCTGTCAACGGATAAAAGCGAAGCAGCCAAAATGACACCACGCATAGCACCAGCGGCAAGCCAATTTCAAAGATGCGAAGCCTCAGCAAAGCGGTCGGCGTCTGCTGCGTGATCGGCTCGATCTGATCGGTCAGTCCGACAAAGGATGCTGCGGAAACCGGATCCTCGGTTTGGCTCCCTAGCATATGGTCAAGCTGATGGTTGACGGATTGTGTCTGTTCGATAAGAAGGTCGTAATGATCCCGGCTGTGCGGGAACGCATCCCCCTTTTCTGAAAAATGAGCGATCAGTTCAGATGAGATCTTCTTCGCTTGCTCGAGTTGCCCGCTTGCCGACTCCCGATTCTCTTTTTCAAATTGCTCCTGGGCCTTTTTGACTGCCCCCTCCAGTTCATCCACCCCTTTGGTTTGCTTCTCATCAAACTGGGAGAGAACAATCAGCGAGCCAGTCACAAAACTGGCAAAAGCCGTGCCGAGTTTGATGAACCACCAGTAGACGGAATAATAACTGCCTTCAGATCGGGTTCCCGTTGCCAAATCATCCTCATCACAGATATCACCCAGCATGGATGATCCCATGGTAAAAAACATCAGCATGCCGGCGGAAAGCAGAACAGTTGGAATAATGACAAGATACGGTGAGCTTGGGTTATAACAGACGATTTTCGAAAGCTGGGCCAGGCTCATGAGTCCAATCGCCAAGGCCAGCGTCCACTTTTTTCCCAGACTCCGTCCAACCCAATTAAGAGGAAAAACTGCCAGCAAGCCGGTAACAGCCCAGATTGTGCCGTTGATCCCCAACAGGGGGCCCGCCGCAGCTTTATCCCCACCATAGAGATAGAAGATGGTGATGTAGTAGTTGAGCAAGCCAACAAAATTAAACCCCATCGCCAGAGCAAAAATGATGACCACAAGACGGCGAAAGGTCTGGTTTTTTACCGCCACTTTCATGTTATGCCAAAACCCCTCCTTCTTTTGCTTTTGAACCCGCTCAAAACCAGGCTCCTTGCAAACCACAAACCACCAGATTGACAGAGGGATTAGCACCACGGCAATGAGCATGGATACCCAACGCATCCCATCCGCCTCATTACCTCCCGTGCCTTTGAAGAAATCAAGATTGGCTAGGGCAAAAAGCCAGGGGGTGCCCATGGCAAAAAGGTTGCCCCAAAAGCTTTTGGCCCCAAAAAGCCGGGTTCGTTCATGCGGGTCTTTTGACATCTCCATACCCAGCGCGCCATGTGGAATTTCAAAAATAGTGCATGCCGTAAAGAAGATCAGCAGGAAGACAAGAATGTAACCTAACTGAAACCATTCATAGGCAGCTTCACTACCAAACCACGCCTCGATAGCCGGGCCTTTGGGAACCCACCACATGAGCACAAAACTCAGAGCCACGGCAATTCCACCCATCAGCAAAAAGGGACGACGTCTCCCCCACCGGGTCCGAATGTTATCGGAAAAGTGCCCCATCACGGGATCTGAAACAGCATCCCACAAGCGTGGAATAATCAGCACCACACCTAACCAGAATGCACTCAGGCCTAGACCGATGTTGCCAATCAACCCCATCAACTGCCCTGCAATATTAAACAAGGCAATCGGGATCAGTCCCCCCAGGCCATAGGCAACCAACTGCTGGTTGGATATTCGATCAGTCGCTGAGACTGGATGTCGTGGTATATGCTTCATCGATTATTGATTGGATACGCCCTCCACACCGTATTGTTCACGAAGAGTCTTCAGCTCTTTACGCATTGTTTGTATCACCTCGGCGTATTCAGGGTCCTTGGCTAGAGAATTCTGTTCGGCCGGGTCGTTTTCAAGATCAAACAACTCCCACTGTTCGCCCAGTTTGAGTTTCGGGTGATCGTAGTAGCGGATCAGCTTGTAACGCTCGCCGCGCACCCCTTCGATCCTGGGTAAATTGTAAGCACCCGCTTGATGGTAACTGTAGTAAAGTGACGTCCTCCAGTCAGATGGTGTCTTTCCTTTCAATATCGGCAACAGCGAACGACCTTGGATGTCTTTCGGAACCTTCAATCCGGCAATTTCGAGGAACGTCGGTGCGTAGTCGATGTTCTGAATCATGGAATCAATCCTCTGACTTGCCTTGATCACCTTCGGCCAGCGAATGATAAATGGCATCTGCATCGTGACCTCATCCATGAGGCGTTTATCGGTCCAGCCATTCTCCCCCAAAAAGAACCCTTGATCCGAACTGTAAATAACGATCGTGTTTTCCGTGAGCCCTTTGTCATCGAGATACTTGAGTAATCGGCCCACATTTTCATCCACCGCATGCACACAACGCAGGTAATCCTTGAGATACCGCTGATAGGGAAACTCAGCCTGTTCCTCCTCGCTTACCATACCAGCAGCTAAACGACGACCGTATTCAGCATTGATCGGATCGTAATGGGCATGCCAGGCATCCAACTGCTTGGGCGTCATGTAAGAATAGTACTTAGGCAAATTTGACGTTTTGTGATTCTTCCGGGTTCGCTGAGAAGCCTTGTTTTCTACGGCAAGCGAATACGTCCCTTTGGCTGGTCCTGTCTTTAAAACATCCGGAGCTTTCATACCGTGCATCTTCATCCAAGTGTGGTCAAGGTAATCGATCCGCCCCTTGTTATCCGAGTGGTAACTTGCAGGAGCTGGGAAGGTCACGTCCTTATACTTGTCCAGATGGCGTAACGCCGGCATGACATTGGTGTGGGGAGATTTAAACTGAGTCATCAGCATAAAGGGTTTTGACTTATCTCGACCTTCGAGCCACGCAATCGACTTCGACGTAATCACGTCTGTTGAGTAACCCATGACAGTTTCCGTTTTCCCATCATGATTGATAAACTCAGGATTATAATAACGCCCTTGCCCACCATTCCCAGTGAGTGTGCAGTGGTAGTCAAACTCCGTTGAGGGCGTAGGGTGCATATGCCACTTCCCAATCATCGCGGTCTGATATCCACCCGCACTTAATAGACGCGTAAATATCTGTTGCTGGTTATCCCACCTTGAGCCATTGCTCAGCACACCATTCTTGTGACTGTGCTTTCCGGTCAGAATAGATGCCCGACTCGGTTGACAGATGGAATTACCACAGAAGCTTCGTGTGAAAACAGCCCCCTCATTGGCAATACGATCAATATTCGGCGTCTGATTGATTCCATTTTTCCCAGCGTAAGCAGAAATTGTACGCACTGCATGGTCGTCGGAAAAGATAAACAAAATGTTCGGCATGACCTTTGCCACAGCAACCTGTGGACTCAACAGGACAAAACTACACCCCGCAACAAGAATCCTTAAGAATCGTTTTACGACTAACGCTTTCATTGATACGGGATACACTTTAAAGACTCGAGGAAGCGATAAGCAGCACATGCCCCCGCTCGGTAATGTTACCGTTATCAAAAATGAATCTTATGGCAAGCAAACAATCCACATGGCATCAAAATAATTCGATAACATCGTCAATAGCGCCAAACAATCCATTAAGTTACACGGAATGAATGATATTAGTAACAATAGGCTTGTTTTGTAGGATATGTTACATAACACTCATTCGCCATCGCTACAAATCGCGCCTGACAGGCGAACCAAACTTCAACCGATCTCATCACCCATGAGCCAAAAAACAAAAAAATCACGCAAACAAAACGAGCACTCAACTATGACCGACCTCGCTGCAGAGACAGGCTTGTCCAAAATGACGATCTCACGAGTCTTCACGGGGTCGGTCAATGTGAGGAAGAGCACGAAAGAGAAGGTAATGGCTGCGGCCAAAAAACTAGGCTACGAATACAACGCTTTAGCGGGTAATTTTGCCTCAGGTCGTTCCCGCTTAATCGGCGTCGCCGTAGATGTTAGTAATCTAATGGGAAGCCGCTATTTCGCCCACTTGTTCAAAGGCGCTCATGGTTATCTAGAAGATGCGGGCTACCGCTCTGTCATCTTTGACACCGGATCAGAAGAATTTGCAGACGGGAGGCGACTCTCTCGCTTAATCGACCAGCGGCGCGTGGAAGGCATGCTCGCCTTCGCGCCACCATCCAATCAAGCCGAATTCATTTCCAGCTTCAGCAAGGCTGCTACTTCCATTCTTGTCATTGGCGGACGAGCAACAAACGGCCAAGTACCATGGGTTGATCTGGATAATTACCACGCCATGGAACTCCTCGTTAACCACCTCGCTAAACTGGGACACCAAAAAATAGGCTTCATTGAAGGCCCGGAACAAATCGTCGATGCCACGGAGCGATCGAATGCTTTTCATACCATCCGGCAACAGCTCAAACTCCCATGGCACAATGATTGGCTCCAATCAGGGGAATTCAGTTATGGTGCCGGGAGAGAAGCCGCACACCGTATCTTGAGCCTATCCAACCCTCCCACGGCTATCATTGCAGCCAACGACTACAGTGCTCTGGGAGCCTGTGAAGCCGTGCGCGCTTATGGTATGCTGCCAGGAAAGGAAATCAGCATCGCTGGAATTGATGGCCATGAAATTGCAGCCGAAGCCGAACCTGCCATCACCACGGTCACCCAGCCACTGGAACAAATGGGTGAACATGCAGCGATGGTCCTGCTCAAGCAGATCGAAAAACAAGATATGAGTCCGGACGAAGCCACCACTATCTTCAAGGGCAAACTCATCGCCCGCCCCTCGACAGGTCCAGCGCCCAAGTAACAGGCCTTCTTCCATCACCACAAAGCTCTGCTACAGATTCCATTGTTTCATCCATGCCAAACTTACACACTCAAGACCCTTTTTTCCCAGACGCGTTTGTCTGGGGTGCCGCCACCGCGTCAGCCCAAATCGAAGGAGGCTGGAATCAAGACGGGCGAGGCCCCTCCATTTGGGATGTCTTTTGCCGCCAAGAAGGCAATGTGCTCAATGGGGATACCACCTCACAAGCCTGTGATTTTTACAACCGCTGGCACGATGACATCGCGCTCATGAGCCAGATGGGTCTCCAAGCATTCCGCTTTTCCATTTCCTGGTCGCGGGTTTTTCCTGATGGCACGGGGGAAATCAACCAAGCGGGCTTGGATTTCTACAGTCAACTGGTCGATGCACTCCTCGCCAATGGTATTCGTCCCTATGTAACCCTCTACCACTGGGACCTCCCCCAAGCCCTTCAGCTCAAAGGTGGATGGCTCAACCGCGATATTGCAGACTGGTTTACCCGTTATACCGAAACGCTTGTCCAATGTCTTGGAGACCGGGTCAAAGACTGGATTACCTTTAACGAGCCCCAAATTTTCCTCGGTTTCGGATATTCTGATGGCACCCATGCCCCGGGCGTATCGCTCCCCCATGAAGAAGTGTTTCAAGCCGCACACCATGTCAATCTTGCCCATGGCCGGGCGACAAAAAAAATTAGAGAGTTCGTCAAAGATGCCAAGGTAGGCATTGCCATTGCCACCAAAATTGGAATCCCTGCAGACGAGCACGACCCAGCACATATCGAAGCAGCAAGAAAAGCCACCATTCATCCGGAATGGAAAGATGGCAGCGACAAACACACCACCTACCTGAACAACGCCTGGTGGCCCGACCCCATGATTCATGGCCGCTATCCGGAAATATTGGAAAAGCACCTTCCTGGCTTTTTGGATCAATTCCCGGCTTCCGACATGGAGGAAATTTGCCAACCTCTCGATTTTTTCGGCTACAACTATTACTTCGGCATTGTGGTTGAACCCGCTGACAACGAAAAAGGCTGGCAAGCCTTGCCTGAGCAGGCGGGAGAACCCCGCACCATGATCGGCTGGCCAGTTCACCCATCCGGGCTCTATTGGGCATCTCGCTTCTTCTACGATGCGTATCAGCTTCCACTCTATGTCTTTGAAAATGGACTATCCTCGATGGACTGGGTGGATACGGAAGGAAACGTCAAAGATCATCATCGCATAGACTTCCTCACCCGCTACCTGGCCCAATATAGCCGAGCCCACGAAGATAACATCCCCCTTGCCGGATATTTCCACTGGTCCCTGATGGACAATTTCGAATGGGCCCAAGGCTACCGCGAACGCTTTGGCCTGATACACGTCGATTACCAAACGCTCAAACGCACCCCCAAGGAGTCGGCAATTTGGTATCAAAAAGTTATTCAAAGCAATGGGAAGCATCTGTTCTCTCCATCCATCACATGATTCCCCGCCGACTAACAACACCGTCATCTCAACCGTCACCCAACGTGAAACCTTTTGTCTCCGCACTTCTGCTTTTCGCTCTCTCACCTCTCCACGGGAGTCCGCCCAGCGAAGCATCATCGGGCTTGGCCCCTGAAATCACCGATCTCAACGCCAAGGATGTCTCCTATGCACGGGAAAAAGAGATCCCCTATCTCCCCCATCCATTCATCACGCCCTCACCCCGTGATCTCAAAGACGGCATCACACCTGGAAGACTCGGTCCCGATGGTGGCAACAAAGAACTCATTCTTCAGTTCGCCAATCAAATCTCAAAAAAATCATCCGATCCTAAAATTGGCAACACAGACAGTTTCCTCATTAGCTATCAAGGCAAACTAATCTTTGAGTCCTACTTCCGTCGGGGTCGACAGAACTACCCTCACTACCAGATGTCCATTACCAAATCCTACACAGCCTTTGCCCTTGGCCGTGCAATTCAACTTGGACATTTAACCATGGAAGACCTGAACACGCCGGTCATTCAATTTCTCAAACAAACCGATCCGACGACGATGGTCAAAGGTGCGGATCAAATCACCCTTGAGCAGGCCATGACCATGCGCTCGGGAATCCGCCTATCTCAGGAAAAAATCAAACTGCTTAGATCCACCCCTGCCCGACTCAAAGGGCAAGGTCAAATCCAGGCTTACCTCCAACACAGCAAACCCATCCCCCCAGCACCGCGAGCATTTAAATACCAAGCCTCCGACCCTGCCATCACGATACAGGTTCTGGATGCCGTTGTTCCCGGTTCAGCCAAGGCCTTCATCCAAACTGAATTTCTCGCAAAAATGGGCATCACCAACTACCATTGGCAAGATGACATTTCCGGACTTCCGAAATCAGCTGCCGGTTCAAGCTTCCGCTCACGCGATATGATCAAATTCGGACAACTCGTTCTCAACAACGGCAAATGGAACGGTCAGCAGTTCATCCCCGCTGATTTCGTTGAGCTCGCAACAAGCCCCCTCGCCCAAGCCTATGGTGAAAACCACTATGGGTTCTTTTGGTGGGTGACCCACCCGGAAGTGAATGGCAAAAAATACATCTGCAAAGCCGGCCGAGGCGCTGGAGGTCAGTTTATCTTCATGTTCCCCGAGCTCGATCTCGTCGCCGTCATTACAGCCCACAACCAAGGCATGGGCAAAATGCTCGAAGACGCCCCACTCAAAATGATCAGAGCTTTCACTCAATAGCGAATAATCGGCCGCTCAGAAATGGGACTCCTATTGATACCTCCGCAGCTATCCCACGCCTGAATTCCTAATTTATGAGAAAAAGTGTAGACTCTAAGTATTTCCAAGTTAACACATGCTCAGCAACAACCCATGTAAGTCATTGACAATGAGCATGTAATATCAAATTGGTCCTGGGTTCGAGTCCCAGTCTGCGTACCATTTTTCTAAGCGCCTTATTCTTAACGAGTAAGGCGCTTTTTAGTATCCGAGTCTACACCAAATTAGGGGTCTACACCAAAGTTTGGGGACAAGGCATTTTTTTTTAAATGGCGTGTGCACGAGGCCCCCGGGGAATTTGATTGCCACTATTGGCCAGATGGTTCTGTTTTGGCTGATAATCATTCGACAGGACTTCCGCGATCAAGCTAGCCAAATCCTCGGAAAGCTCGGCGTCAAAATCATCGTTCACCTTGTCTTTGCTGATGTTGAGCGTGGGCACCAGACTATGTGCGGGAGAAGCCACATCATCCGAGTAATGTGCAATCACATCCGTCGCAGCCCCCAGGCCAGTCACCGTTTCGATTGGGTTTTCGGTAATACTTTGCATGATATGTAGCCCTCTCGTCTCCGGAACCTGGGCGAACGTCAGGCTGGGTGCTGCCTGATGGACAGATAAAGCCTCTTGAAAAGTTGGGTTCTGAACAAGGCTGCAATGAGCCGGGATAATCACCGTTCCGCCCGCAGCGAGAACACTGGCAGCAAACTCGGCAAGCCGTTGAGCCGATTCATCAGAAAGCGGCCCTGTCGAAGTGAGACCAATCCGTAAATCCCGCCCCGAGCCCTTCGCTGGAATAGGCTCCTTCCGGTCAGCCAACTTTTTTTCAAACCAGTTAGCCACGGAATCCACCGTTCCCTCGGTGCCTCCACATTCCTGAATGGTCAACCATCCGTAATCTTCCGGATTATAACCGGCGACGATGGCACTGGATGATATTTCGGGAAAACTAACATCACCGCCCCGCATCGCCGACTTGATAAATCCAGGCGAAACCATTTCACAGCCCAGCGAAACAAAAGCACAGGCGTCAACCATATCATGTTTGGCGTAACTCAGGATAAAGTTTAACACCTCGGCCCCAGTCGTGGTGCCACAGCCCTCGGTGTTGGTCAGTGTCACAAAACGGTCGATTGCCCCCTTCTGCACTAGTGGACCACTGTTGAGTTTTGCTACAGCTTGCTCGGAAGTAGCTACCGAACAGCCCACAGTCGGAATGATCAAACCAATCCGTTCTTTAGGCATGACTCTATCTGGCCCTTGAATCCCATCAAACACGATCTCGATCGGTTTATATGAGCTTAAATCACAGGCAACAGGGGCTCCATCGAATCGGGATGCATAAGACTCAGCCTTTTGATCGGGTGATGATTGAAAATATTTTTGACGCCAGAGAAGATCGATATTCTGGTTCCGTTTTTCACCCAGCGTTTTTTGACCGGATGCAATGGAAATAACCTGATCCATCGCCTCACTTGTCAGGCTCTCCATGGATTTGCCGTCTAGGTACTGACCGGCATTGATATCAATATCATCCGCCATAAGTTTGTACCGCTCCGTGGTATTGACAATCTTGACCGTTGGTACGATCGATGAGTTCGTCGGCGTCCCACGACCGGTGACAAATAGAATAATATTACAGGCAGCGGCAGCCTGGCCGGTATAACTGGCGATGTCACCGCCCATGCCATCCATGAAGTAGAACCCGGGCTGGGTCATACGCTCAGAGTACTCAATCAAATGCCGGATCGGGATATCAGGGTCGCGTTTCACTGCCGCACCAAGCGACTTCAAGGTGATGTTATACAACCCACCAAGCAGATTTCCCTCGGATGGATTTTTATCCACCTTCCCTCCGTGCCAGCCAAGCTGCTCCTTGAAGCGGCTCATCATCGATAAAAAACGTGGGGCTATTTCAGGCTCCGTGATCGATGACAAGGTGTAATCCTCAGCTCCGGAAAGCTCGGGTGTTTCCGTAAGGTTCGCACTCCCCCCGTAACGAATCACTTCCCGGGCAATCGAGCCTGATAGAACATTTCCACATACGCCGGAAAACGCATCTGACGCTCCACACTGCAGACCGATCCTCAGCTCGCTCAGCGGACGCTCGGACCGCTGATGCGCATTGAGCTGCTTCAGCAGGCTTTTGACATGTTTACTGGCGGCCGCCAGATTACGGGTAAATGTCTCGTGGGATTTCATCCACACAATATCCATATCATCCACTGGGATTCCGTCCGCTCTCATCCACTGCTCTAACTCCTCGTTAGTCAGTTCACCTTCCAGACCGCTTTCAATCGAAAGAACAGCCCCTACATTCGGATTACTGATCAAGCCAGACAAAGTCCGCAAGGTGCGCTCCCGCTCGACAGAATTTGTTTCAGCCCCCTCGGTATGACGCAAGCCGACAACGGCATCAACATGCTCATACCCCTCGATGCCATCTTTGAATGCATGCTCTAGTTTCTCCACCAATGGCGCGTTCGTAGCGCTAGTCCCGAGAATCACCAAATGGTTTCTCGTTCCAGTTCCTCGCGCCCCTCGGTTGTATCCCATAAATGATCCGGAGTTCTGGTATTCATCGACGGCGGCCGGGGCTTCCCAGGCACCAGCGTCAAAGCTATAGGCATCAATGTCATCTGTGAAATTAGCCTCAGCCGGCAATTTAAGAGCAGTAAAACGGGTATCCTCCTGCAGTGAAAGTCGAAACAAGACATGCTCATTACAGAGATATTCACCAGCTTCGATATCACATGCGGCTTTGCCAAAAGGATAGTGCCATGATGTGATGTAAGAGCCTCTGGGAATGGCCTCTGACGCAAACCTATGCCCCGTAAGCACATCATGTTGCAACTCCAGCACATCTTCACCATTCTGAATACAAGTCCCCTGTTTCAGGTCCTTCAGGGCGATCGCTGCATTATCCCCGACAATGGGAAAACGTGCAATTTCTTCGAGTGGAGTTGCCATCATCGTGATCAGTAATTTGTAGACTCAAATTAGAGCGTCTTCAGAGTCGCTAACATCCCTTGATCGAGGATGCTGGAAAGATGACCCGTCACGGCATCGGTAAGCCCTGGAATTTCATTTAAATCTCGTTTCCAATTTTCCTCGTAGGCCAGCACCGTACTAACCAGTGATTGAAGACTTTCGGCCGAACCGTCATATTCGCCCCACACTTTCGCATAGAGTTCGAGAATGTCAGCATTATCTTTACACTCATAACTTTGATCACCACGTTCTCCACGGTAAAAGGCAATAAGCGCGGCTAAAGAAAGCGTAATACGCTTGGGCAGCGTTCCGTTATTCTCTACGGCATCCAGAAGGCTGGGAAGCACACGAGTCTCCCATTTGCTCATTGAGTTCAACGAAATAGTCAACCACTCATGACGGATGAACGGGTTGTAGAACCGCTCAAGGATTTTCTTGGAAAACTGAGTTAAATACTCCTGATCGCCTGGAATGTTTGGAACTATTTCCTCGGCACACATCTCGTTGACAAAAGCACCGAGCGTTTCATCTTCCATGGTTTCACGCACTGCATCCAAACCACTTAGGTAAGCCACAGCGACAGTACCTGTATGCGAGCCGTTCAGAATCCGCACTTTCTGGTCACGAATTTCGCGCTGCTGCTCTTCATTGACAAAGCTAACATTCAGCTCGGCTTTGTCGGCAGGAAACTCATTCGCCACCCACTCAGGCGCTTTCACAACCCAGTTATGGTAGTGCTCCCCGACAACGACTAGATTGTCTTCATAGCCAAGTTCAGCCTGGATCTCTTTGATCGTATCACGGGGAAAGCCAGGAACAATTCGGTCAACCAAGGTGGAACAGAAGGCACAACTATTCTCTAGCCAACCGACAAAATCATCAGCAAACCCCCAATTCTTTGCATGCTTCAGAACCATCTCCTTGAGTCGGTCACCATTGTCCTCAATCAGCTCACAGCAGAGAACTATCAGCCCTTTATCACTGGCCCCATCGAATTTCTGATAGCGTTGGTGAAGCAGAGCGGTCATCTTACCAGGGAAAGACGGCTGAGGCTTCATATCAAGCGTTTCGCCGTCGGCCCACTGAATCCCCGCCTCTGTCGTGTTTGAAATCACAAAACGGACATCAGGACTTTCGACCAGTTGCTGGTAAGCTTCAAATTCACTGTAAGGATTCAGGCAACGGCTGATACAATCGATCAACTGCTTCTCACGAACAGGTTCTCCATCCTTCATGCCTTCGAGGATCACGTGATAAAGACCATCTTGATCATTAATCATATCGGCAAACCCTTGGGCAATCGGCTGGACCACAGCCACGGAAGCATCAAAGTTCTGCTTCTCATTCATGTGCTGGATGATCCAGTCCACAAAGGCACGGAGAAAGTTGCCTTCGCCAAACTGAATAATACGTTCAGGACGAACGGGCAGGTTCGCAGCGGTTTGTCGGTTAAGTTTCATATCTGATTGTTATAAGTTAAAATTTAACGTGGATTTTGGTGATTTCACCGGGGTTTTCACTCCATGCAGCAAGTGCCGCAGGGGCATCCTCCAAAGAGACCGTTTTGGTAATCACGGCATCAGTCGGAAATACTCCGCTTTCGAGGTGACGAACGACAGCGTCAAAGTCCTCGGGCATGGCATTGCGTGATCCGCGGATATCGAGCTCCTTCATCACAAAATACTTGGTTTCATAATCAACGGCAGCCTTGGCATAGCCAATGTAAACCACGCGCCCCGCGAAACATACTTCTTCAACACAAGCTTTGAATGTCGCAGGCAAGCCAACCGCTTCAATCATGACATTAGGCCCCTCTCCATCGGTCATTTCCTGCAAGCGCTCGTGCAGATCCTCATTCATTGAGTTAACCGTGTCTGTTGCACCGCAACGTTTGGCGAGAGCCAGTTTTTCGTCATCGATATCAACGGCAACCACTCTGGCATTGCGAGCGGCTGCACCAGCAATCACTCCAAGACCAATTGCGCCACAGCCAAAAACAACGACAGTGTCCTCGGATGTCACCTCACCGCGGGCCACCGCATGGAAACCAACCGTCAGCGGCTCCACCAGTGCCATTTCCTCGAGACTTAGTTTGTCAGAGGTAAAAAGCTTTTCGTGAGGGACCACCACATATTCGGTCATCGCTCCGTCACGCTGAACACCCATGGTCTGATTCGATTTACAAGTATTGACCCGACCGGCCTTACATGCAGCGCACTTGCCACAGCTGGTGTAGGGAGAAACCAGCACCTTCTGTCCTTTTACCCATGGCTCAGGCACATCCGCCCCCAGTTGTTCGATCGTGGCTCCAATTTCATGTCCTGGGATACGGGGATAACTCACCATCGGGTTAAGGCCACGGAAAGACGTCAGGTCCGATCCACAATAGCCCACTTGGCGGACTTTAAGAAGCACTTCACCGGCGCCAGGTGCGGCCGGAGCTGGTATGTCTACGAGCTCGGATTGGTTCGGCTCAGTGATGCTGATAGCTTTCATAATAAGAATTAGTTGGAAAATGAGTTAGTCGAGTTGATAGGACGAAACAGCTGTACCGCCCATGATGGAAGCCTGTTCTTGTGTTGAAAGAGGATCGATAAATCGTTGAATCAGATCAACCCATTGCTGATATCTGCTGGCAACAAGACACACTGGCCAGTCGGACCCAAACATCAAGCGGTCAGGGCCAAACGCCTCAAGGGTTGACTCCAAATAGGGTAACATTTGCTCCTCTGTCCAAGCATTAAAATCAGCCTCGGTCACCATCCCGGAAAGCTTACAGGTGACATTCTCGCGCTTGGCTAATTCACGCATGTTTTCCTGCCATGGTTGAAGAAGCTTGTCTTTAATTTGAGGTTTGGCGATGTGATCGAGCACAAACACCTGGTTGGGATGACGGTCCACAAAACGAATCGCCTCTTCAAGTTGGTTTTCAAATATAAGAATATCATAGACCAGTCCTCGCGCGGTCAAACTGCGAATACCACGATTAAAGTCATCATCGTCGAAGAACCCCGCAGGAAGCCCCTGCACAACGTGACGCAGAGCCTTGAGCTTGCTTGCGCCTTTATATCGGTCAAGGATCGTATCAATGCTCTCATCCGCCAGAGGCAACCACCCGACGACCCCTTTGACAAAATCATTTTCAGCTGCCATCCCAAGCAGCCAGTCCGTTTCTTCCAGACTTTGGCGCGCTTGGACACTCACGACGCCATCAATCCCAGCCTGGTCAATCTCAGCCTTGAGGTCATCAGGTAAAAAGCTACGTCGAATTGTAGACATACTGTCATCAATCCAGTCGTATTCAACGGGATCGTATTTCCAAAAGTGGTGATGTGCGTCAATTTTCATGAAATTTAAAGATGGGGGTAGTCGCTATCCAATAATCGTTTATCCCTGAGCTCCTGCCAAAATGCGGGCGATACATTACCGCGGGCAAGCGCAACATTCTCCGGCACACGCGTCGGCCGACTTGTATTCAACGCCAGTGAAACAACTCCTGGGAATGAAAGAGCAAACTGGCAGCAGGCCAAGGCAGGTGAAATCCCGTGGGTTGAACACACCTCGGTAAACCGATCTCGCCACTCGAATAGTTCAGGTTCTCCCTCACGAGTGACCATCTTGTAATCAAACCACTTCCCGCCAATCAAAAATCCAGCATTAAACACCGCCGAGTTGATGATTTTTACATCCGCCTGATGTAACTGCTCCATGAATTCCATAACCTCTTGAGGGTGGGTAAGCAAGGTAAAGCTATTGGCCAACATCACCCAATCGAGAGGCACTCCATCATCAAACAGCCGCTTGATCACACGCCAATCTTTCGAGCCGACGCCAATGCCTAAAATTTTTCCGGCCTCACGCAATTCGACAAGTGCCTGATAGCCATCCAGAATATCCCGATAATACAATTCTGCCTCCTCGGGTGACGTCGCTTGGGCGAGATACTCATCAGGATCATGAATCGAAAGAAGCTTGGCATTGTAGTCACCAAGGAGTTCATCCCCCTGCTCATAACACTCCAGAATGCCATTGTAGCTAATCGCTTGCACGGCATCGTTTTCCAGTCCAACCCACGCTCCCGGCTCAAAAGTTGGCTCTGAAGTCGTCAACGGAACACTTTTCCAGCCAAGCTTATTGCTGATGACCACCTGGCCTGGATCCACTGAGAGCTCCTTGAGGAAACGACCAATATTTTTCAAAGCCAGCCCGGCACCGTATTTACCGGCAGAGTCAATCACGGTATATGGCGACCGGGATGACGCCGTATCGGTGGTATTCACCCAATTTTGAACAATCTCTCGCTTCACCTCATCAGGCACAAGTTCGTAGAGATTGCCCAGCGCACTGGAACCGAAGATTATTCTGGGAAGCTGAACTTGCATATTGATGGACGATGATAGTGTAAAAATTTGTCAGTAAAAGCTGCTATACCCTGAGCCCGCAGCAACGGCAGCCGATGGAGCATCGCGGAATCGGCTGCCGTTGCGGGCGGCGCGCCATCCCCTTCAGGGTTGCAAGTGTCCGTCCAAAGCTTTTGAATGACGGTTCTAACACAGGCAAAAAAAAGCAATGAACGGACAGAACCAAACTACCCAAAACGACGAAATCATCAACCTTCTTCTCGCCGACGGGCTTGAAAATAGTCTCTCGAAAATCGCTGAACTTCTTATGAACACCGCCATGCTGCTTGGGCGCATCCATCATATTGGAGCCGCCCCCCTACGAAAGGAACGCGGAGCAGCGCAACGGCTATGCCAACGGTTTTAAATCAAGATCATTCCAGACTGCTGTAGACATGATCAAGCTGGATGTTCCCTAGGTGCGCAACAGTGACATAACGTTCCAGACCTCGCTGCTGGAGAAGGGCTCATGCAGCGACCGATCACTCAAGGCGGCCATCGCCACAATGTATGTTCAAGAGGTTAGCACCTAGCGCGTTAGCGGGGTCGCACTCGTGACGATTGACCCCGCGTATTTTGAATGGCTGACCATTAAACACGAGTAAGTCATCGCGAATTTCCAACTTGCGAAACGCGACTGGCAGACGGAAGACTTCGATCACTCGCTGCTCACGCTTCACCTCAACAAGGGCGACATAAAGCTGCGGCGATTCAGGCGACCAAGGGCGAACCTTGTTTAAAAGAATCTCTCTCATACCTCGCCCAACGACCTCACCATCGGGCGAATACAAAGTCACCCTTGTTTCCACCTCCGAAGCTTTCGGCATCTTGGTCGCGTGGAGCTTCACTGAACCACTGCCACTCTTGGGGTCATAATCCGACTGCGCATAGAGATCCCATAGTCCATCGGCAGGGACGGCAGTAATCAACACATCTCGGAAAATGCCACTCAAGCGCCAAAAATCCTGATCTTCCAAATACGAGCCATCTGAGTATTTGAACACCTGCACTGCCAACTGATTATCACCTGGAAGCAAAGCATCTGTAATATCAAACTCTGCGGGCAAACGTGACCCCTGTGAGAAACCCATTTTTTTTCCGTTCAACCACACGAACATTGCCGATCGAACACCTCCAAAATGAAGTACCTTTCTGTGACCGTCCCACTCGGCTGGCACACTGAACGTTTTACGATAGTAACCCACTGGATTCCGATGCTTAAATGACGTAAATTTGGGCTTCGGCTTACCCATCACCTGTGGCGGGTTGACACGAAAAGGGTATCTGTAATTTGAATAGAGTGGCTTGCCATAGTCCTCACTCTCCCAGGTGGACGGAACCGGAATATGGCTCCATGTTGAATCGTCGAAATTGGAGTTTGTCCATGCAGATGACTCTACCACGGGTTGAGCCAGCCAGCGGAACTTCCACTCCCCGTTCAAGCTTTGGATCCACGGCGAATCCGTTATACCATCGCGCCATAGTCGAGCTGATGCCAAATCGGGGCATGGCCACGCATTTCCTCTTGGAGGCAGTTTGTTTATTTCAAACACCTCAGGGTTTTCGATTTCCTGCGGCGTCGTGATCGTATTCTCACCATGCACAGCGAGGGCAAGGCTGAGCCACACAAGCAGGAGCACTGTTCTGTTCATCATCATACTCATCATCAATGCCATTGAGCATTGGTGAACGACAACATACCAGCAAGAGCAATGCGTTTTCTATCATTCATATCTGGATATGCACCACTCTCCGCTTCTGTGAAGGAGTATAGCTCGCCCTCTTAGCCTCATACGCTTCGAATGCGCCCCATCAAACCATACTGTCATCAATAGAACCATCAGCTTCTCGAGCCAACAAAAGCGATCAAATGTTAGAAAAAATGTAGACTCTAAGTATTGCCAAGTTAACACATGCCCAGATAGAAATCCTACAGCCCATTGATGATAAGCAAGCAACATCAAGTCAAACCTGGGTTCAAGCCCCAGTCTGCATACTTTATAACCCATTGTATCTTCACCGATCGGTGGGGTTCCTTTTGCCCTGATTTTAGAGGCTACACCAAAGTTATTTTAACTTAAGGAGACAGAGTTTCAAAGGTAGGAGCATGCTGCTTTAGAAAGTCGGCTATGCGCTCCGGGCGCTTGTGATCTGAATCACGGAGACGTGTCTGACGTGTATCATTCAGGAGGCGACCGGAGCCATCGAGGACTACGAAAACAGGAATGCCTTTGTTGATAGTCGCGTGATATCTGGCTACCAAATCGGCATTGCGGCCACTATCACTTGGTCCGACATCGATGCGAGTCACTAAATACGAATCCCGTAGGATACGGGATATCTCTGGATCAGACTGCAACAGAGCCACCGTCCGCGTGCTGTCCGAACACCAATTGGCTCCATAGATGAGCAAAACGTGCTTGCCACTTTTCTTAGCAGAGGAAAGAGAACGGGAGACCTGAGCTTTGGCATCAGCGGTTTTGTCAAAGGCTCCAGGGCCGTCGTATTGAGGAGCTGTTGCACAAGCGGAGATCAGAACCAACAACAGTAACGTAAAAACAGAACAGTATTTCATAGAACAAAGAGAGATGGGTGAAGCCAGGAAATCGGAGATTAACATACCATCATTCCCGGCCAAGACCGAATTTCAAGGGAATCGATTTCACGTCGTTTAATATGCATTTGAGTGGCTGAAGACCTAGCAACTACTATTGCCTCTTTTTCTTTCGAGGGGTCGCCCAGTGATCGACACCACTATCGACTAGAAAATCGCCTGAAAGGGCTTCACGACCGAGTAGCATACGGTGAATCATTCGCTGGCGACAAGTCAGACTAACTAGAATGCTTTTTTCTCTACCTCCTATCCTTAGGATCGTCTCTACAAATAATCGGTCATGACCGTGGCCTGTACTACTACGAACGTGCTTACGCATTGCTATGGGTGCTTCAAGTGTAAGATCTCGATTCGTTTTGCGTGAGAGTCTTATTGTGAAACGAACCCGATTGCCAGGAAGCTCCTCAATCTTGGAACAGTCGATCGCACTACTACGCGCTCCAGTATCGGCCTTAGCACGCACCTCTACCCCCCATTCGGGCAGACTCGCCCATTCTCTCCAGCCTATTGTTGTGAGCTGCTTCATATCTCGTCGCTTTCTTTGAGTTCCACTTCATCATCTTCATCCACCAAGGTGTGCTCAACCACCGTAATGCTCGTGGCAAGATGATCCCTGACTTGATTTTCGAGGGTGTCTTCTTCAATTCGATCAACACTTTTTTCGAGTGAGTGGAACTGCTTCCGGGTATCAGGCAAAGCAATGTGAAGAATAGGATCACCAGGTGAGACAGCTGGCATCGTCGTCATGCCAAGCACGATACCGTGATGCGGGCAGACAATGGTCTCATGCTCCTTCCCAAGCAAACCTGTGCTGGTTGCGAGCGGTTGGTCTTTTTGAACCGTATCTCCCGGAGCTACGTGAAACTTTAAAAATCCACCGCTTCCAGCCCTAACCCAGCTTGAACCTTGCACGATCATCTGATGAGGAGCTGTATCGGGCCGAAGGTCATCTGCAACATCAATCATATCTAGCTCAGCCATGATGTGTGTAAGACCTCGTTGAGTCATGTCCTGCACAGATGGCTCAACCTTTAAAGCCTCCCCTGCTTCAAGAATAATCGTTGGACATCTGGCCCTGCATGCTTCACGGCGCAATGACCCAGCAGGTCCAGAGCTGTTCACAATAACTTCAGCTCCAAAGGACTCAGCCAGCCGTGCACAATCCGGATCATCCATATCTGCGCGGACATTAGGGAAGTTTGTTCTGCGGACAGCAGCAGTGTGTAAATCGATGATATAATCGCACCGGCCAACCACTTCCTCCATAATCAAATGAGCCAGTCGCGCGGTCAAACTACCCTTTTCATTGCCAGGGAAAGTCCGGTTTAAATCACGACGATCTGGGGTATAACGGCTGTGACGCTCGAAACCTGTGATATTGACCACCGGCACGAGAATCAATGCTCCCCGCTTCAACTCAAAGGGAGGCTCTTGAATAAGTTTTCTGATCGCGCCTGTGCCGTTAATTTCGTCTCCATGTACGGCTGCCGTGATTCCTAAGACGGGGCCATCTTCGAGCCCACGCCAAACCATTAAAGGAAGGTGAACCCCCACGCCAGTAAACCCTTCTCCCGCTTTGAGCAGGAGGCGCTTCTTTTCTCCAGGCTTGATTTTTTTTCTTAGCCAACTCCCAATAGGTCGCTTTTTACGAGGTGTATCGCTCATGAGTCTAAATGTTCGTCATGTGTAGTCCCTTCGGTGACAGGAGTTGAAGGGAGAGGCTTGAGTTTGCGGCGACGCTTAGGCCTGTTTGGAATCATGGATTTCATAATTTCAATTTTGCCATAGCAAAGCAGCGTATCGTCAGCTTCAAGTTTTCGTGATGATTTGGGATTGGAAATCACAGAATCACCACGTTTAAGAGTTAATACCACAACATCTTGATCTCTGAGACCAGTTTGCTTAATCGTCTGCCCGACAAAAATACTGCCATCGTGAATAATGATGTCAGTCACCCCGTAGCCTCGACTCACTGTAAGCCGTTGCCTTAAGTCAATTTCCGGCATGTTGGCCTGATCGCAAATAAAGTCGATCACTTCACCTGCGATATCCAGGCCTGTAGCGGCTTCAATCCCTTCCAGACCTGGTGATGAATTAATCTCCATAATTTGCGGACCGTTGACACCTTCCAGCATATCAACGCCACAGACCTTCAAACCCATGATTTGGGCTGCTCGAACCGCGGCCTTGGCATAGGCTGGATCAAGATCAATAGCTGTAGCCATGCCTCCACGATGGACATTACTGCGGAATTCCTGCCCCTGAGCTGTCCGGCGAATAGCCCCGACCACACGATCATTAATCACAAATGCCCGAACATCTTTGCCCTTACTTTCGGCGACAAATTTCTGAATCAGCACATTTTGATTGGCACTATGGAGTGTTTCAATAATCGCTTTCGCAATTTCCGGTTTATCCGCCAAAATGACACCCACCCCTTGAGTTCCCTCGATTAATTTAATGATCACGGGGGTGCCTCCCACACGTTCGATCGCCCCCGCGACGTCGCTCTTATGGCTAACGTAAGCCGTACGCGGTATACCAATATCGTGGCGCGACAATATCTGCATACTTCTTAATTTATCACGTGAGTTGCCGATGCCATTCGCGGTATTGGGGGTATAGACATCCATTTGCTCGAACTGGCGCACCACCGTTGTTCCATAACGGGTAATGGACGCTCCAATCCGAGGCAAAATGGCATCCGGGACACGAATCGCTTTTCCTCTATAATAGAGATCGGGCTCACCTTCCTCCATATCCATCGCAAAACGCAGAGGGTCTTGAATGAGCACTTTATGCCCCTTGTTCTTAGCCGCCTCGACAAGCCGGCGAGTGGAGTAGCATTGGGGAGCTCTCGAAAGTATCGTTAATCGCATGGGAATAGTTGAGCTGATGGTTGACGAAAAAGTGCGGAACACACTGATTGCATAGCAATCGAGTTTAAACACTCATTAGTCAATTAAATTCCAATAAGATCATGCTAAATTACAGAGAAATACCGCCCGCTAAATTTCATGACAATTATGCTGTTCAAATATAAAAACACATACTTATATTCCGCGCCATATAACACACATAAAATCAAGGTCGCCCAGACACCCCTACTTCATCATGAACAAGCCATCAAACCAAGTTTCATGGGATACCCAGCAGTCAAACGAGCTGTATGGGGTCGACAACTGGGCCAATGATTTTTTTAGTATCTCTGAAAATGGCCATTTGCATGTCCACCTTCACGATGAAGATCAAAAGACAGCTGTCAGTCTGCCTGATATTGTCGATGGTATCCGAGAACGTGGTCTTGACACCCCGTTATTACTCCGTTTTCACGACCTACTTGCCGACCGGATTCGCAACCTCAACATAGCGTTCAATTCGGCGATCACTCAATCAGGCTACCAAGGGTGTTACCGGGGTGTTTACCCGATCAAGGTCAATCAACAGCAGCAGGTCATCGAAGAAATCACCCAATTTGGCGAGCTGTATCACTACGGGTTAGAAGCCGGCAGCAAGCCTGAACTTCTTGCAGCTTTGGCTTATATGCATGATCCTGATGCCTACATCATCTGCAACGGCTACAAAGATCAGGAGTTTATTGACCTTGCCCTGCAAAGTACCAAGATGGGACTACAAATCATCTTGGTGATTGAAATGCCCAGCGAGCTCAACCTCATTCTAGAGCGCTCGGTAGCACTCGGAGTTCGGCCCATGTTGGGAGTTCGAGCCAAACTTTCGACATGCAACAATAGTCATTGGTCACATTCCAGTGGGGAGAACAGCGTTTTTGGACTCACCACCAATCAGATTTTGAATACGGTGGACACACTGCGGGATCACGGCATGCTGAATACACTCCGCCTCCTCCACTATCATCAGGGATCCCAAGTTCCCGATATTCAATCAATCCGCGAATCCGCCACGGAAGCATCACGCATCTACACCGACCTCATTCATGAGGGGGCTACCATGGGCTTGCTTGATATCGGCGGTGGTTTAGGGATCGATTACGACGGGTCACGGAGTGATAGCCACAGTAGCCGAAACTATGGGATTCAAGAGTATGCCGCTGATATCGTAGAGGTGGTTAAAACCGTGTGTGACGAAGCCCAGTTCAATCACCCCACAATCATCAGTGAGTCAGGTCGGGCTGTTGCCGCTTACTACTCGGTCCTGATTTTTAACATCCTGGATGTCAATAGTCCATCTGCCGATTCGATCCCGAATAGAATACCAGAAAAGCCGCACCCCCATACGATGAAGCTCAGCGAGGTCGAAGGCTATCTAGAGGAAGCTAATCTTCAGGAGTGTTATAATGACGCTATCTACTACCGAGAGGAAATCCTTTCTCTCTTCAGGCACGGAAACGTTTCTCTCCGTGAACGCGCTTATTGCAACTCTCTCTTCACGCGAATCATGACTCGCATTCACGAGATCGCAGACACCATGGAACAAGCACCTGAAGCCCTCGCAGAGGGCAATCCATTCCGTGATGTCTACTACGGCAATTTCAGCCTGTTTCAATCGCTCCCTGACTCGTGGGCTATTAACCAGCTTTTCCCGGTGATGCCGATTCATCGCTTGAACGAAGAACCTACCGCCAGGGCCACTCTAGCGGATATCACCTGCGACTGCGATGGCCGGATCGACCAATTCATTATCAAGGGTGAGCATCAGGATCATCTTCCATTGCACCCACTCAACGATCATGAAAATTACTTTCTTGGCGTCTTTCTTGTTGGCGCTTATCAAGAAACCCTGGGGGACCTGCATAACCTGCTCGGCGACACCAACGTTGTCAGTGTCGGGGTTAAAAATGGCAAGGTGCAATACCGCCGCGAACTTGCCGGTGACACCATTGCCGATGTTCTGTCCTATGTAGAATACGACACAAAAAACCTTGTTGAACGCTTCCGAAGCCTTGCGGAGCGCTCGGTCGAAGAAGGGAAAATCACCCCCAGTCAGCGCCGTCAAATCATGGACTCTTACCGAGAAAGTATTGCGGGCTATACCTATTACGAATCACCCAACACTTAACTCATTACCCATCTACCCATTATGAAATCCACACTCATTATCGGAGCCGGCGGCGTAGGTCGAGTTGTCACCCATAAGTGCGCACAACTCCCCGAAACCTTTGGAAAAATCACACTCGCATCACGCACAAAATCTAAATGCGATTGTATCGCAGCCGAGATTGACTACCCGATTGACACCGTCGCCATCGACGCCGATGACGTAGCGGCCACCGTAGCACTCCTCAACCAAATCAAACCCGACATCCTGATCAATGTAGCCCTTCCCTATCAAGACCTCACACTCATGGAAGCGTGTCTTGAAGCCGGTGTCGACTACCTCGACACTGCCAATTATGAGCCGAAGGACGACCCTCGTTTTTCTTACGAATACCAATGGCCATATCACCACCGATTTGTTGATGCCGGGCTAACAGCCTTACTTGGGTCAGGCTTTGACCCTGGAGTCACCAATGTTTTCTGTGCGTATGCCCAGAAACACTTCTTCGATGAAATCCACACCGTCGATATCATCGATGCCAACGCCGGGGATCACGGACTCCCATTTGCCACGAACTTCAATCCAGAAATTAACATTCGCGAAATCACAGCCAAAGGACGCTACTGGCAAGAAGGAGAATGGAAGGAAACAGAACCATTGGAGATCCACCAAGCATTCGATTTCCCCCACCCCGAGGTTGGAACCAAAGATATCTACCTCCTCTACCATGAGGAAATGGAGTCACTCTGCAAAAACCTCAACGGCGTAACCCGACTCCGATTCTGGATGACGTTTTCCAAGAATTACATCAACCACCTCACCGTATTGCAAAACGTGGGGATGACGTCGATTGAACCGGTCGATTTCCAAGGCCAACAAATCGCCCCTCTTGAGTTTCTCAAGTCCGTTCTTCCTGACCCTGCCTCGCTCGGGCCACTGACCAAAGGGAAAACATGCATCGGTTGTGTGATTGACGGTGTCAAAGATGGTAAGCGTCTGCAAAAGTACATCTACAACGTATGTGATCACCAAGAAGCATATGCGGAAACTCAGTCCCAAGCGATTTCCTACACCACGGGCGTTCCTGCCATGATTGGGGCTAAAATGATTCTCGATGGTCATTGGAAAAAGCCCGGCGTAAACAATATGGAGCAAAACGACCCCGATCCATTTATGGAGGCTCTGAACCAATATGGTCTTCCTTGGGAGGTAGTTGATGGCGCACCCTTTTTAGAGCAGCTTCAAAAACACAACCCCTAGGCTAAGGACAGGCAAGAGCTTCTTTGACACAACAGCGCGATGTCACATTCTATTCTAGAGATCAGCCAGCGAGACGAGGTTCCCACCCCATGCTACCTCATGGATGAATCCCTGCTGGCGCGAAACCTCAAAATTCTGGACCATGTCCAACAAGAATCCGGGGGGAAGATCATCCTTGCCCTCAAAGGCTTCGCGATGTGGTCCACCTTCCCACAGATATCTCAAACCCTCTGTGGTACCACTGCCAGTTCACTCAGTGAAGCACGACTCGGCATGGAGAAGTTTGGGGGTGAAGTTCACGCCTACTGTGTTGCCTACCGTGATCCTGAAATGGATTTTCTCCGGAAACACTGCCATCATATCACCCTCAACAGTTTGAGCCAATGGCAACGATTCCAACACCACGTCAACCAACCGGAGACAACCGCATCCTTCGGACTCCGCATCAATCCAGAATACTCAGAAGTCGAAACTGACATCTACAACCCCTGCCGTAAAGGGTCACGCTTTGGTATCACTGCTACCGATTTGGCAAATGCCGACGCATCCATCCTTGAAGGCATCGACGGACTCCACTTCCACACCATGTGTGAGCAGAATTCCGATACGCTCGAACGCACCCTCGAACACGTCGAAGCCAAGTTTGGCACCTATCTTCAAACGATGAAATGGCTGAACTGCGGAGGAGGCCACCACATCACTCGTCCCGACTACGATACGGATCGACTGGTCAGACTCATCCAGCACCTCCGCGCCGCTTACGACCTCGAAGTCTACCTCGAACCGGGAGAAGCGGTGGCGCTCAATACCGGATTTCTCATCACCCGTGTCATTGATCGATTTAATTCAGACGGTCACCCTATCGCCATTCTGGACACTTCCGCCGCGGCACATATGCCAGACGTGTTAGAAATGCCATACCGTCCGGAAATCCTTGGAGCTAGTGATCCTGGAGAAAAAAAACATACCATTACCCTGGGTGGCACCACATGCCTTGCAGGAGACGTCATCGGTGACTGGTCGTTTGATGAAGATCTCAAAGTAGGTGATCGACTCGTCTTCACCGATATGGCCCATTACTCGATGGTCAAAACCAATCATTTCAACGGCGTCGACCACCCCGCTATTGGCCGCTATCACCATCAAACAGACGAAGTCATCATCGACCGCCAATTCACCTACGAAGACTATCGTGACCGACTCTCGTAAGCACTTGTTTCTACCAAACACCTCACATTAACTATCGATGCACTTTCTTTCTTCTGAATTTCCTCAGTCATCTCCCGAAGACGCCTTGTTCCACATCATTCCCATGCCGATGGAGCAAACCGTGTCCTACGGTGCGGGCACGGCACTGGGTCCTCAAGCTATTCTTGATGCATCCTACCAACTTGAAGCCTATGATGGCACATCATACCCTGGAGAACTAGGGATCTACACCTCGGAGGCTATTGACTGTTCAGGAGATGACGAATCCTGTTTCTCAAACCTCGAAGTAGCCTGTCGCTCAGCCTATCAGACAGGAAAAATACCAGTCACACTCGGAGGAGAACATTCCCTTTCGATTGCCCCAGTCCGCGCCCTCCACGCTACCCGACAAGATTTCGGTGTTATTCAGATCGATGCCCACGCCGATCTCCGGGACACCTATGAAGGTAACCCCAACAGCCACGCTTGTGTCATGCGCCGCATTCACGAACTAGGCATCCCTATTTTTCAAATCGGCATCCGTAACCTCTGCAAAGAGGAAATCAACTACCGCAAACAGCACCATATCGGTTTTCTTGATGCCGAGGCCATCTATCAGAACGGCATACCCATAACCATCCTTCCCGAAGACTTCCCCCGCAACCTCTACCTCACATTCGACATCGACGCCTTCGACGCCTCCCTCATGCCCGCTACCGGAACCCCCGAGCCTGGAGGCCTTTTCTGGTGGCAAGCTCTCGATATCTGTCGAAACATCGCCCAAAACCGCCACATCGTCGGCCTCGACATCGTCGAACTCGCTCCAAAACAAGAGCTCCACTCCTGCTCCTACACAGCAGCCAAGCTCACATACGCCCTTATGGGTATCTCAAGTGCGCCCCCTGAGAGTGCCCCCCTCCAACTGATCGAAAAACGATTTGTTAAATAGAGTTCAGATCCAAAGTATTTCCAAGTTAACACAACGGCGGTCCTCGTTCACTCAGCGCATCTATAGGAAATGGACTCCACCTCACCCATCCTGAGAGCAAGACCCAGCCTCGTGTCATTGATGTCCCACTAACGAGCAAGGCTTGGCGGATTTCCTTTTGCTATCCGAGGAGATACGCACTGGATCAAGCTCCTCACTTGACCCAGTCCCCCATACTGATAGGGTCACCACATGGCTGGCAAACGATCTCTGACGAATGCGCACCTCAAATCACTCTTAGACCATCAGGATCTAGAATCATTGGAACGTCAACTGACCCCAAAGACTTCGCCTCCAGCAAAACATTACCTTCCCCATTCAACCGTAAGCCAACGGCGGGTTCAACGCTTTTGGAAAGGGATGGGAAAGGCTCCTCATCCGGATTTACTCGACGACTGGACGTCGGCAAATGCCGAATCCTTTGATGGTAATATTGAAAATTGTATAGGCTCGGTCAAGATTCCGCTCGGTGTGGCCGGACCACTTCGCGTCAACGGGCTTTATGCCCAAGGCGACTACCCGCTACCTCTCGCAACATCAGAAGCAGCATTGGTTGCAAGCTACCACCGGGGTGCCTGTATGATCTCCGCGGCTGGAGGTTGCACGGCGATGTTGCTCTACCAAGCAGTCAACCGCTCACCGGCCTTTGCGTTCGATTCCATTATTTCTGCCGGACGGTTTGTCGTATGGGCGATGGAATCTTTCGAACAATTTCAAGAAGTGGCCAACGGCACCACAAACCACGGTAAACTTGTCGATGTAGGAACGACCGTCGAAGGGAATCACGTTTACCTCAATTTCGAGTTTACCACAGGTGACGCCTCGGGGCAGAACATGGTTACCATCGCCACTCAAGCGGTCTGCGATTTCATCGAATCTAACTGCCCGGTGACTATCAAACAACTCTATGTTGAAGGCAATCTCTCAGGAGACAAAAAAGCCAGTGCTCAGGCATATACCTCTGTGCGGGGGCGAAAAGTTTCAGCTGAAGTTCTCATCCCTGCCCATATTCTAAAAAAATACGTTCACACCACCCCCAAACAAATGACGGATTACTGGAAGATGTCCGCCATTGGCGGTGTGCTGAGCGGCACCATGGGGGTGCATGGCCACTTTGCCAATGGATTAGCGGCGCTCTATCTTGCGACTGGTCAAGATGCGGCATGTGTCGCGGAATCTGCGATTGGAGTCACCCGCTTTGAATTAACGGATGATGGGGATCTATACGCTTCGGTCAGTCTCCCCAGTGTTATGGTGGGCACGGTCGGCGGAGGCACCGGATTACCGAGCCAAAAAGCCAGCTTGGAACTCATGGGGCTTTACGGATCAGGGCACAGCGGAGCACTCGCCGAGGTATGTGCAGGGCTTTTACTTGGTGGTGAACTCTCGATTATTGCGGCTCTTGCCACAGGTGACTTCACACGAGCTCATCGAAAACTCGCAAGATAAACATCAACAAAAACGATAAATATAAAAAAACAATCGATTTCATAAATGCAACGTCCCCTATTATAACTCTAGTATGCGTTGGTGGACCTACCAGAAAGAACGATTCCCTATTTTCCAGCACGGCCCTCTCGTCGCCGCGTTTAGCTCCTGTGCTGTGGCCTATTCCTCGATGCTGACAGGGGCGCCGCCAGTGTGGCAAACTTTTGCCATAGCCTTTGTCACCTGTCTGTTGTTTTTTCTTCAACTGAGAATCGCTGATGAATTCAAAGATGCCGAGGAGGATGCCACTTATCGGCCCCATCGCGCCGTGCCCAGAGGCTTGGTCAAGCTCTCAGAGCTTGGTGTCATCTTTGTGATTGCAGCCATCATCCAGCTCGTGATTGCCTGGGCCTACGCGCCCGCACTCGTGATTGTCCTCGTGATTGCCTGGGCATATCTGGCTCTAATGAGTGTGGAGTTTTTTGCTCGGGGTTGGCTCAAAAGCCGCCCCGTCACCTATCTCTGGACTCACATGCTGATCATGCCGATCGTGGATTTCTATGCCACGGCCTGCCATTGGCTTCCCAGTGGTGAGAAACCATGGGGCGGGCTCGTTTTTTTTCTAGCTGCCAGTTTTTGCAACGGATTGGTCATTGAGATCGGACGCAAGCTACGCCAAGCCGGTGGAGAAGAAACAGGTGTGCCTACTTACAGTAAACTATGGGGGCAACAAACCGCCGCGTGGGTTTGGTTTGGCTGTTTGTTGAGCACCACGGTGTTCGCCGTGATCGCGGCTAGCTTCGTGCATTTTGCGGTGCCCGTTTTCATCGTCCTTTGTCTTCTGCTGTTATGGGCGTTCAAACATACCCGACACGCCCACCGGACACCGTCGAAGACCTTTGAACTCATTTCCGGAGTCTGGACACTCGCTCTTTATCTTTCACTGGGGATCATTCCCCTTATCACCCAGCCACTATGATCATTCACCCTCACCAAACTGAGTATTACGAGTTGCTGGGAGGAAAAGCCAAGGCTCTCGCGCTCCTTAAGGAAACAGGCTGCCGCATACCGCCATGGTTTGCAGTTACCGCAGGACACCCCTGCGATCCTGATGACATCATCACCACGGCCAAGGGTCTTTCATGCAGCTACTATGCTGTGCGATCATCGGCCCGGGGAGAAGATGGCTCGGAGCATTCCTTTGCCGGACAGTATGACACCTTTCTATACGTCCAACACGATGACCTTCTCGATAGAATTGAACGTGTACAACAAAGCGACCAGAGCGAGCACCTCAAAACCTATCAATCGAGTAAACATATCGATGAAGTTGACTGCCCGACCGCACTGGTTCAACGCATGCTCACCCCCGAGGTCAGTGGAGTGGCATTCAGCGCC
This sequence comes from Oceaniferula marina, assembly GCF_013391475.1. Taxonomy (NCBI): domain Bacteria; kingdom Pseudomonadati; phylum Verrucomicrobiota; class Verrucomicrobiia; order Verrucomicrobiales; family Verrucomicrobiaceae; genus Oceaniferula; species Oceaniferula marina. The sequence goes on along the minus strand of NZ_JACBAZ010000001.1, from coordinate 234,221 downwards.
GACCCTGTAACGGGCAGCAGAGATCACGTTTTAGTTTCCGGGCTATGGGGAACCGGCAGTGCACTCGTCTCTGGGGAAGCTGACGCCGATGTATGGAGTCTGGACCGGAACAACAAAATTGTAGACAGCAAGATTGCCGACAAGGTCCATCAACACACCGCCAGCAGCAAAAGCGACGAAGGAGTGTCACTTGAAAAAGTAGAACCAGAAAGACGTCACATCCCCTGCCTCACAGAAGACCAACTCATCGAAGTCGCGACCATGGCCCGGCGATGTGCCACGTATTTCAACTGTCCACAGGACATTGAATGGGCGTATGAACAAGGGACGCTGTATCTACTCCAAAGTCGGCCAATCACCACACTCGACCACACCCCCGACCCCGCCTTACCTCTGACGGTCTGGGATAACAGCAACATTGCCGAAAGTTACTCAGGCATCACCTCGCCAATGACATTTTCATTTGCGGAGCGTGCCTATGAATATGTTTACCGTGAGTTCTGCACCTTACTCTCGGTACCGAAACAACGTATCGCGGATAACGGCGAAGTGTTCCCTAACATGCTTGGACACATCCATGGCCACGTTTACTACAATCTGAACAGCTGGTATCATGTGCTGGCCATGCTACCCGGATTCACCGTCAACCGATCGTTTATGGAACAGATGATGGGGGTCAAGGAACCCATGCCCGACGAAGTCGTTCAGGAGATCCTCCACAGGACGCAGACCACCAAGATCAAAGACGCCGCGGCCTTAATCCATACATTCATCGGACTGATCAAAAACCATCGATCACTGGAAAAGCAGTGTGACGCTTTCTACCTGCGACTCAACAAGGCGCTGGAGTCCCAACCAAAACCACTCACCGAAATGAATGGGTGCGAGCTCGCAGGTCATTACCGGGATCTGGAGTCGCAATTACTCAAGCGGTGGGACGCTCCACTCATCAATGATTTTTTTGCTATGATTTACTACGGTGTCTTAAAATCACTCTGTGAAAAATGGCTTGGTGATGGCACTCTGCAAAACACCTTACTCATCGACGCCGGAGAAATCATCAGTGCGGAGCCACCCAGACGAATCCTCGCAATGGCAGAGCTGTGCGCCGATGACAACAAGCTCACAGAAATCCTAGCCTGCCCGGATTTCAGCAGCGATGAAAAGCTCACAGCCCTAGGAAGCAGCCCCCCGATCTATCAAGCATTCGTCAGCTACCTCGAAGACTTCGGCGACCGCTGTCTGGAAGAACTCAAACTGGAGTCACCCACCGTCGGCGACAACCCCCAATCGCTACTCACCAGCATCGGAGTCATGGCTCAACGTTACCAGAGCGATCGTATGGCATCATCCACGCCCAATCAGTCACCAGAACCGGTTGCCGATGTTACCAAGTCACTATCCGGCATCAAACGAAAGCTGTTTCTTTGGGTTCTCAAAAACACAAAAGATCGTGTGCGCGACCGCGAGAATCTACGATTTGAACGCACTCGCCTCTTTGGAAGGGTCCGTCAAATCATCGTCGAACTCGGTAAGCGGCTTCATCGCGAAAACCACATAGCCACCCCGCGTGACGTTTTTTTTCTCACGATCTCCGAAGTCATGGGCGTCTATGAAAACACCACGTCTGTTGAAGCGCTTCGCCCGACTATCGAATCAAGGAAGCTGGAACAAGCATCGTTTACTTGTCCACCACCTGATCGGTTTGAAACTCGAGGACCTCTTGAACATTACTCGTCATTTTCACCCACCCGCAGCGCTACCGGGACTTCACCAATGGATGAGAATACCATTCAGGGCACTGGAGCCTGCCCGGGGGTCGTGCGAGGGGTCGTCCGTGTCGTCACCGATCCTCAAAACGTCACGCTTCAAGAAGGAGAAATCCTGGTAGCTCAGCAGACGGACCCAGGCTGGGTCGTGCTCTTCCCTGCGGCATCAGGCCTTCTGGTTGAGCGGGGCTCACTTCTTTCTCACTCCGCCATCGTAGCTCGTGAGCTTCAACTCCCATGTGTCGTCTCCATTCGCAGCATTACCACCATCCTCAAATCTGGGGATCTGATAGAAATGAACGGAAGCACCGGTGAAGTCAAACTTCTCAACCCTAAGCCCTGAATACAGCACTATCCGTAAATTCCACCCTCATGCAATCTGAAATCCAACAACATGCCGACTTCAACCATGTTCGCTATGCAAACTGCTGGGAGGATGCTGATATCCTGATTCGCGCGCTACAACCAGAAGGCCGCCATTGTCTGAGTATTGGCTCAGCTGGGGATAACTCATTTTCTTTGCTTGCTGCAGGTGCTCGCAAGGTGACCATCTCGGAAATGAACCCCGCTCAGGTTTCCTGTATCAAGTTGCGCATCGCGGCCTACAAATGTCTCAGCCACAAGCAGTTTCTAACCCTTCTAGGAGAACTCGATGCTACGCCCGAGGAGCGAGTCGAGCTCTATCAAAAGTGTCTCCCTGACCTTGATTCGACAACCCAGGAGTATTGGCATCATTTTCACGAACACATCCAAAATGGGTTTGGCCGAGCTGGAAAATTTGAAAACTACTTCACGCTGTTCCGCGACAAGTTCTTGCCCTGGGTGCATTCATACAAGCACACGGCTGAGCTGCTGACATCTAAATCGGCAAGGGATCGCAATGCCTTCTATGAAGAGAAGTGGAACACTTGGCGCTGGAGGCTTCTGTTTAAGTTATTCTTTTCCCGCTTTGTCATGGGGCGCCTCGGACGAGACCCGGCATTTTTCAAGTACGTGGAAGGATCTGTCGCTGACCGCATCCTGATGCGAACACGCCATGCATTAGTCACACTCGAGCCCGCAAAGAACCCCTACCTCCAGTGGATTCTCATGGGCCGATACGGGACCGCACTCCCTCATGCATTACGCGAGGAAAACTTCAACACCATCCGGGAGAACTTAGATCGTGTCACGATCGACCCCCGACCGCTGGAAGCCGTTCTCAATGACCCCGAGCAAATATACGATGCTTTCAACCTCAGCGATATTTTTGAATATATGTCTGAAGACAACACGGAAAGTCTCCTTCAAAGGATTCACTCAGGAAGCTCGCATGGCGCGCGTCTAGCCTACTGGAACATGCTGGCACCCCGGTCACGACCAAGTCAGATGGCGAGCAAGCTCAAAGCTCTCGGTGAACTAAGCCAGTCGCTCTTTCATGAAGACAAGGCCTTCTTTTACTCAGCCTTCATCGTAGAAGAATCCGTCCACACCAAAAGCTAACTCCGTGCCCCCTACCATTTCCATATTGATCACCATAAGTTTGCTTGGAGTCATTCTCCTATTGGCAACTTGGGGCCGCAGGTCGGGCAAGCTATGCCCCGAGAGTGCACGTAAGCTTGTACATATCGGCATGGGGTTCATCTGCCTCAGCTTCCCATGGTTGTTTCAATCAGTGCTTGCGGTGCAAATCCTGGCCTGTAGCGCAGTCATCTTGCTTCTCGTTATCAGACTCAGTAACCTTCGCAACTCGGTCGGATCAGCCCTCTTTTCAGTAGAACGCCTCTCAATTGGAGAATTACTCTTCCCTGCCGCCGTGGCTTGGTTATTTACATTAAGTTGGGATCAACCGGTCCTGTATTGTATCTCGTTATTACTCCTCACGCTTGCCGATTCAGCTGGAGCATTGGCTGGAAGCAAGCTCGGCAAACAATACTACCAAACCGCCGGAGCAAGTAAAACGCTGGAAGGCTCAATTGCCTTCTTTATCACCGCGGCTCTTTGCACAGCTCTCCCCCTCTACACCTTGACTCACCTCCCCATTGCGCAGGTCATCTTATTAGCGCTCAATATCGCTCTGTTCACCACAGCGGTGGAAGGAGCCTCAGGACACGGAATCGACAACTTACTCATCCCGATTGGGGCGTTCCTACTTCTGGACTACTACACTGGATTATCGGGTCATCAGCTGCTCATACGTTCCACAGCTTTGATGATACTACTCGCCGTCTTACTAGCCACCCACCATAAACACACCCTCAATGGTGGTGCCATTCTCACGGCCTTACTTTACAGCTTTGCAGCATTCACTCTTGGAGGAATTCCTTGTTTGCTAGCAACGATCCTTTTATTCATCCGCCACATTATCGTGCAACACAGACTCACCAGGGAGCAAGTGTTCGTCCACTCCATCGATGTGATTCTAGCCATTTCCATCCCCTCGCTTGCCTGGCTTACGCTCGGACGAGGCCAGAGCCTAGGTTACACCGAGTCCCAGTTTGGTTTCATCTGCACTCTCGCCATCATTATCTACATGCTGAACACGGGCACTCAAAAGCACCTTCACCAAAAACGACCAAACATGTGGCCGGGTATGTTTCTCACGGTTCTGGTACTTACCCCATCGCTATTCATCAAGGTGCCCATGCAGCACTACCTCCCGGTCCTTCTGATTGCTCCAGTTCTTGCATGGCTCTATTTTCACTGGAGAGAACCGACCGGACAAGCAACAATCTATCACTGGATCAAACTCAGCCTGCTGGCCGCCATTGGATCGATAGCCAACATGTTGATTACACTTGTCATTCTATCATGAAATTCATCACTCATACTGAAAAGAACGGAACCTCTGCTTATGACTCGATCTTTGCTCAGGGAGCAAGCGTCATCGCCCGTGATGGGGACCTATCCGCCGGGCTGTGGTTTGATCACACACCTATTCATCAAGGCCATCCCATTGGAACCATCGGCGAGTGCCTCATCGACAGCTCACCCGCATCCGTCGAATTTCTCTCCCACTGCGCCGACTACCTTCACCAATACCACCACTGCTCTACCGTGGTGGGACCGATGAATGGAAATACATGGCTCAGACACCGACTCGTTCTCGAGTCCAGTGGCCGCCCCCCGTTCCTCATGGAGCCACAAGAACCCGAACATTTCAAAACGACATTCGAAGCAGCCGGATTCTCCATCCTATCCCAATATTCCTCATCCTTAATCCAACTCACCCCCGACCAACCGACATTTCCATCCCTGGAAAAACGCCTTGAGCAACGAGGCGTCACAATCCGTAGTATCCGCCCTGAACGGTTCGAAGAAGATTTGACCGCCATCTTTCGATTGAGCCTCATCAGTTTTTCCAACAACTTTCTCTACACCCCACTGGATCAAGCATCATTCGTCGGAAAATACAGGTCGGCCCAAGAGCACATCGATCCTGAACTGATCTTACTGGCCGAGCGCGACGGCAAACTCGTCGGTTATGTCTTCTGCATCCCTGATCTGGAAGCCCACAAATATCAACAAGCCCCCGCTGTCATCGTCAAAACCCTCGCAGCCCTTCCGGACCGAACACTCTCGGGGCTGGGGACCGTGCTTGTAGCCAGAGCGCAACAAAAAGCAAAATCCAAGGGTTACAGCGAAGCGATCCACGCCCTCCAGTATGAAAGTAATTCATCCCTACGCATTAGCCAACGGTTCTCGGCCGAAGTGTTTCGCCGTTACGCACTGATGACTAAGAACTTTACCCCAGCATGAACTTAGTCACCCATCTCGCCCGAAGAGCCGAGCTCCACCCGGACCGTATTGCCCTCATTGATGCAGAGCGTGCAGTCAGCTATGCAGAGCTCTACAAGCTCGTCTGTAGTGGGTCGGATCAGCTACGCCATGACGGACTATCGCCGGGCGATACCGTGCTGATTTTGCAAGCAGTCAGTATTCCTTTATACATCAGTTTGCTGTCGGCATTCCATTCCGGGCTTACTGTGATGTTCATCGACCCCTCGGCAGGCAAAACAATGATCCGCAACAGTCTGTCACTTCATCAAGCACAAGCCTTTATTGGTACAGGCAAAGCGCACCTCCTCCGAATCACCATTCCTGAGATACGTCAGATCCCCAAGCACTATCATAGCTCAGGCTGGGTGCCGAGCAGTAAAGCTTGGAAACCAACCTCAAGCACCCCATCAACCCCAGTAGATACCGCCCCGGATACCCCGGCACTCATCACCTTCACCAGCGGGAGCACGGGGATGCCCAAAGCCGCGTGCCGCACTCACGGCTTCCTCCTGGCCCAGCACAGGGCCCTCGCTGCATCGCTCGATTTGCAGGACGGAGAGGTCGACCTCATCACACTCCCCGTCTTTGCGCTGGCCAACCTTGCCTCTGGACTGACCTCTGTGATTGCCCATACCGATTTACGTTATCCTGCTAGGGTCGACTCTCAAGCTGTCTTTGATCAATGCAACAAACACAATGTGACTCGCTGTGCTGCCTCCCCTGCTTTTTTCACCCAACTTCACAGGGACCGGATGATGCCAGCATTCGCATCCATCTACACCGGCGGCGCCCCTGTCTTCCCCGACCTTCTCAGTGAAATTCAATCCGCCCATCCCGGCATGCAAGTGGTCACGGTCTTTGGATCGACAGAAGCAGAACCCATTGCCCACATTCGCTGGCAAGATACCTCCGAACATGACCGGAATCAGATGGTGTCAGGTAAAGGGCTGCTGGTCGGCCACCCCGTCAGCGCTACCCAACTTCGTATCATACCAGATCAATCGGGAAAAGAAATCGGGCCGATGGACGAGGCCGCATTCAATGCTCTTGAATTGCCTCACGGCAAGATTGGCGAAATCGTGGTCACCGGCGACCACGTTCTCAAAGGCTATCTTCATGGTCAAGGCAACGAAGAAAGTAAAATCCACGTTCTGAGCGATCATTCCACCGTATGGCATCGCACGGGCGATGCTGCATGGAGAGATCAAAGCGGGCGGGTCTGGCTGATGGGTCGATGCAGCGCGGCCATCAACAGCCCCGGTCAGTCCCCGATCTATCCCTTCGGCATCGAATGCGCAGCCACGAATTTTCCTAGCGTTCGTCGATGTGCACTTCTGATGCATCAAGGCCGAGTCACCCTGGTCGTTGAGGGAGAATTCACGCATAAGCAGCAGGAGGCATTACAATCTCAACTTCCGCATTCCCCCGTCGAAGCATTCCTAAACGTCACGCACATTCCCGTGGACAAACGCCACAATGCTAAAATTGACTACCCGGAGCTGAGAAAGAGCTTAAAGAAATAAGCCCCCATCTAGCATTTGTAAAATGTGCGGTAATCCCGAAACCGAAACCATAAGGGGCAATGAACACATGAGAGACCCCAGATTGAATGCGCCTTTGGCTCACCTACCTAATGTGGCAAATGGAATCGCCTTTGACGTAATCGGGCATCAATTGAACTTGCACAGCTTCGCCAAGTCGACCTTTCAGTATATTAGTTACGACCTTCACCAGCTTCGTGGAAAAACGATCACTACGCATCGAATAATACGCCACCGAGGGGTGTAATAATGCCAGTGCCGGCCCATCAGAAAGGCATAGCAAGGAAAGGTCCCGCCCGACGATCAACCCTTTCTCAACAGCTAACCATCCACAGGTAAATATAGCGGCCCGGTATGAAGTAACCACTACGCCGTCAATCAACGAGGCATTGGAAAAAAGGGAGCTTAGCTTCTGCTCCAGACCACGATCGTAATCTCGATATGATACCGCACAGGGGGCAAGCCCCAAGCTCGCCATTTCTGCCCGGTATCCCAATTCCATGCTCCGCACACCGACCAGTTGATTTGATGGGCGCAAAAACAACACCCGCTCCAGCGTATGGCCTGCTCGCCTCATGACGCCCAAAGCATGCCGAACCGCAGCAGTATGATCCACATCAAGAAAAGGCGAATGCACACCCTCAGCCGCCGTGCCCAGGACAACAACCTGAAGTCCTTTGTCCTGAAACCAATGCTGCACCTCAGGAGATGCCCGGTGGAGAAGCCAAACGGCATTCTGATGCCTCGACACCACTTCTTTCAAGCGCTTGTCAGGTACTGATTTTCCGAGCATTGACGAGGTCTCGACATAGAGGGGCACGCCCTTGCCACCGAGCGCGTTGCGCAGATGATCAATACAGTACAAAAATCCATGGTTTGCGTCCAATAAACCATGCGGCGTGACCACGACCACCTTATCCAAACCTTTTTTGACTTCATTGGAACTGAGAACCCGATTCTTCCGATTCTCCAATGCGATCACTCCCCGCTCGCGCAACTTCAGAATGGCGAAGTGTATCTGATCCCGGGATACCCCGAACTCATCACTCAACCATCTCTCGCTTGGTAGATAATCCGGCCAAACGCCCTTGCCTATTTTCGAGCAAAGAACCTCTGCTACTTGGTCGCTGACTCTCTGTTTTTCAAATGCACTCATCACAGGTAATTCTTCAAGCAAAGTACGAAATCGGAGCCGAAGTTCAGACAAATTATCATGGACTAAAAAAAAGTCCACAGCCGATCGGTTGTCGATGCTGAGAAAAATGGCTTAAGGTGACGGAGTTACACAAACAAAACCATCAGCAAATAAGCCATGGATTGAGCCCAGTACCATCTGTGTAACAAGTATGCCAAACTCATTCAAACCCCTCATTTTACTTCATTATGATTCATACGACTAACCCCCTATTCCAAGTCCCTCAAGGTGTTACCTTCGAATCTGGATTGATTCCGAAAAGCCGTGGTTATGAACTCGACACATCGCCTGAAGCATTTGGCTTTCTCAATGAATTCCATGGAGATCCCATTCAGGATGTCGAATTATGTCAACGTGCTTACCAACAAGACGGCTACCTCTATATTAAAGGTTTCTGGAACCGTCCTGAAATAGTGGCGATCCGTGAACAACTGACCTCTCGCATGCAGCACCACGGCTTTCTTGCCTCCGGCACCAACCCTATGGATGCCATCCCCCATCCAGACCTCCTCAAAGGTATCGATGACAAAGACAAGGGATCCGCCACCTTGGATGGCATTGTTGATGAAGTGCCAGACATCAAAAATGTTCTTTATGAAGGAAAGATCATGGACTTCTTTTCGGCATTCCTCGGAGGTCCCTGCCTGCACTATGATCAAATCTGGTACAGATCCATGGCTCCTGGTTTTGGGACCGTCGCACATTGTGACCTCGTTTACATGAGCCGAGGCACACACAAGCTCTTTACCTCCTGGGTTCCCTGGAGTGACATCGACATGAGAACCGGAGGTTTGATGATTCTGGAAAACTCACTTAAGCATGAAGAAAAACTCGCCCCCTATCTCAGCCGTGATGTCGATGATTACTGCTCTAACCGACCTCTGCCCGACGGATTGGATTTAGAAGCCACCACTGACAACAAAGTGTGGGGCGGCTGGCTTTCAAAAAACCCAGTCTCACTTCGAGAAAAATTAGGAGGTCGATGGCTCACCTCGCCAAAATTTGAAATGGGCGACCTACTTACGTTCTCCATGAAACTGGTCCATGGATCACTGGATAACCAAAGTGACCACATCCGCATTTCATCCGACACGCGCTATCAATTAGCGAGCGACCCTGCGGATGAGCGTTGGGTAGGACCAGCTCCGCGCGGTCATATTGGCTATCACAAGCGCGGGCGCGTTTGCTAGAATATTCAAGTCCCCCATTTTCAACTGAATCTCAATCACAGAGTTCTCGATTTTCTCGTTAAGTTCAATAGCCTATCACTCCACGATGAGTCAACCTGATCTATCTCGCCTACGCCCCCGCCAAATTTATCAAGCCATGGAAAAGGCACCCATTGCATGGATACCTCTGGGTGCTATTGAATGGCATGGTTGGCACGCACCGGTTGGGCTTGATGCGCTCACGTCCAGCGGACTTTGCAAACTAGCAGCTAATGATCTGGGTGGCGTCGCTCTTCCACCTCTTCACTATGGAGCCTACGCATCCATCTCCAGTCATCCTTGGACCATCCTGCTTGATCAGGAAGACTGTGATATCCTCCTGCGCTTACTGCTTAAAACCTTATCGAGGCTTGAGGAATTAGGGGTGAAACACGCCGTCATTCTCACAGGACATTTTGCAGCGGTCCAAGGAGAAATTTTAAACGATTTGAAAGAAGCGTGGGAATCTGAATGGCGTGCCATGAAGCTCATCATTTTGAACCCAGACAGCTGCCCGAATCTGCCAATCGCACCCGATCACGGTGGTCTTTTTGAAACATCACTTCTCAAATCGCTTGAACCAGAAATGATTGATTTGAGCGAGCTCTCTGACGAGATCATCGAAGAAACAAACCCGGCAGGACCTCAACGACGAGATCCTTCTCACCCGCTTTACGGCATTATAGGAGCTGACCCACGAGGCCTTACGGAGAGCCATTGCAAGGAAATCCGAGAACACTTGCTAACTTGGATGATCGATGAGGTGAACGCAGCACGCTCATAGTCTCAAAAATCGGATTGAATATGAAAACCCAAGCCGCAGTCGCTTTTGAACCAGGCAAGCCCCTCGAAGTCTTAGACATTGATATCGAAGGTCCAAAAGACGGTGAAGTTCTAGTCGAAATGGAAGCCTGTGGAATTTGCCACACGGATGCCCATTCAGCATCTGGTGCCGAACCGTGGAGAAAGTTCCCCTTTGTTCCCGGCCATGAGGGCTGTGGTATTGTCCGCGAAATAGGCAAAGGGGTTACTCTGTTAAAACCAGGTGACAAAGTCATCCCACTCTACAAGAGCGAGTGTGGTCACTGTGAGCCGTGCACCACGGGAAAATCCAATAACTGTGACACCATCATGCCGACCCAAAAACTTGGCGTGTTGATGGATGGGACATCCCGGTTTTCTTATCAGGGAAAAGAAATCCTCCACTTTATGGGCTGCTCTGCATTTTCTCAATGGTCAGTTGCCCCGGAAATCTCATTTGCAAAAATTGCTCCTGACGCACCGTCGGACGAAATTTGCCTCCTAGGCTGTGCGGTGACAACCGGTCTCGGGGCGGTATGGAAAACCGCACAGGTAAAACCCGGCAGCACGGTAGCCGTATTCGGTCTGGGAGGTATCGGTCTAGCAGCCATACAAGGAGCAAAAATCGCAGGTGCAAAACGTATCATTGCGGTGGATCTCAACTCTGGAAAATTTGATCTCGCCAAACAATTTGGAGCAACCGATGTCATCAACCCAACCCAAGAATCCACACCTGCCGCTGAAATAATCACGGAGATGACCCAAGGTGGATGTGATTACACCTTTGAAGCGGCTGGCGCCATTCCAGCCATGCAATCTGCCATTGATGCCTCCCATCCACTTTGGGGAACCTGCTGTTTATTAGGAAACACTCCGAATGAAGCCCGTATCTCGATTCATCCCACCGCTGTTCTCGGAGGCAGAAAAATACTTGGCTGCACCTTTGGAGGTATTCAAGGACGTTCTGAACTGCCCGCGTATGTTGACAAAGCCATCACGGGTGAGCTCGACCTTAAGCCGATGGTAACCCACCGGCTCTCTCTAGCTGACATCAACCATGGCGTCGATTTAATGCATGCAGGCAAGAGTATCCGAAGTGTGATTACGTTTTGATTGCGCTCCTTATTTTTTTATACTCACTTTCTGAAAGACAATATCGCCGTTTTCACGCTCGGCCACGATCCCGAGTGTGCTGTCGTTCAATAACACCAGTGAGCTGTAAGCAAATGCCCCCTCAGTGAGTAGAGCCACTTTCCCCCAAGTGCTTCCCTTGTCATGACTGCGATACAAAGTCCCACGTGATCGCCCCTTGGTAGGTGTGGTCATATACAAAACGCCTTTAGCGTTAATCACATCCACCTCACAACGCCAATGCGCAGGTTGAGGAAAAGGCACGGGCTTCGACCATTTTTGAGACTTTCGGTCATAAGTCATATTCAGGCGCTTCGGTGAAATTCGAGTCGTCACAAAATATTTTCCATCACCCACAGGACACACCGCTGTCTCATTACCTTTACAAGGCATGGATGGTGAGCTCTCAAAGGTCTTTAAATCCTTCGTCCACAAAATACGGGCAAAGCGTTGTTTGTTGCCATCAATCGTTTCATCTCCCGTGATGGCAAACATCAATGATCCATCCTGATCGACTTGCAGGGATGCTGGTGATGGCCAAAACTTACAGTTCTCATCACCTTGGAAGCGCACCTTTGTAGGAGCCGTCCACACTTTTAAGTCTTTGGACGTGGTAAACCATGCAGCATTTTTAGTGAGGTAAGTCGCCACATATTTTTTCATTGCAGGGTACCAAACGACTTGCGTTTCTTGAGTTCTCTCGGTGAGAGGGAAATCGGTTTTGGGCCGGCTCTCCTTATTCTCGTAATCTGTGTTATGACGAATATAGTTCCACGACTTCCCTTCATCTTTTGAAACAGCAAAAAATGTGGTACTTTTACCATGGTCGCCCCCAACACTACACCGACCAACAATTGCCACCACTAACTCACCTGATGGAGTCAAGGTCAGATGTGGAATCCGGTATCGCTTTACGCCCCACTGATCTTTGTGCTCTTTTACAATTTTCTTTTTTCCCTCTCCCCCGGGTTCCATCACTTCCAGCTTTCCTCGAACAAAAAGGGTCTTTTCCAGTTCTATGGAGGTCGTTTCGGAGGCCTGAGCTCCTGACAGAAGAGCGCCTACGGCGCTGATCAGAAAAATAGATTTTCGATTCATTTTCATCATGCTTTAAAATGTTTGGATTGTTGGTGCTGCGGGGTCTATTGATTCGCTTGTTTCTTCAACTCGGTTCTTAATGCTTGTATCTCAGGTGTCAGAATTTGCGCCTTTGTCATATCATTGGGCAATTCAACGAGGGTCGCCCCAATCCGAAACCCCTCGCGGATCAGACCTCCGGCAATATGGGCGCTGAATACTTCGGTTTGAAAATAGAGCGGAGTTTGTCGCTTAAGGTGCTCCTTTTTCAAGGCATACAACACATGCTTGGCATCCTGATCCCTTTTATTCAAAAGAACTGAATTTTCAGACAGGGAATGGTTCCCAATCATGTACTTTTTATTCAGTCTCTTTCCTTCTTTTGCCATGTGGTTCATCAACTCCGTGACAAACTCGACATCAGATCCCTGACTCCTTGTTTTGCCTGATGAATCAAGAACATACTTTCGGCGTGTATTGAAGGTCATTTCAACCGGTGTATGATCCCATATTTCCATAAAGCGGGTAATGTCGGCCTTCAGGCATGCAAGCTCGTTTTCTCTGGTCAAGCCAGCCTTCATCAAAGCTGGCAAAACGTTGGGGAAACCGGGTTGCCGCCACATCACCTCGGTGTGCAGGGTCATATTCCCTGAAATCGATACATCTCCTAGCAAGTCATGACAATCATAACGAGCGGCCATCTTCTTTTGAAAATCCACCCAAGCCTCGGCATATGCCGCGGTCCAAAATTTGGGAGTCGATCGAATCACAGGCTTAGCCGGCACCTTCTTCCGGTAATCGACCTCTACCGAACCCGCGTGATCCAGCACCCAGTCGGGAGCATATATTCCAGAAAAAGTTCGCAGACGCACTCGCAGTTTTTGGTCGGGATGCTGCTTATTCCACTGGGCAACAGCAACCAAAGCCCGGTCCACGACATTGTCATCGGCAATCGGCCCAAATTTCTCTGGCTGCATGTCAGCCCATTCCGCAAAAACAAGCGTAGCATCCACCCCCTTGACGGGAGGAACAAAAGTGCTTCGCTTTCCTCTCACAGGGGCAACCCTCATACCAGGATAGCCTCGTAACACCAAACCTTGGAGCAACGGCTTTTCAGCGGCTATCAGAAAAGGAGTAAATATCACACAGCATAGGCCGAGGATACAAAGATGCCTCTGAGTTTTCATCATCGTAGTTGAATTTCGGATGCTTGGTCTGGAGGACCAGGTGCTTTCGGTTCATCGGCGAACAGCCAGTCGAGTTTGAGCTTTACGAAATAGATTCCACGGGATCCATGCCAGCCTTTTGTGTAGCAAACAACAAACGATCCGTCTGCATTCGTTTCTGGCACATGTGTAATCGTAGAATAAGAAAACAAGCCTTTATCGAGTGCCTTGTTTTTCCAATGCTTACCATCATCCAGGCTATAATAAACTCTTCCATCCCTGCGTTTCTTGTTCGCAGGTGATGCGAACAAAAGAACATGCTGTTTTTTCCCATCAATCTCCACCGTAGCAGAACAAACACTACCGAAACACCCTGGAGCCGGAAGATCCTCGGCTTTGAGAATAGGCCCCCAGCTCTGTCCAAAATCCTGACTGATGCTATAACGCCGTTTTATGCGCTCCCCATCACGAGTGATGATCATCAAGCGCCCGTCACTTAGCTCTACCACCGCAGGTTCACTCATCCCTCGATGACTTGTAAAATCAGGAACACCCTCTCCATGTTGCCATGTCACCCCTTGGTCATCACTCCAGACGGCAACCGGGCATTTATCCACTTTATTGTATTTATGAATACCACCTAACACAATGCGACCATTCTTCTCACCGTTCGCAAGTTTGATCGCCTGCCCAAGAAAGATATTACTGTTCACCCGTTTCTGGTTCCAGATTTCCGACCCGATACCAAAACCTTTACTCACATCCTTTGAATCCCAGTCCGACCAGGTATTCCCGTTGTCGTGACTCGTAATCTGCCACGCCTTGTTATTCTTGAACAGCACATGAATTTGCCCGGTCTTGGAATCCGTAAAACTATTGACACAGAAAAACGACCCTTTGGGCTTGGCTATAATCGTAGGTGGACTCCAGGTTTTCCCACCATCACGGCTTCGAACCATCAACAGCACCTTGGGGGCTTTATCCGCATCCGAGTCAATACGCCCCTGGGTAAAAACCAGGTAGTCACCATTCGCAGCAACTGTAAAACTCGGCTGAAATGTCCCCTGGATATTGTAATCCGAGATCATCGTGCCAGCCTTCATGATCATCTGCCCCTCCACCCCTTCGGCAAGACGGGTATAGGGCATACCATCACGAGCAGCTCGGTAATCCTTCCATGTCGGCTTCGACTTCTTCTCTTGGGCACCAACAACAAGAGGAACCAAACACATCAATGCAGTCGCAAATATCTTCATTTTCTTTATTCTATCGTAGGGCTAAACGTTCCAGTTAACAAAGAAAGTGTCGTCAGCTGGAATCAATCGAAATGCAAGGCTAGCACAATCCGCTGCAAAGCTAAGGAAAACAAACCGGCCCTATAAAAGACCAGCCCAAGCTCTGACGTCCAAGATCCATCATTCGCTTTTCGAATGGGTTTCAGGGATGGTCAGATAACGTTCGTTCCCAGTATATTGCTTGAGATAGCTTTTGATCTTATTAACCATCTCGGGTTTGGATTTGGATACTTCCGTATGCTCACCAATTCCACTTTTAGGATGAAGCATATCGAATAACTCCATCTTTCCATGTTTATCGACAACCGCTTTGTATTGCCCATATCGAATCAATCGAAGGTAGCGTTGATCCTCTGGAGCAAGTTGGCGCAGCACTTCAATTTCTTTCATTCGCGCGGCGTCTGTAATCAAATTGGTGAACTCATTCGGATCCTTCTCCAGGTCATAGTATTCCTCGGAACCGTCATAGTATCGGATCAGCTTACGATCTCCCTGCCGAATGCAAAATGTTGAACGCCCAAGGGATGTGACAATGTGATCGCGCACACGCTCTGAGGCTCCCTCAATGACGGGCTTAAGTGACTTCCCGTCCAGTTCCTTGGGAACAGACAGCCCGCAAAGGTCGGCTAAAGTAGGATAGAGATCCAAAAGAGAGGCCAGTCCCTTGCTTCTACCTGAGGCAATATTCATCTTTTTCGGAGGAGCAATGATCATGGGAACACGCATGGAACCCTCCCATGGGCTATGTTTCCCCCAGTGCTCTTTCTCGCCAAGTTCCCATCCATGATCAGACCAGAGGACAATAATTGTATTGTCAGCATAAGGTGACGCATCCAAGGCATCCAATAGTCTCCCTACCTGGGCATCCACAAAGTGGATCGAAGCCAAGTACCCTCTGATGGCATCCTGCCACTGATTGTATTTCTGTACCGTTGCAAACGACCCGGACCACGGATAGTGTGCGTATTGCCTTGCAGCTTCACCACAATCCTCAAGATCCCTGGCCAGCGTGGGAGGTAGGGCAAGTTGCTTGCCTTCAAATGGCTTGAAATACTTCTGCGGTGCGTACCATGGTTGGTGTGGTCGATAAAAGCCGACGGCCATGAAAAAAGGGACCGTGTAATTTGCTTCCAGTTTTTTCTTCGCCCAGGATGCCATTTTCCCGTCAGGCATTTCATCGTCCTCAACCGTAACCGGCCCCCAGTCAAAAGTATTGTAGCCATTCGCCGGGCGATCGGTTCGATTATCAATTCCATTGAGTGGCAATGTATGCTTGAGGCTTCCGCGATCGATTTCCTTGCCAGGGTAAACATTCTTTACAATCCCGCTCTGCAATTCATCAGAAATTCCGGCAATATCTTTACGCTCCACTTTTTTTCCGGGATTCATATTGAGTTCCTCCCAGGTGAAGGGTCCCCCAATAGCGCCTGCATCCGGTCCAAATTCATGGTAGTTATCCGGCACCACACAACCCATGGCGTGGTTGATCTTGCCGGCCCCCATCACGAGATACCCGTTGTTCTTAAAGAATTTCGGTAAAGTGACCGCATCAGGCACATAATCGACATATGTCCCCTTGTTGTTGTAGACTCCGGATGTTTCAGGTTTGAGACCAGTCAAGACAGACGCCCGCGAGGGCCCACAAATCGGAGAAGCACAATAGGCACGCTCAAACACGATGCCCCGCTTGGCCAGGCGATCCATGTGAGGAGTGATGGTATCAGGATGCCCGTTCAGAAACCCCACCCAATCATTCATGTCATCACAGGCAATGAACAAGATATTGGGACGGGGGGATGTTGGCTGTGTCTGACCCTCAGCCAACACCGAAAAAGGCATGACAGCCAATCCAAGGAACAAGCTAATGGATATCTTTGATTTCATCATGGTTTTCACTACTTTGTTTTTTTCGGGAGAGTTCGACGAATCACCTCCGCAGTTTGTTTTCCGAGCGCCACATACCCTTGAGGTTTGAAATGAACATCACCCGGAGCCTTGCCCCACTGCTTCATCGATGGAGCCGCCAAAGCATAAAGGTCATTGATGATCACACCATGCTTTTGCATCACCTTTCGAGCTGCCTCATTGTAGAGGAGATCATCACCAAGCTTGCGACCAGCCTCCCCCTTGGGCACGGGGGTGGTCATGGCAAAAATCAACGTCGCACCGGTTTGTTTCAAACGCTTGACAATGGTCTCCAAATTCTTGCTATAGGTTGGGATATCATGGGTTAGTTTGCCATGAACCTTGTCACGGTTCCCTTGGTTTTTGGATTGAGGGCTCCGGTAGCACAAGTCCCACAAGCCAAAGTTAAAATGAATCACATCCCAAGCCCCGTTTTTCGGATCGAGCCAATGATCCAATTTCCCAATGGCTCGACCGGAGTTACCAGCATTGGCTCGGATCCGGTGTACATTTGCCTCACCCTCGAGTTGTGCGCGAACGGGCGCCGTGTATCCAATCGAAATGGAATCACCAATGATAAGAACGCGCGGCAGGCTTGGGTCATCCACCACCTTGGCAAATGCGGGGTGGCGGTTTCCTCTTTTGGGTTTACCCGGAGTAATGATTCCTTCCTGGGCGTTCAGACACAATGATACAGCAAAAAAGAAAATAGCAGCCCTGCTGATGAAGCGGTTTTTAGATAGGCAGTTAAAAGTCATTGTTGGATTGATTGGCTATATTTCTAGTTGTTGGCTTAAACGTGACCACCACGCGTCACATATGTTCGTTATCGATTCACCTTCGTGTTAGTCTGAAATTCTTTCCGTGAATCAAGGGTTCGTGTATGTCCCCTCGTTGGGGTCAAACCGATCCTTAGGCATCGGGTCCGAATGCCCCAATACATCCGACACCTTGAACTTCAACATCCGGAGGTGTTTGTAGCTGCCGTGCAAATAGACTTCCGACTCATACACCATCGCAATGCTACCATCCGGCAATGATGCCATACTGGCATAGGCTATCGACCTGGGAATGAGCAGCTTCCGGTATGGCCAGGTCTGGCCTCCATCCTCGCTGATCCAAACCATTCCATTCATACGTCCGGGTCCTGCTGGTCCAGCCGCCACTAAATAATGCTTGCCAGATTCAGGGTCCCTGTGGCTGATCAACGCGCCATTGCAACTCGCCATGGCAACTCCTCGGTCCCATTGGTAAGGAGACCATGTCGCGCCCCCGTCTTTCGAATACGCCCGCACCCTGCTCGGCATGGAACGGCAATGCATGACCAGCTTACCATCGGGGAGCTCTGCTATTTTGGCTTCGTTTCTGGCACCAATTTTTTCCCCGTCAGGTTTCGGAACCCGCTCGCTCACCTTCCAGGTTTTACCATGATCGTCGGAGTAAAAAGCGTTATTTCCCCACTTGGGATATCGAGTCCCTCCTGAAATCACCAGTCGTCCTTGATGGGGACCATGTTGTAATTGAATCCCCCTACCCGAACCAAAAACGACCACAGTCTGGTTCGACTGCATCATTGCCGAAATATCGCGGGGCTCAGTCCAAGTCTCACCACCGTCGCCGCTCTGAATATGGTACTGCTTGCAATTATCCTTAACGACCTTCCCGGCTTTCTTGAGTTCCTTGTATCCGGATCTACCAACGGAAAAATCCCAGTGGTGAACGTTATATAGGACATGCAACACATCTTTCTGCCGGTCATAAACCACACTCTGCGGACAAATGGAATGATTTCCATGTTCCGCGATCCTATGGGCTTTACTCCAATCCTTGCCAAGGTTATCCGACCACCGAATCGCCAAATCCTGACCTGAACGGTCCGGCCATTTTGAATGATCTCTAGCCTGAGTGATCACGACCAGCCGACCTGATTTGGTCACAATCACCCCGGGTTCACGAAATTGACCGTATCGTGTCTTTGAATCTGGAACTTCTTCAAGTTGTGTAATTCCAGCGAGAAACACATCTTCCACTCCCCGGAGCGGTTTTTCCGGCTCATGCTCCTTGGCTTGGGAAGGTAATACTCCCACAGGCAAAAGCGTGCCGATTACTACGTAAAAAGGTATCAATGTCTTCATAAAGTCAACTGCTATGGTGGTCGATCAGCAATCCTATCATCCGGCATCATGGACGCGGGCCCGTCATTCTCATCAATCGGTAATTTCGATCTCGAACGGAGAGGCTGCATGTCCAAGCGTATTCACCAAATTCGGTCGTGGGTCTGGAAATGGCAGCCAGCCATATCGAACAGACTTAGGAGCTTTGACCTTACTCTTCAAATGAATGCGCCCTCCTTTGATCGTCGCTTCAGCGGCTTGATATTGACCGTCTGCTCCAGCGAGCTCAAAATAACGTAAGGGTTCTCCATCCACAGATTTTAATCCCTGAGCATAGTTAAAATGCAGTTGGACCAACTTGCCATCAACTCGAGCGGACTGAATCAAAGGACCCGTTGCCTGAACCTTGTTGCCTTTGAAGTTATTTTGAATGGCTAGATAAGCTAGGCGCTCCCCAACTTCCATTTTATCTGCGGGATGTACGTTTTTCTTATTTCTCGAATCTCCGGTATCAATGGTCACGGCCATCCCGATATTTTTCATTTTCTTCAGAGTCAGACGTTGTCCATCACGGAAAAGCGGCCAGGTGGGGCGATCCACTGAAGGCAATTGAACGTAGTAAAACGGAAAATCGCCCAATCCCCAATGCTGCCTCCAATCGTTGATCATCATCGGAAAAAGCAAATTGTGTAAATCCGGGTTTTTCTGGTTCGTTTCACCCTGATACCATATCGCGCCGTGGATCGTATAAGGAATCAAAGGAGCCACTCCCAAATCAAAAAGAATACTCGGCTCCCACGGATGATGATACTCAAATTGACCAAATTTGATCTTCTCTCCTGGTTTGAGGACATTCTTAAAATTATTTTTCGCCTGTGGCGTGCTGCACTCCTTGGAATATGGCCAACCCCGGACCAAGGCAGCAGTGCGCTTGTTCGCCATCAAGGTGTCATGAGAAATAAACGCCTCCGTAGGTGAGCCTCCAGCTGCGGTGTGCAAGATACCAATCGGAACGTTCAATTCCCTATACATCGCTTGAGCAAAGATATACGCCACGGCTGAAAAGTTCGGAGCCGTTTGTTTTGAACCTATTTCCCATCCTCCGACATACAGTTTTTTATTTTTCGAAATCTCGAGCTGTTTCTCATTGTAGACCGGTTTGGGTGACAGTTGCCGTTGTCGGTTATAGAAGCGGATATTCAGTTCATCCGCCTTGTCCAAATAGGGCTTCGCCAAACCTCGCATCGCTTTTAACGGCCACGCCATATTGGATTGGCCATTGGCATGCCAGACCTCACCAACAAGAACATCCTCAAAGACCAAGGTATTCTCCCCCTTGACAAGCAATTTCCTGCCCTGGGCCGAGGCCTTCATGGGCAGTAGCTGAATGATCCACTTCCCTTGTTTATCAGCTCTTGCCGTGACCCTTTGCCCAGCAAATTCGACACTTACTTTTTCATCAGGCGATGCTTTGCCAAAGACATTCACCTTTTGATTGCGCTGCAATACCATATGGTCTGCAAATACTTCGGGCATGGTGACCTCTGCATACACTGAGGCAACACAACAGACACTTATCAGTATGGGTAATATCTTCATCCTATTCATTTGAGTATTGTGAATGACTTCTTATGGGGAGCTCTGTACTTTGGACAATGGCTCACCCTGACCGATCTGACGCTTCCGTCATTCAGTCGGTATTTCCTAAATCTCTTCGGGAACTCCCGGGTCAAACCGATCTTTGACACATCGATCTGTTTGATCTTATATCTTTCAAGTAAGGTTTTGTTCTGAATCGTGAAGTCATAGTTTTTCACGTCACGAAACTGTGGGTCAAGAAAAGCAGAGTGCGGTCCGACAATGGGAGGCAGCTTTCCGGGCCTCCCTTTTGTACTGAAGAAAATATTCCTATTCATCCTCGCTGGATCCTGTTGTTTTTCTACTGCGGCGATCTCATCTTTATTTCCTGCACTATTCTGCATTCTGACAGAGATCAGCGGGAACCAATGCCTGAGTGTTGGGAACTTTACGTTACGGCCACGCACTGGTAAAGTTGTGTAGATTACATTGCGGTGGGTTCGCGTCTGAAATACCTTCTGGGGTTGATGAACAATCATCTTGAGCAACCCCTGACGCTGTCCAGCGGCTGGGTCATCAGCCACAATAAAATTGTTCGTATACTGATTCCCCTTACTTTTAACCACGATTCCCCCGACGCAGTTATAAGCAACGTTTTCTTCCATGATATTATCAATCGAACCACCATCCGTTCGAAACGCAGTTCCGATATGACTGTGGCTGATCGAATCGTGAGCAAAATTACGACGAATCACATTCTTTCCGCCACAGGTATTGATATACATCGGGTTTACATCGCCCAGAGCGTAACAGCCACGATACATCTCATTGTATTCGATCAGGTTTTCCCGGGAATGGAGATAATCATAGAGCCCTCCCCCCCGTTTCTTCATTTCAGGTTGACGTAAAATCGAGCTGAATCCTGGACGCTCAAACCCCTGCTCTCCCCCCCAAAGTTGACCGTTGAGTGCCATGCTCGTCTTGAATGTCCAGTGACCAAGTGTCGCAATTCCCATGAATGGAAAATCATGCACTGTATTATGAGTAACATGGTTGCGTCCACTTTGAATCACCCCAATACCAAGTGATGAAAGCTGCGTCTGGCCAATCATATAAACATGGTTGTTATACACGACATTGTTTCGGTTTACATCCTTCAAACCCGGAGTGTAACCGATCAGAGTGATGCCCGCACGCCCCAGGTGATGCACATTGTTATTTTTGACCACATTCTTCTGGGCGTAAAGATCTAGCCGAATACCAGATCCCCCGCCATGGCTCAATTCGCAGCCAGAGATCGAACAGTTTTGAGCACCGCGGAACCGAACCATCGCCGAAGGGCTGTCATACAAATCGTAAGCGACATGCGTGTAGAGGTTTTGCCGACGTTCACGGTAACCATTCCCCTTGGCAAACGAAAGGTTCTTAAAATGAAGATTCTGAACGGGGACATCCTCAAAGCCTGGCTTGTACGCTCCCTCGGCTACACCTTCAACCTCCCCCTCAACTTTGATGAGTTCGGTTAAGTACCCC
Organism: Oceaniferula marina; assembly: GCF_013391475.1. Lineage (NCBI taxonomy): Bacteria > Pseudomonadati > Verrucomicrobiota > Verrucomicrobiia > Verrucomicrobiales > Verrucomicrobiaceae > Oceaniferula > Oceaniferula marina. The sequence goes on along the minus strand of NZ_JACBAZ010000001.1, from coordinate 212,149 downwards.
GCCTCAACACCTACAGGCCGGGAGTCCGACAGCATGTAAAGAGTTCCTGTTTTGCTGTTCACACACCATTCCCCGGGCTCGTCCATGTAATCAATGGCATTTTCAACAAAAAATTCGTAAGGGTATTTCTCAGGATGCGTCATTCGCCAGCGACGCATCTCAGTGGAAAATTTCGAAGGAAAATCAAAAAACGCACGGCGGTTTTCAGGATCAACCGACTGGAGTCCTCGAATCTCATGCAACCATTCCGCCCGGGTAAACAAAAACAATTCGATATCCTCCAAGTTGTGCCACTGGCGAATCGCACCTTTCGGGTAAAACAAATAGGCGCAAAGTTCGCTGACTTCAAAGCGGCCTTTCCCGTCACCTTTAACTCCCTTACGCACAAGTTCAGATCTGCTTTTGCTGTAATAATCTTGATTTTGTATTTCCTCTGGCGTGAGTTTTCTGAACTTGGGCGCAGCTCTCGATTTTCCGGGTTCAGCATAGTATGGGTTGTCGTAAGTAAACCCCTGGCGGGAACGAGGTAGCATTCGATCGCCCTGAAACAAGTGACTCACATACCAGTCTTTTTTCAAGTCCGGGTGCTCATACACCCACACCTGGTCGCTTAGATGGCGAACCCTCTCCGGGAGTATCTTCGGGGCCTTTAGCTTCGTCCAATTTCGAATAGGTTTTGACCCGTTGATCACCGCTGTTTCTCCGGGATAAGATGCATAGGTAATGGCCAGATCCTTACTGCCACTATCGTGCAGGTCAAAAGTGAGCGTTCGATCGAAGCGATATACCCCTTCACGCAAATAGACAGTAATCTCCCCCGCTCTCTGTTTCTTTTTAAGCTGACGGACAGCCAACCGAGCCTGGTCCAGCGTAAGGAATGGTGAGGCCAGACTTCCATCATTGGAGTCATCTCCACGAGGTGAGACGTAAAAATCAGCCTTGTCCGGAGCTGAAAAAATCACTCCTGCTGAAAAAGCGGCTAAAACAAGACTGAGAAAAAATGGATTCATTCGATTATTTAAATTGCAGCTCTGAAAAAGGAACCTGATGTTGGATCACCCGTTGAGCCTGACGATTCAGAATATTGAATGAGAGGGATTTATTCTCCCAATCGATTTCGATCACCCCTGCGTTCTGCCCGGCAAAGGCCTTACCCAGCCGAAAGGAGTTCTCCATTTTCGCCCATGCAGTGTGGGAATGAGTCAAACCACTACTCGTCAAATCATAAAATGGGTAGGTTCCCAAATCCATTTTAGACAACTCGGCAAAATGGACATCCCCAGAAATGGCGAACGTATGATTTGCCTTATATTTCTTTAAGAGTTCAAATAACCTTTTTTGTTCATGCGGAACATTCCCCCAATTCTCCATGCCTTTTTCATGGGCTAAAACTTGAATGCTGCTGGCGATGATTCGAACATCAGCAGGAACCTGCAATTGCTGCTCTAGCCATTTCCACTGTTTTTCTCCCAGTAATTCTTTGTCTGTATCCCGAGTGGGTCGATACCACCCCGCAGCCGAACCCTTCCTATCCTTTTTGGGAACTTTGGGTAATGGGTCACGAAAATAACGGGTATCAAGTAGAAGAACCTGACAGCGACTCCCGACCGGTCCAAAAGTATAGGAAGCATAAACACCTTTTCTCTTCCTGCGTGCCGAATCATGAGGCTCATTAAAAAAATCGAGAAACAGCTTCTCTGATTCTTTTTTCATGGGGTAGTTCTTTCCTCCGTCATTGACTCCGTAGTCGTGATCATCCCAAGTAGCTAACACCACGGTCTGGTCACGCAGTTGTCGATACCCCTCGACAGCTTCGAGTTCCGCATACTTCTTTTTCAACACCTCCATGTCCTCGGTATCACCGTAGATGTTATCCCCAAGAAAGATAAAAACATCAGGATCCACACCCGCAATCGTGTCGAAGAGTGGCTTGGTTTTCAGTCGTGGATTGTTACATGAACCAAAGGCAATGGTGGATACCTTGCCTTCATGGTGAACGTCAGTCTGGCCGTGACAGAGGCAAACAAACAGAATCGATAATATTGTGGTCCGGAATTTCATAGCTGTTTTTTCAATCTTTTCATAATGTGCGATCATCATCGATTCCTCAAGGTGCACAGACTCAGGGAAGTTTGGACGAATGCGTTTAGCTTTTAAGGATATCTAATCACTTCGTTTGGCTCACCTTGTCGGGATGAATATACTTGAGGTATTGCCACCCCTCTTTGGGGTATTTGCCTTTTCCTGACGCTTTAACGGCATTGTTTTCCTCCGTCAATTTTTTCAGCAATTCCGGGTTTGATGCCCAGTCGTTGGTTTCCTTCATCCATTCCATCAGCTTCTTTCTGAGCCTTTTTTCGATCTGCTCATGTTCGGGGTTCCCTGCGAGATTCTCGAACTCCCACTCATCATTTTTCAAATCATACAGTTGATATTCCGAAGGGTTGATCCATGTGTGATAAACCTCTTGAACCCTGGCAGGTAAGCTTTTGAGCTCCTCCTCACTATAAGAACACTTCTGCCACTTCTTTTGAGTCACATAATCAACAGCACCATTATCGGGAATATTCTGTGCGGCCAGCGGCGACCAGACCAACTTATAACGTCCATCACGCAACGCACGCTGAGGATAATACAAATTCACCGCATCACTGTTGCGTTCATATGCAAGATACTCTCGCCACTCTTGACGTTGTCCCGTAACCAGAGGCACGAGACTACGCCCCGGCAAGCCATCAGGCCTTTCCGTTTTTGCCAGGTCACAGAAAGTCGGCATCAAATCAATGGTAGATACCAACTTTTTGGATCGGACTCCTGCCTGGATTTTACCCGGCCACTTAATGATATACGGGACCTTCATACCCGCTTCGGTAGCAAAGATTTTACCACGGGGAAGCTGAGCACCATGATCTCCGATATAGATGACCACCGTGTTGTTCGCTTTGCCGCTATTCTCCAAGGCTTCGAGCAATTCCCCCACACAATCGTCGAGGCGCATCATGCAGTTGTAATAAGCCGTCACAATTTCATGCATGCGTTTATTCGTTGCTCCGATATAGGGGATTGCTCCCACCTCATCAGGGCGAAGAGGTTTGGCCGGGCGTCCCTGGACCTGGTTTTGCAATGGATGATGGGCGTCCGGATAATTGACCGTCAGAAAAAACGGTTTATCTCCTGCCTTCTTAAAAAACTCAGCGGACTTCTGGGCATAAGCAGCTAAATTCTTTTTAGCAAAATTGCTTTGGGGAATGGCCCGAAAATCAATATAATCCTCAACAATCGATTTGGGGTTAATGTGGGTTTTACCGAGCATCCCTGTGTAGTAGCCGGCCTTTTGCAGTTTCGAATACGTAGTCGGCCATTTCTTAAACATTGCATATTTGTGGGTTGCCAAACCAATCTGACCATTTTGATGCGGATAGAGGCCGGTAAAAATCGAGCCTCGCGACGGACTGCAAACCGCCTGTGTGACATAGCCGCTTTCAAAAAGCATCCCGTTCTGAGCCAGGCTGTCCAAGTGGGGTGTTTTGACATTGGAGTCACCATAACAGGAAAGCTCCTGACCATTGTCTTCGGAAACAATCAACAGAATATTCGGTCGCTCGCCCGCATGCAATGATGCCGAAATACAGAGAGCCAGGATATTGGTTATTATTTTTTTCATATTCAATTATTTTAACGGTTGGGCAAGAGCTTGATCGAGATCGACAATGACCATGTAAATTCCTAGAGATACACCCGTATTATGGTCTCGTTTCACTCCTTGCCAACTCTGCCCTCCATATGCACCCTCGAACACAAAGCCCACCTTACCATCAGGGAGATGAACCAATGCGTTATAGCCAAAAGTCCAACCGGGTGCGACGAGGGTTTTGACCGGAAAGCTTTTCCCTCCATCCATTGAGATGAAGATGGCGCCATTACTACGAGCTGATTGCTTGGAGTCCTCTTTTCCCCGTATGAGCTTTTTTGCTTCGCTTTCTAGCGCCAGTTTATCAGCATTTTCGGGACCGATGGGCCCTCCAAGAATGATAAGGCTTCTACCCTTATGCTGAATGCTAAGAGCTGAGTTATTGCACTGTCCCCACATATCCAGGCAAACCTTCCTAGGGGGCGTCCACGTTTTTCCACCGTCCGAGCTACGGTTTTCGATTAGTCCGAAGCCCATGCCCCGATGATACATGAGTAGCGTTCCGTCGGCAGTTTCGCTACCGGTTCCCTCCTTGCGGCCTTTGTTAACGAATGTCCCGGTTTGCCAAGTCTGGCCATGATCATCACTGTAGAAATACTTCACTTTGCCACCAACTCCTCCGGAGATAATTAGACGACCTTTGTTGGGACCATATTTCACTTGAAAACCATTGCCCCCACCAAAAACACAGATCCCCCCTATGTCTGGTAAAATTTCATGAGGTTTCGACCACGTTTCCCCCTCATCATCTGAGTGTATCACAAACTGCTGACATGGCTTACTCTCCTTTCTTTCAGGATCATTGAAAATGATATTGTAAACAAAGAGAACCCGATCTTTTTCCTCATCATAGACCAGAACAGTTGGCAAAACAGAATCCATCCCATAATCGGCGATCAAGGTGTTCTCGGACCACGTTTGACCACTATCAGATGAACGTTTGAGAAGAATATCCTGATGGGCCCGGTCGTTCTTGCCCTTGGTGTGGTGTGGACCATAAGCAACCAGAAGTGTCCCACTTTTTGTGACGACAGCATTGGGTTCACGTAGATACTTGTATTGCCCGGCTCGATCTGGGTGCCCCTGGACCGAAAGATCTTTCATTGAAGCGATGGTGACGACCTTATATGCGGTATGATCTTTTGCCGAAGTCAAAAGAGATCCGCATAGCATGGCAGTCACTAGCAGGAATATAGCTTTCATGATTAGATGGATTGGGAAGGTTACTTCATTAAGTCAGGAATGGATAACCTCTTATACTCAATATCTTTATAGTGAGAGGTTTCATAAAAGAGTCCGACTGTATCAGCATCCAGTTGAACCATCGCTGAGTATTTAACATGCTGCCCTGAAACCAGTTGAGTTTTCCTCAGCCAGGTTTCCCCTCCATCCTCGCTGATGAAAAGGGTGCAATTATTCAGCTTGCCGACAGGAACAGACAACCAAAGTGTATTCGTCAATTTGCCGTCTTTGTCACGAAGAGTCATGGTGCACCCATTGGATTTGGCTGACGACAACGTTTTTTGAACCGCAGTCCCACTCCAGGTTTCTCCGCCATTCTTACTAAAGGAAATCATCCGGCCTAGATTGGCTTTGCTCATGCGAGCATTGTAAACCAGAGTTCCGTCACTGAGTTCGCTGACTCTCGCTTCACAAGACATCCCCATCCCGAAACCGGTTTCAATTTCCGAAAATCTCCAGTTTTTACCGTGGTCATCACTGATCCAAACACCGACGATTTTGTTGATCACCTTCCCGGTTGGGTTCATATTGCGTTTATCTCCACCTGCTATCACAAGCCGACCTGCATGTTTTCCCACGGTGAGTTGTCGCCCCTCACTTGCCCCAAAATGGGCATCCCCCCCTACCATGTCTGATAGGTCTCTAGGTTTGCTCCAGGTTTTGCCGTCGTCATCAGAGAAAACCATGTATGCACTCATCGCTGGCTTACCTTCATCGTGAAGCTGTTGGTAAATATCTTTCGTAGCCCCGTAGCCACGACCTTTGATTGAGCTATAATCCCAATTGTAGGTAACGTAGAGGAACATAAGTCGATTTTTCTGTGCATCATAAACCAACCCGTGGCTTTGACAGGAAAAGTTGCCATGTTCCGCAGCCACAATGAGCGAACTCCAAGTCTTACCTTGATCGTCAGAGTAACGAACCACCAAGTCTTGCCCTGAACGCTCAGGCCAACTGAGTCGGTTACCAGCGTGCACGCCCACCACGACCCGACCGGAGTTCGTTTTTACAGTAACTGGCTCGCGGTAGCATTGGTATTGGTGACTGCCAAGTTGATCGATTTTAGCCTGAAAAACAGGGCTACTGTCAGGCTTTACTTCCGATTCTTTAGCAGAGAGGGAGAGTGTTGATATCAGCAAGACCGCGGTAAAAAGTGAGTATTTTCTCATCGTTGAAAATTGTTGAATGGGTTGATTTTTAGACGGAGCCCCTATTCAAGGGTGCCTTCGATGATATAGCGTAATAGCCGAGGCACCTTGGAACAATCATCGGTAACAGCATGAGCCGCAGAATCGACTTCTTTCAGTGCGTGCTGAAATTCATCTGGGTGAATGACAATCAGAGGTTTACCAAGACAGGAAGCGATCCCCGCTTCAAAGGCAGCATTCCACTGACGATATTTATCTCCGAATTTAACCACCACGATGTCGGCTTGTGCAAGCAGTGTTTGAGTTCTGATGGAGTTCAGTCCTGCACCTTTACGGTCATGCCAGAACGGATTCATTTCCGCCCCTAGTATTTTGGCACCACAGTCATCACTGGCAGCGTGATCTGTGACCGGAGCATAAAAGGTAACGGGCAGTCCTAGTGCCTTAACTGCGTTCTCTAATTCTTCACGCCAAGGTGTATGAATCTCTCCTGATAGGTAAACTTTCCAAGTCATGGTCGTTGATGATTATTCGTTTAACGGTTCGCTTCTTCGAACATCTCCAAGTGTGGCCAGCGAAAACCTTTCTTACGATAATTGATTTTCTGATGTTTGATTTGCTCGGCTTCAAACTGATCAAGATTCTTTTTATCAACAAACGGGTCTTTGATTTCCTTCTGGAACTCTTTCATTGCAGCCATAAGTTCCTTTTTCTTTGTCTGGTATTCAGGTGAACGAGCTAGATTTTTCCACTCATACGGGTCGTTTTCGAGGTCAAAGAGTTCGTATTCATCAGGGAAAAGAAAGGTTTTAACGTGCTGATCCTTTGGCAAGCGACTGTTTTTGTATCGAGATGCCGCCAAGAGATTTTCATGGCGATATGGGTTATAAATCAGCTTGTAACGATCACCCCTGATCGAAAATTGAAGATACTGCAAACTAGGTGCAGAGCCCGTTGTAAACGTGTGAATATAACGGTGCCCCTTGATCTTTCCTTGGTCGACATCGTAGAGGCTATTCCCTGGGAGGTCTGTGGGAACCTTCAAACCACAGACGTCGAGCATCGTGGGCAGAATATCGATGGTCGAAACCATTTGGTTTTCTACCTTACCTTTGGAAAACGACTTCGGGTAGTTGACGATCATCGGAATACGAACTCCACACTCATATGAGCTGCCTTTGGCTCGAGGGAAATCTGCACCATGATCGGCAATGTAAATGATCAGAGTGTTGTCCCGAACCTTTAGTTCATCCATGTCTTTCAAAACCATACCAATCCCCTCATCCAGCCGGTTCATGCAGTTGAAGTAGTTCATGATTTCTTCTCGTAAATGCGGACTGTCCGACCCAATCCAGGGAAATGGCTTCACCGGCTTCTTTACGAGTTTCGTAGGGTAACCATTCTTCGATTTACCCACAAACTTTCGATGCGCATCTGGATAATTGATAATCAGCATGAATGGTTTCTTTGCTTTCGCAGCACTCACCATCACCTTTTTTGCCTCGGCCGCATATTTTTCTATGCTGATTGTTTTTCCAAAATTGTTTGTCGTAATCGCCTGGTGATCGACATATTTCGTTACCGTATGTTCCGGATTGACATGAATCTTGCCGAGGAAACCGGTATAATATCCAGCATCTTTGAAATACGACGGCATCGTCTTGAAATCCTTGTAAAAAGAGAATCGATGGGTGGCTAATCCGATATGACCCGTTTGCCGGGTGTAGAGGCCGGTCAAAAATGCTGCACGCGACGGGCTACACACCGAGTAAGGAACATAAGCTCTCGTATACCGGACACCTGATGCCGCCAGACTATCCAATGCGGGCGTATGCACGCGGGATTCCCCGTAGCACCCAATGTGTTCACTATTGTCTTCGGATACAATAAACAGCACGTTTGGCTTAGCTGCGTAACTTATATGCATTGCAGCTGAAGCTACAGCGATCATTAAATAGGTTCTCATTTTGTCATTGATTGATTTGATTACTGGCTTTCAGCCGCGGTTTTCCACGCCTTGGACTTCAGTTTGTTTGCATTTTTGTATTCACCATCCCCACGAACCTCTGACTTGAGTTTCCAGTCATAGGTATCTCCCGTGAGACGCATTAAGGCTGTTCCACCATAGTAGCTTGGTCCGACAGGTGCTTCGGACTTGGGAAGAAACTTGGCATGATCATCAATAAGCGCTTTAACCTCATCAGAGGGATTGATTGCAAGGTTCGTCCACTCGTTAGGATCTGAGCGGTGATCATATAGCTCTTCACTGCCATCTTGGTAGCGAATGTATCGATAATGCTCTGATCGGACTGTATGATTTTTACGCTCGTGAGTACACAGTGCATAATGCGGCCATTCTACTGTAGGATCTTTGAGAATGGGAGCTACCGAGACACCTTCTTCCTTGATTTTTTCATAAGCTGGCAGACCTGCCAATTCAAGGAGAGTTGGATAGACCGACATCAGATCCACTGGAGCGTGGGTCACACTGCCGGGCTTGGTAACGCCCGGAGCAACGATGATGTAAGGAACACGCACTGAGCGCTCCCAGAGGGTCCGTTTATGCCAATGATCTTTTTCACCAAGGTGGTAACCGTGGTCCGACCAGAGAACAATAATGGTGTTATCTTTATAGGGTGACGCATCCAGAGCATCGAGCAATCTGCCAATTTGAGCATCTGAAAATGAGATACAAGCACGGTAACCTTGAATCGCTTTTTTCCATTCACCCAGCTCTTTGACAAGATGGTGTTTGGATGCCTTATCGTTGGTGCGTTTAAGCGCAATTTTGGGTAAATCGTCCAAATCTCCCTCTTTTGTCGGTGGCAGCTGAATCTTATCCAGTGGATACATGTCGAAGTATTTCTTCGGCGCAAACCATGGCAGGTGAGGCTTAAATTCCCCGATCGCTAGGAAAAATGGCTTCTCATGCTTCTTCTTTAGAAAATCGACACCATAGGTGGTGGATTTAAAATCAGGCATGTCAGCCTCCTTTCCTTGAATCGGTCCGAAATCAAAATTACGTTTTGTTTTTTTTGTAATCTTGGCAAATGGACGTTTCACAGGTTCAGGATCAGGAAAACGTGAGTAGCCTAACTCCCATCCCCACTTACGGTAATGCTCATTCCAAAAGTGGTAATGATCAAAATCATCATGCAGATGTCCGCCAATCTGATCGTGATAGAGCTTGCCTGATCCGTGCGCCATGTAGCCATGCTTACGGAAGTATTTGGCGATGGTCAGGTGATCCGCTGAAATTTGAGTCTGCAGAGGTGTTGCATTTTCATAAACGCCCGTGGTAAACGGACGCAAACCACTCATCACGGCGGCACGTGACGGGTTACAGACAGAGGCAGCACAACTGGCGTTCGCAAACAACATACCCCGTGCGGCGAGTCGGTCGACGTTAGGCGTTTTGGCTTGCTGATCGCCAAGACAACCAACCCAGTCATTCCAATCATCTACAGCGATAAAAAGAACATTCGGTTTCTGTTTCGCCTGAGAGGTCAGGGTGACAAGAGCCAATGCCACCGCAACAACGGCAGATAATTGATAGAACTTTACAGGAATCATTTAATGCTAATGAAAAGGTTATGGATAAACAGGTGTTACGCCATTCCAACCAACCGCTTCTTTTTGATATTGTTGATGTGACTCCACCAACTCCTTAAGCATTGCCTTAAATAATTGGGGTTCACTTGTTGCAATATCCTTTGTCTGCTGGGGATCTTTAGTGATATCATAAAGCGCAAACTTCACGAGCTTACCATTCTTGATTTTTTCAATGTGTTTCACTTTCCAGCTTGCCGCTCTCAGTTGGGTCTCAGGGTCATAAAACCCGCATATCACATAGTCGCCACGACGTAGAACGGCATTCGGGTTAGGACGATTCTTGGCATTCGTGTTATAGTGGTGCCATTGCAATGGTTTTTTGCGCAACATCTTCTTCCCCTGAAGCAAGGAATAAAAACTCTGCCCATCGAGCTCTAAAGATCCGGGAAGTGCGGTTCCGGTCACTTCACAAATCGTTGGCAACCAATCGATCGATCCAGCCGGGGTCGTCACGTTTAGTCCGGCTTTCACCTTGGACGGCCAATGTGCGATTCCAGGGACGTGAATCGATCCGTCCCATAAGCCGTATTTATTACCGCGGTAGGGAGTCGCGGTACCGTAATTTCGATCGGCTTTCCCCTTCCCTAGCTTCGCTGGTCCGTGATCCGATGAAAAAAGAATGAGCGTATTATCGATCAGCCCCAACTCTTTTAGTGCTCCGGTGATCCGTCCGACCTCACGATCAACATTGGTGATTGCTCCAAAATAAATGGCTTCTGAGCGGTTGGCGGTGGCGGCTTTCAAGTAATCTTGAACATCTTCTTTGGGAGCCTCCACATACCAATGAGGCTCATAAAAATGAACAAATTGGATAAACGGCTTTTCGGGGTTCCGGACATTTTTCAGCCAATGCACGGCTTCTTTACCAACAACATTGGCAGCCAATCCTGACTTGGCCCCTTCACTCTTCCCATTACGGAGCCAGCCCGGTTTATCGAGAATTTTAGCGTTATCATCCGAGCAGAACCAATAATCGAACCCGTAGTGATCCATCGACGGGATTTGGTCGTTTTTCATTTGCACCTGGAGCAGCGAACAATGCCACTTCCCGATGATTGCCGTTTGGTAGCCATTTTTTCTAAGTAATTGCGGCAAGGTGACCTCCTTTTTAGGCAGATGAGTCAGGTTGCCAGAGCTACCGCCGATAAAACTATAGATCCCGTGACGATGCGGCATTCTACCCGTCATCATCGCTGCCCGAGTGGGCGAACACACTTGTGCTGGTGAATAAAAATGCTGAAAGCTTGCCCCACCTTTCGATAAAGCATCGAGATGGGGTGTTTTGATATGAGGGTGCCCTGTAAATCCAAGATCGCCATATCCCATATCATCAGCAACGATAACCACAACGTTAGGCTTTTCTGCAACCGCACAAGGGATGGATGCAACCATCGCTCCAACCAACAAGTATCTCTTTACATTCATGAGGCTATGATTATTTGAGTTGATCCAAAGAAATCGAGAGAAAACGAATTTCTCTCACTTTTTTCGTCTCATATAAACACAGGAGATTTTTTCCATCCGGAGATATTTGCATCACAGAATAGCCAAAATACCCTTTGATGATTTTTTTAATTTGAAAGCTTTTCCCGTGATCGGTCGAAATCGATATCCGTCCATCCACCCTCGACTGAGGTGCGGGGTGGCTGGCATACAGGTCCCATGACCCATCAGGTTTTTCAGGACCGCTGATCACCGATCCCATACACTGGGCAGAAGCGAGGGTTGGATCTGTTTTAATCACCGACCACGTCATGCCACTATCCTTGGAAATACTCTTTTTGCGCATTTTTGCTCCCGCTTGATTGCGTGAAACGATCACCAGATCTCCATTGGAGGCTTCCGCGATCTGACACTCGTTCGGAAACCCCTTCTCGGGATCCTTCAATGATTCAGTGCGTTTCCAAGTTTTAGCGTTATCGTCACTATAAGCGACAACAATTTCCCAGTTACGTGTGACCTTACCATCCTTATCCTTAACAGGAACGGCGCCCCAAAGAGACGCAAGAATCCGTCCCTTATGTTTGCCCTTTTTAAGTTGAATCATCGCCCCCGGCGTGTTGGCATTCAACCAATGAGGCTGTTTAACTGCGCGGGAAATATCCCGGGGTTCGCTCCAAGTCAGACCATCATCGTCACTGAAAGTGATATAGGTCAAAATATTAAGTTTCAGATCATCATAGCCAGGCTCCGCCATTTGAATCCATCCGGATGCACGTGCATGCCTGCCATACGGAAAACGAGCATACATCATCATAATGCGACCGTCTGACAACTGGACAGTTAACGGGTCGTTAATCGAGTTCATGCCGTCCTCGACAGCTACAATCTCTTTGCCCCAGGTTTTACCTCCATCCGTTGAGCGTTTCAGCACGATATCATTCTGGGCGTGATCGTGCAGCCCAAGCCGCCGCTCACTAAAGGCGAGAACCGAGCCCTTCGATGTCGTTAACAATGAAGGAATACGATAGCCGTATTTTTTGGCATCTTTTCCGTGCCCCTTTTTAGGAACCCCGGCAGGGATGTCCCTGACGGCAAAGACAAGAGTGCCATCCTCCGCCTGTCGTGTTGGGATGTCGTCAACCTTGGTGTCCCCAGCTGTGACCCATGAGCAGCTCAAAGAAAGGATGGATAGAAGTAAGCTATATGTTTTCATAGATAAAATGATCTAGTTTTGATGATTAAGGGATACCATATTCATCTATCCCGTTTGTCATGAATCATGTGGTTTCATCTATAGACCAGATGACAAGCCTCACTGTAAACCATAGACTATAGTTCAGAAATTGCTATGCACGGTGACACCCTTTTGGCATCCACTATCTTTTCATGGATTTAGAATCAAACATAGAGAATCTACTGAAATATTTTCTCCTAACACCTAATCTATAAAACGTGATGGTGACCTTTCATGGTGAAATACTCAAGCGAATAAAGCCCCTGTCCTCCCCGTTGGCGCTAAGCGGATTGACCATCCGATAAAAGACACGGTAGGTACCATCTGGATTTCTGAGTCGGTTCGTCAAAATAAACTGACTCGGATCGTTCTCCCAATCCTCAAGGTTGGAAGAATAGCTCCCTTCCAGTTGAGCATCAACCGAACTCGAGGTATTAAATTCAAATCCGTCATAGAAGGAGACCAGACCATCGACATCATAACGCTGAATCCCCGCCTGATAGCGACGGCTTACGGCATCCAGTTGCTTGGGGTTGGTTGCCAAGGCATACTCCATTAAATTCTTGCACCCATCATTATCAGGGTCCGCGTCCGCACCTGAAATCAAGTCATTGCTGGCATCATCACCACTCCAATGGGAATTCCGCCATGCCGTGTAACTGCTATAATCCGTGGCATCCGACCGGAACCCCCAACCGGGAGCAGCCAATCGAAGCGACTGGTGAGATGCTATTAATTGATCTCGCATGGCAACGTGAGCAGGGTTATCAGAGTTGTAAATATCCGTATCCTGATGTGGGTCACTTGCGATGTTGTATAGCCGGTACGTCCCTTGGGTCGAACTCAAGGTTTTATCCGACTGCGTTCCCGTGCCAGTGATGTAATCCATTTCAATGATTCCATTATTATTGCCGACAATGGGCATCCACCGAACATTGCCAAAGGAGAACGGGTTGTCGTACCATGCAGCGATGATGTAGTCCCCAAGACGCATCGATGCCTGAGGTGAGCCAGAAACCAGACTGGAGGCACTGGATTTGTAGTAGTGCCACTGGAGAGGTGTTGTGCGATTGAAATCCCCGACACCGGTCAGCAATGAGGAAAAGTCCGTCCCATCTAGAGGCCGATCCGTTGGAAGATAGGACTCACCTCCTGTAATTGCTGCCAGAGTCTGAAGTAAATCGATACTGCCCACGGACTCCGTGATGGTTGAATTGGCTGCGACCCGCCCCGGCCAACGGATAATCGCCGGAACATGGGTTGATCCATCCCAGCATTGGTACTTGGTTCCCCGATAGGGCGCTGACGTTCCGTATCTGGACGTCGAGCCTGGATTTGGACCATGGTCCGAAGTAAAGATCACCAGGGTATTTTCTTTCAGTCCGGCATCAGCATCGAGATGAGCAAGCATCCTCCCGATTTGCTGGTCCACGTGTTCCACACAGGCATAATACTGGGCGGGACCATCATCATAACCAGCCCCCCTGGAATCATATTTCGCAATAAGACTGTCAGGAGCCTTAGAATCCGCGTGCGGTTCATAGTAATTGGCAAATAACAAAAAAGGACGGCTGGCATCCCGGGTATTATCCAACCAATCGATAATCTCATCACTAACCACCGTGCCCGCATAGCCATTGATCGTACCGACCTTGGTTTCGTTTCTCCACCAGCCGTTTTTATTGAGAATTTGAAGATTGTTATCAGACGACAGCCAATAATTAAATCCGTAGTGGCGCATGGTGGGAAGATGCTCCGGGGTAATGGCATCCAAATGACTGACATGCCATTTACCAATATTGGCACACTCGTAACCCACTTTTTTTAACACCTGCGGGATCGTTATTTCACTGTGGTCGAGGTGGACAAAGTCCTCTGCATCACGGATGAAAGAATAAATCCCTAAGCGATATGGCATCCGCCCGGTCATCATCGAGGCTCTGGAAGGAGAACAAATATTCGCCGCCGAATAATAATTCGTAAAATAGGCCCCCTCCTCACGCAAGCTTTTGATGTTCGGTGTTTTGATCGCGGGGTGCCCTGTGATTTCAGTATCTCCATATCCGAGGTCATCACACATGATGACTAGGATGTTGGGTAAACCAGCAGCAGAAATGGGGGCTACATCTTCCTCAGGTTCTACCCTGGTATAATCGGCAAAGGGCTGCAACGTATCATTCGGCTGATGCAGCGTCACAGAAAAGGCCCCCGAACTAAAAGCCGCCATGGTCGTTGACCCGGCAGTTTGACTCGAGGATGCCTGAAACGCCCATATCCCAAAAACCATCACCGCCCCCTCTTCCGTAAAATCCGGATGTGAGTTCGCGACATACAGTTCTCCCGTCGAGCCCACCACGGTCAGATCCAGTTCGGAAAAATCATCAGCACGGAGCCCCGTAGTCGTTTGTGTCGTGGCATAAAAATGGGGTGAACTCACATAGTATTTGCCAGCCTGCTGAATCAGCAAACGGGCTTTCGGGGAGATGATTTCATAAGCATGATTGATAGAAAAATCAATGGACTGAATCGCTCCAGACACCTTGGGATCATAGCTGGCAGAATTCAGCACCAACCCCACTTCCCCTCGCCTCCCCGAACTTGTGTTGTCGACTGCCCAATTGACCTGAATCCGGTCAATTTCGGGAGATGTCACTGAAGAACTACTAAAAGAGCAATCACCATTGGCATTCCTTGCCACCAATTCCAGCAGGGTCCAATCAGCTGGAGTATTCAGCTCTGATGGACTTGCCGAATACATGACAGGAGTCTCAACTGATGCACGTGTCAGACACAGACATCCAATCCATAAGAAGAAAAACAGTAATGATTTTTGGCGATGCATGGAGTCAGGATGGAGTAATGAGAGAACATTCAAGCGAATATAGAAAAGAGGCAGGCATTACTGCCCACCTCTCTCCAATTGCTAATAAACACACAAAAGCAAAATTTTTATACCAAGTAGTAAACAGACGGGACGATAGCCGAGATGAATGAGTTCTTTGGTAAGACGCGACGAAGGAATGGTGCGGGCACCATGACTAAGGAGAAACAAAGCCAAAGGAGTCATTCATCCGGAACTCTCATGGATCACGCTGTGCTTTTCCAAATACCTCAACAACGATCAATCGTCTCGTCTGTTTTGCGGAGTGGTATTACTTCCTGCGGCGCAGGATCAAAGCAATTCCCCCAAGGCCGAGAAGAGCTGCGGAAGAGGGTTCTGGGACAGATTCCACAACAACTGATTTAAACATGGCTTCACCACTGGTTCCAGAGGAACTGCCACCTGAAAGATACAGCCCCTGATCGTAAGCCGTTGGAGCCGAGTTGCTCTGTATAGCCATCGCGGTAGGAGTTCCTCCATCGATAGATAGTGTAAAGTTATAATTGTTTGAACCGTCAAGTGCTCCATTCACAACAAAAGTATGATAAGCTCCATCGTTTGCAGCGCTATTCAGGTTAAATCCAATACGCTTGTCAGAGCCAATATTATCAGCATCCATGAACACCGTACCATTAAAGCCAAAACCGATAAACCAACCTCCAAGGTTTTTGGCAACCACCGTCATCTGCATGCCATTGTCAAACATGTCTTGATCTTGTGCCGTTGACCGATCCTTGGCAAAAGCCGGAAGATTCAAGGTCCCATCTGCATTCTGGTCATTCATATGAAGCACAGTATCCGAACCATCGACCACGCCAGCCTCCATATTTGCAGCCCCTGCAGCAATCGACCCTTCGAGAATTTCGTAATGAGTCCATCCTTGAGCTGATGGGTTTGTCCCCAGGCTGGCATCGTATTCGAGAATTAATGCAGCATGGGAAGCCATCGTCGTTATGGCCATCACGGCCATTGTATATTTCATTTTCATCATAAAATCGATTCGGGTAGTGTTGTATATCTAAAGCTGATCGGCATGTTTCCTCACAGACAAGCCAACATATCTTGCTAGCTTCAACTTAATTTAGACCATTCGGCCAAACACCAGCCACCCATTTCACCTGGTCTTATATAGGACCATCCTTGAGAGGGATCTGTTGCCCTAAGATCGGGCCGATCCCGCCACCTCTCACACCGGACGTGCGGTTCCGTATCTTTAACCGACAAAACGTAAGACTCCCCACTTATCCCCGCCGCATATACATCAACAACTTCGGTGCAGATACCGGACTTTGAATCTTTTGGCCTTCTCATCCGGTGTAGAGTCCTCGTCCGTGGTTCCTGTTCGTCAGGGCAGTGTTTTGCTTCCAGCTTCGTTGCTGAGCTTGGCTCACCCTACGGGCAGCCTGGCGGCTGGCTGTCTCCACTTCATTCCGTATCAGCCAACACCTCGCGATGGTAACCTTTCCTTCCGCTAGCGGTTCTCTCTACCGAGCCAGCAGGGGGCTTGAGCCCCCAAGTCAGTGCGCCCTGCCAGGCGTACAAAAAAAGAGGCGAGCTTTACAGCCCACCCCTCTTCTCTTGTTTATAAACACACAAAACAAAATTTTACTTCCTGCGGCGAAGGATCAGAGCCAGCCCACCGAGACCGATAAGGGCTGCGGAGGATGGTTCAGGAACAATGGAAAGCTCAGCGCTGACAAGATTCCATCCAGCAGTAACAGGAGTGCCGCTACCAGAATCAATTAGAAGCTGGGAGCCTCCATCAACAGAGCCAATATAATTACTTGAAGTAGATCCACCCCAAGTAGTCGCTACTCCAACCCCACCATCAATGGCGCGAGTCATGGTGCCTGCGTGAGGATCCCATGTGAGAGTCAACGTATGTATACTATCATCATTGCTTGCTCCACTTGTGAAAGCTGTTCGACTACTTGCAGTTCTACCAAACATCCCAGATGCTCCGGCATTTTCCTGAGGATCCCGAACACCAAACCACACCCCTCCTCCTGAGCCAACGTTCTCAATCGCAACGGTTAATGTAAACCCATTATCGTTCATGGAAGTTGTTGTATCAGCGTCCAATTGATACGCAAATTGTGGAAGGTTATAGGATCCTCCACCATTTCGATCCCTTAGCTGCCAGGCATTTTCTCCAACGCCAGCATTCGGACCTCCTTCTGTAATTACAGGGCCATGGTTAGCATTACCCTGAGTTACTGAATTATCAATAATGCCATCGCCAGAACTGTCAGAGCCAATAGCTGTCACTTCACGGAATATCCACCCTTGGTTTCGTGGGTCATCCGCCGAAGCTCCTGTTCCGGCATCATAAAGTGATATCACTGTCGCAGCATTTGCAGCCAGCGTTGTAGCGGCAAATGTTGTCATTACATATTTCATTTTCATATTATTCTATTCGTTGTTTCAATTAATTGATCTGACTTGTTCGTAATATTGGTTAGCTAAACCGTCATCGTTTCAAGTCACCTGTAGTAGCAAAATGTTGCGATAACGTGCCTTTTATAGATATCTCACATCTCATACAACCCTCTCGTTCCGGCCCCATAGAGAACCAGACTACACAAAGTGATTTTCGTTCATTATTTAGCCACTTCGCCTCCTTCAAAGCTCTGACTACGAGCTGTAAATGAAATCACCTGCATGACCGATTGATTACAAGCCAAACCCACCTTGCCAATCGCAGAACCTTTGTCAGATTTAACGTCATGCTTACCTACAAGCTTGTTGTTAATCTTGATGATGATTTCTCCGTTGATACGCGCCACCTTCAGCTTAAACAGCTTTTTCATTTTGATAAAATCAGCGGTTTTACCGAGGACCACATCCTCCTTCCCTTCTTCCTTGAGTAGGATATCCCCTTCCTTACCACCATCGAGCACGATGACACGGGAGCCAAAGTGTATGGACGCTTGTGACGGCACCCCCTTGCCATAAAGGTCACTGCGCCGGTGAAATTGCAGCTGGGCCTCCACAATATTGTTGCCGCGCCCTAATGAAAGTTTGGACCAAACAGGGTCGGCTTGCTTATCCTTTTTAGAAAGGATCCAAACGCGCCCGTCTTTTTCCTGGTATCCTTCTGTTGTGGCCAGCTGTACCGCCTTACCATCTTTAATAAAGGCCTCCGTTTTTAATTGTGCCTGAAGTGCTCCGAGCCCAAACAGCACAAGCGCGAATGTCATGACTAGTTTTTTCATAAGTTCGTTTGATCTACAAATGGTAAGCTACTCTGACTACAGAGCATGTGCAGCCCCTTTCATCTGGTCCTTAACAGAACCACTCCTCAACCTGCCGATTTCATCTACTTCTTTTCCTTGATCATCCAGATCATCACCAAAGCAGCATCGAACCCGTTCGATTAGCCCGGACGTCCAAAGAGCATCACCGCGAGCGATGCTGCCACAATTGGAGTCTGATTTTCTTTAGCTCCCTCCTGATCAGCTACTCACCAGCACCCCTCCTGCTACAATCAGAGCAGAGCCCAGCACCAAGCGAAGCAAATGTACATCTTTCCACTCTGAGAAAATCAACAAGGCTCCCAGCACCGTGACCAAGGTGTTCATATTGTATAAGGGAGTGATTTTAGCCAAGGAAGCTCCATATCGTGACAAGCTGAAGGATACGGCTGTCACTCCCAATGCCCAAAAAACACCCAGCAGGAATGAAGGAATGGCGGCTTTCAGCGAAAAGTTCTGCTCTCCCGTGAAGCACCATAACAGAGCCCCCACCGTCAAACAACCGATCCCGACACTGACCACATACCCCCCCAAACCTAAGCCCTGAGAACTCCCCCATTTCTGGAACAAACCAGCGACGCCAAAAATAAAAGCCGGCAATACACCTCCTATCAACAATCCTGTTTGTGCTGTTGTCATCGTCTTATTTACTTAATTGTTCCAATTTCTCAAAAAACGCCAAGCCCTCAAGCTCTTTCATCATCGAATCAAACTCCGAGTCCGGAATAGGAGTCAAAGGCTGTCTCACACCACCACATTCCACCCCAAGCTCTCGCATCACACGTTTGGCTGCAGCAAAATAATCGCCGGATTTCGCCATCACCTGGATCACCTCGACAAAATAGTTTTGGAGCTGATTCGCTTCACCGACCTGTCCGTTGTCAAACAAGCGCATCATTTCCACATACAACGGAGCGGCAAAATTATAGGTGCTCCCAATAAAACCACGACACCCGGTCGCATAGGAGCTCACCAACATATCATCACAACCTGAGAGAATATTGTATTGCCCCTGATTCACAAGACGGCACGCTTCAAAATCCACTCTGTTTTCTTTGGTATATTTCACCCCGGCCAAACTAGGAATCTGCTCTCCTGCCAACTTAAGGAAATCGACCATTGGATAATCCACACTCGTCATCACGGGAATGTGATAATAGTAAAATGGGGTGTTCGGAACAACCTCGGCAATGCCCTTACAATAATCAACCAAACGCTCAAGGCTGGCAGGACGATAAAAAAATGCCGACATCGTCGAAACCCCGTCAGCCCCCACTTCAGCTGCAAACGAAGCCAACTCCTGACTACGATATATGCTGGTATGACTTACATTCACGACAACGCTGAAATCCGCGGGCGATTCTTCCACCCATGCTTGGGTGAGTTCTTTACGCTCCGCTCTACGAAGTGAAACACCCTCGCCACTGGTGCCATTGAGAAAAACCCCCTTGACCCCCTGCCGGTGTAAAAAACGAGCATACTTCCCCACGACCTCCGGGCGAAGTTGTCCATGCCTGTCCATTGGAGCCAATGGCGCTGCGATCAACCCTGTGAATTGCTTTCGTGTATCTATCATCACTTCTCAAGCCCCTTCCTCGGGACAGCGCCGCCATACGGTTACACAAGCACAAACACAACCCCATATCGAATTAACAAACTGGACTTTTTTACAGGCCAAATTATTTCGACTTCACCTCAAAAAAAACAAGACACAGCAAAGTCGGTGTGCCCTGCCGGGCACACCATAAAAAACCCGCCCTCAATGAAGAGGACGGGTAAAACATGAAATGTAAAATTCTATTCAGCGTGCAATTACTTGCGACGGCGAAGAATCAAAGCAAGACCACCGAGACCTACAAGGGCTGCGGATGATGGCTCTGGCACGGCTGTCACAGCAAGGTTTCCCTGTGCTGTAAACCACTCTTCTTCATTGTTGAATGCGCCGGTAGTATGAATTTTCATACGAAGTTCTGCTGTATGAGCAGATGTAGCATCTAACCCTGTGACATCAAATGAAACGAGGGTACTTCCGTCTGTTGCCGCAATTTGCTGAAGATTGACACTCGCACCATCCACCCAGAGATCAAAGTTAATCAATGAATCGGCAGCGTAAGTCGTTGTGCCAAACCTGACATCAACAGTGTAAGAAAAACCGACTGTTCCTGTCCCAATTAGGGAATCTACATTCAATGTCTGTTGTGGGGCATGAATATTGCCACCCGATCCGTCCTGAAGAATGTAGTCGCCAATTTGCAAGTTTAGGTCAGTAAGGAAACCGCCGCCTTCCATGGCAATATCGGCCATGTTCGTGCTGGTTACACCGGGGTTTTCCCATTGGGCTATCTGCACACCTGAATCAGATGATCGAGTAGTTTCAGCTCTATTGACATCACTGAATCCAGTGATCGCACCGTGGAAGTCTTGTTGAACCCCTGCTCCATCTCCACCAGATAATCCGTTCCAGGAGGTGTCTACGAGTGCAGCATTGGCTGCCAATGTCGTTGCGGCTATCGCCGCTATTGTATAGGTTAGTTTCATATCATCGTTTTACATATTATTGAGCAACACTTATCTAAAAGCGATCTGAACAAGTGCTTAGTCATTTATACACCCCTCAGCCACACATAGAGAAATTATTTCATGGTTTGTTTTACCCACCAGCCAACACAAAAAACCCGCCCTCAATGAAGAGGACGGGTAAAACATGAAATGTAAAATTCTATTCAGCGTGCAATTACTTGCGACGTCGAAGAATCAAAGCAAGTCCACCGAGACCTACAAGGGCAGCCGAAGAGGGCTCTGGGACAGGAGCAAATGCACCCGCGTCGTAAGAAATATAAGCAATATCTACATCAATATCATCACCGAAACTACCACTGGTGGTATCACCAAGGATAAAACGACTATCGTTCGTCCCTGAGTTGAATACACCTCCTACTTCATCACCTATATGAACACCGTCAACCCAAACGTGAGCTCCAGGGTTTGTGTTATCTGCGACCAAGCGGAAAGTGTGAAACTCTCCATCATTTAAGGTCATGGCAACGTCTTTTAGACCTCCTCCCGAGTTGGTGGTGGTAACTTTATCATTGTAGATATCAAGCATGTAAATTCGATCACCGGTACCAGCCCAAAATTTGAACCCATCGGTTAAATCGTTCACTCGCATACTCACCTCCAATGTAAACGTATTGGGTGAAACCGTTGAATCCCAATCAACCGCCGCACCCGGAGCTGTAGCGGTTGTTCCTACCAGAGTCGAATGCGACGTCCCTGTAGTCGTCAAATGAATAGAACCAGCAACCCCAGCAGTTGGCGTAATTGTGGCAGATCCATTGATGGTCCACCCGTTGCCGCTCGTGACATCACTCCCTAACATCACATTCGCGAGAACTTCTTTCTTCGTGAGCAGGGTATAACTTGCCGCATTCACCACCATTGTTGTCGCGGCCAGTGCCGCTATCGTGTATTTAATCTTCATCGTTATGCATGTTGTTTAAGTTACCAATGATCGCTCACCAAAATTGAGCATCTCACTTATACTCTTTTCTTTAGAGAATCCTAGTTTTTTTTAAAGGTTTTCACCCCCAACCAGTTTTCAGAATAAAAACAGCCCCCCCTATTCAAGGGAGCGATCTAAATATAAAAATGAACCAATCATCTTGCAATTACTTGCGACGGCGAAGGATCAAGGCAAGTCCACCGAGACCGACAAGGGCTGCCGAAGAGGGCTCGGGAACCGCAGTGTAGGTGATTCCGTATGCAACATTATCTACAGTCAGGGAACCCTGGGCATTGGCTGAACCAGAACTAGAAGCGCCCCACTGAATAAATCCGAACTGCACAATACCGCTAGTGGCCGTGATGTCGGGATTGGTTGCATTCAAGCGTGTTCCACCCCAATTTGAGTTCGTAACGCTATCAACCAATTGGCCCCAAGTAGTGTTTGCCGCATTAAGGGTCGCATTTCCGATGGTAATAGCTGATGCCCCGTTGAATGAATTATTACTGTGATTCCAACGATACATCACACCATCAACAACAATCAAGGGAGACCAGTTCCGGTGTGTCGTCGACTCAAAATCAAAATCAATCGTCATCCCTTCGATACCATTCGTCGTCAAACTCAGGTCAAAAGTCTGATTGAGTAAAAAACCATGACCAATCGTATGCCCGGATGATGCCTGATAATCATAATCAAACTCATTATTTGCAGAATCAACGGTAACCGTATTGGTGGTAACATCAGCCCAATCAAAGGCTAAACCTCCATTGCTTGGTCCAGGGGAAGGGTCGACAAACGCAGTATCATTGGTTGTCCAGTTATCAACATCTGTTGAGCTCGCTCCCCCGATGGTTACCTGTGCAGCGCTGGCAGTCAGTGTGGTGGCGGCCACAGCCGCCATTGTGTATTTCCATTTCATATCCATATTATATCTAATGATTCAACGTCATAAGCATTCTTACAACTAATCCTTTATACCACACTCCACCCCCTCTCAGCGGCAAACCTCATGGTCTTTTCAACCTACCAGTCCACTTTAGGTTTATCGATGTGACACAGGCACTCTTTATCGACTCATTTGCCTACATGGAGACATCAATAAAAACCTTGGGTGGAGTGAAAATGTCTTCGATGCAAACAAAGACCTAACACATTCAACAAAAAACCTTCTTAGAAACTTCCGGATAAGCCAGTGCGTCCTGCCGGGCGCACCATGAAAAAAAGAGGTGGTCAGAACGACCACCTCTCAAAGACAAGATAACTTCGTTCAATGCCTTACTTGCGGCGGCGTAAAATCAGCGCCAAACCACCGAGGCCTAGGAAAACGGAAGAAGCCGGTTCAGGAACAACAATCGTAAAATCAGCAGGAGCTACCGCGCCATAGCTGATACGGGGCTCATAAATGAGGCCGTCGTATCTGAAGTCACCACTCCCTGAATGCGCCTGTGAGCCTATACCTATCTGGCGGCCAAGAGCAAATGATGGCGTTACGTCATTGTATGCCACAGAATCTTGTAATGTTCCGTTGATGTATAACTTCAGGTCAAAATCATGAGAACCTCCGTCCACAACAAAATTATCGATAACGGCGGCGACGTGCATCCAAGTGCCCGCCCGGTCAGCCAGTGCGTTCGTAAACGATGCTACGCCATTACCTGAACTATTTACAAAGGTTGAAATTCCGGTTGAATCCATTTCAATATCAAAAGCACCACCTATGGCAATAATTTTAGCGTTCCCGCCATTGCCGCTATTTGATTGGTTTGCCCAAACCTCCACGGTAAGCCCCCCGTTTGCAACCATTTCGGAAATACTAAAAATATCCGAGTCATTTTGAGTGGATGCAATGGTGTGATGGCCACCGGAAACATCAAGAGAACCAACACCGGTGACATTTTGTGTACCTGTTGGGATGTTGCTGCTATAAACGGGAGTGTTAAATTTAACGCCGCCATGATGGGCATTGCCAGAATCGTCAGTAACGACACCTCCATTTTGTGAGGCTACAGTCCCAGAGGTGAAATCAAATCCATACTGTATTAGGGTAGTCGCATGCGTCACTAATGATGACGCAGCTAGAGTCGCTATTGTATATCTTATTTTCATATCCAAAATCATGTTAGAATAATCTTACTATTTGAATGATGCTCCGACTCAATCAATCTCAATCAGCCGATTTGATCATTCAACCTACGTCAACCTACAGCTGCAAACTTTCTAAGGGCAAGCCTTTTCTTTTAACCGGGGTGCTTTGACAAGCTCCCTCCGGGAACAAAATCGGGGATGATGAGGGCATGTTCAACATTTCGCATTTCCGGGTGCCGCAAGCACTTAACAGCAAGGTCAAAAATGGCCTTCGGGTAGGCATCCACAGGAATGCGGTAGCCTGCTACCTGAGGATACAAAAAGGCCAGAACTTCATCATAAACCAGACAAATCAAAGAAATGTCTTCGGGGATTCTCAAACCAAGGGAGGGCAAAAAACCCGTCGCTAGCGAAGCATATGCAACACGGGGTAAGATGATGGCCGAAGGCCGACGCTCCGGATCGGACACAAGTTTCTGCAGTGCACGGGTAACGGATTCCTGAGAGTCATCTTCATTGGCCAAAACAACATCCATCTCGGGAGCTGCCTGACGCAGGTTCATCAAAAAATTCTGCATCCCCGCTTTAACAGGATCAGGAAACAGCATCCCAACCCTTCGATGCCCCATTCTGGTCAACAAATGGGCCACATGAACACCAAGAGCTTGCTGATGCATATCCGCCGATGGCAGATTTGCCTCCTCCCAGGTGCTTCCCAGAACAATGCTGGGCACGTCATGCTGGTAAAACCATTTCTGGGTTTGCTCCGTTGCTAACTGCAAAAGATACAAATCTGCCGGGTTCTGCTTAATAAACTCCCGGAGCCTATGGCCGGGCCTTTTTAAATGGGAAAGATCGGCAACCCGATGCAACAAGGTGATCCCGACCCGTGAGCAATAGGAATTTAACCGTGTATGATCAAACAGTTCCTTGGACGGCATCTGATCTAATTTCACAGGAGCCAGAACCACAATGGTTTTCCCTAGCTCCAGATGAGCACTTTCGCCCTGTCCCCCTCCTCCGGCTTTTTTGTTTTTTGAGTGTGGCCGTTTAAGGGTTTTTCTCCGGCAACCGGCTTTTGTCGGGCTGACCCATTTTTGATTCTCGAGAATCTGCATCGCCTTACGAAGCGTAATACGGCTTACCCGGATGCGTTTCGCCAGCTCACGTTCACCTGGTAGAAAACCTTTGAGCTGGCCGGATAATATTTCGTTCTTCAGGAGGTCCACCGCCTGAAGTGCTCGATTGTTACGTGGGGGAAGAGAATCCATCAGTCTTTACCGGAAGCTAATTACCAGAATGAAAAATTAAAGGCCAATTCTAACTTTTCATATAGTCGGAGATAAAGGGTTAAACCTCGCCATTGGCAAACCCCATCGTTTGGCTCCTTAACCGACAGTCCGGTGCCCTTTTCTATAGCTCGAGGGGGTCTCCCCCTTACCCTTGCGAAAAGCAGCATGAAAGGCCACCGAACTGCCATAGCCTAGGCGCCGGGCAATTTCTTTGACCGGTAACGACGTCTCACGCAACAGCCGGCTGGCTTCGTTCATTTTTAAATTCAAAAGAAATTGGCTCGGGGTCAATTGGACCTCGTTGATGAAGCGACGGCGCAAGCCGCTCGGAGTCAAATGAACCTTCTCGGCCAAACGGTGCACATTCAAGCTCTCGAGGCTCTGAGCCTCAGCCCATTTCATCAAGGTTGCCACCCGCCGATCAGATGAAGGGTCAGGCAACGGCTTGGTTAGAAACTCTCCCAAGATCAATGTCAGCAGTGCTTCTCGCATCAATGACAGCATCGGACTCGGCTCTGCAACAGCCAGAGTCATAGCCCGCTCAATATCAGCCTCAAGTTGAAGATTCCTCGGCCCCTGTCGAATGATCGCAGCCTCGGACCGCCCCGCCAATACATCAAACGGTGCCGGTAGAACGGAATCCTCATCCAAGGAAAAATGCTGCACCGAGGCTTTGGCCCGATACTGCTGACCGTAAGGAGCAAAAGCCGTATGGGGAAACAACAAGACTCCTTCTCCTTCCCCCAAACTCACCCGACCCCGGCCTTCAATACGCATCTCCATCCTGCCAGAGTGAATGAAAAGTAAATCAAAATGAGGCCAAACCGAAGGCTTCATCGCCATCGCCGAAGAAAACTCACCATAACTATGCAACAAAAACCGGATCACGCACGATAAAGTTAACTATATCACAATATAGTAAAGAATATAAAATTCACGCAGTGATTCATATGCCTATGATTCGGGAATACACAACATCACGACAGCTCAACCCAATATTCAAACACATGCAATACAGACCTTTTGGAAAAACGAACTGGCAGGTCTCCGAAATCGGTTTCGGAGCCTGGCAACTCGGAGGAACATGGGGCAAGGTGGACGATCAGGAATCGATCGATACGCTGCTTTACGCCTTTTCCCAAGGAATCAACTTTGTTGATACGGCGGCTCTCTATGGTGCCGGTCGCTCGGAAGAAGTCGTCGGCAAAGCCCTTCGCCAATGGCAACAACACAGTAAGGACCCGATTTATATAGCAAGCAAAATCCCCCCCGCCGTCTGGAACCAACAAATGGACATCGACGCGCCCATGCGCGGTCGATATCCTCTCGTCTATGCCAAAGAGCAAGTTGAGTCCTGCCTGCGCCGTCTCAACATTGATTGTCTCGATCTGATTCAGCTCCATGGATGGTATCACAAGGGGTGTTACGAACTCGACTGGCTTGAAGCTCTGAACACACTCAAATCGGAAGGTAAGGTTCAACACATCGGGGTCTCCCTGCACGATGCCCGTCCAGACCAGGGAGTGATGTTGGCCAAGCTCGGACTGGTCGATTCCATCCAGGTTTTGTTCAATATTTTCGAACAGGAACCCATGTTAGAACTCTTCCCCGCCGCTTGTGAATCCAACACGGCGATCATTGCCCGGGTTCCTCTCGACTCCGGTTCACTCACCGGAACCTGGACAAAAGAAACCATCGAACAATGGCCCGGCGACGATAAACGTCACCAAATGTATGCCAAGGATGGCAACTTTGAGCACACACTCGAACGAATCGAGAAGATCAAAGATACCTGCACTCCTTATTATACTGGCCTGGCCGAGGCTGCACTTCGATTTGTCCTCCATCACAAAGCCGTATCGCTCACCATTCCAGGTATGCGCAACGGTCACGAAGTTGACCTCAACATCCACCACAGTGACGGAGCCAAGTTTCCAAACGAGCTCGTCAAACAACTGCGCCAACACACTTGGAAACATTCATTCTACTAGGCGGGGTTTCCCCCGTCCGAAAAACCTGCCCCCTCTATCCGGCCAATCCGGATGCCCCCCTAAACAGAAACCCTAAACATTAACGAATATGACTGATCTACTAAGCACCGAACAATTAAACAAACACAGCAAGCGAATTCACCATGAGTTCAATCTAAATGGCTATGTTTCCATTCCTGGATTTTTTAATACTCAGGAGTTAGATGCCATCCATAAAAACAAAGAGCGGTTCATCCGGGAAGTGGTTCCAAACATGCCGGAAAACGAGGTGTATTATGAAGACCCGAACGATACCAGCACCTTGAAACAACTGCAGCAAGTCTGGAAACACGACAAATTTTTCGGCGACCTGATGGCTGAGAACAGCAAACTCTCGTTGCTCTCATCGATCTGCCTGGGAGAAAAATCCCGACCGATCAATATGCAATATTTTAACAAACACGCCGGAGGAGGACAAGCAACCCCGCCTCATCAAGACGGATACTTTTTTCACCTGACACCAAACCACGCCATTACGATTTGGTTTGCCCTCGAAGATGTCGAACCGGAACAGGGATGTGTTAACTATGTGCAAGGTTCCCACAAATATGGCATGCGAGCCCACGGTGCCAGTGGGGTTCTCGGGTTTTCACAAGCCATTCTTGATTTTGGCATTCCCTACGATCGCGCCAATACCATGTCCTTCCCCTGCAAGGCCGGTCACCTTATCGCCCACCACTCACTCACCACCCACTGGGCGGACGGCAATCGATCAAAAACAAAATCCCGACAAGCCATGGGAGCCATCTATTATGCTGACAGTTGTGTCGAAAATGAAGCTTCAAAAAAAGCCTACCAAGCAGCTCTCGACAGCCAACTCCAAGCAAAAGGCATGATTTAATCGTTCACAAAATCTCCCCACTCAACATGCCTGCACGCACCGATCGCGCGCCACCACTCGCACGAATAGATGAATAAAAAGACCATATCATGAATAATAATGTATAGCCCTGCAAACCCGAAAACGCTTTAACCAAGAAAAGCCCCCCTTCGATAGCCCCACCACAACCCACCGCAGTCCTCTAACATCCTTAATCCTGTTGCCACAACGGCCCGACAAAACGATCAACCAAAAAAACCATCATGATGACATCACGCGAACGCATCCACGCAGCTCTCAATTTTGAATGCCCTGACCGTCTACCTGTCAGTGACGCACTCTGGGATGGTTTACAGGAGGTTTGGATCAATGAAGGCATGCCTGCAGATGTTTCTGCGGCCGACCACTTTGACTGGGATATCACATCCATGTTCATTGATGCCTCACCACGCTTCGAAACCATTATTCACTCACGAAAAGATGGCATGATCACCTTCGAAGACCGTGCCGGCTATACCGTCACCAAAACAGATGGTATCGGAGGAACCCTCGACTTCATCGACCACAAAACCAAATCCGAAGAGGATTGGTATCAGAAGACCAAACCTAAGATGATTTTGAATGACCCCTCTGGCACGGCCCGAATCGATTCCGCCAGTTATTTCTGCCATATCGACGAGTATCCAACATGGGAAGAGGCCAAAGAAAAATACGACCGGATCTATGCCCAGGACCGTTTTGTCCTCTTCACAGCCTACGGGCCTTGGGAAGCCACTTGGAGGCATTATGCCATGGATGAGCTTCTGATGGATGTTCTGGAAGAGCCCGAGTGGTGTGCCGATATGTTCAATACCTACACCGACCTCCTACTCGAGGTTTTACAACGAGGTCTGGATGAAGGCATGAAACCTGACGGACTTTACATTCCGGAAGACATGGGATTTAAGACCTCCCTGCTCATCAGCCCGAACACCTGGGATGCGTTGCTCAAACCGTGCTACAAACGAATCAGTGCTTTTTTACAACAACACGGAATCCGTTTCCTGATGCACAGCGACGGTTGCATCTGGGATCTGATTCCCAGATTGATCGATGTTGGGGTTGAAGCCCTCAACCCTCTCGAATGCGCGGCGAGCATGGATATCAATGAACTACGTAAACGCCACCCCGATACGATGGCTTGCTACGGCAACATCAGTGTCTCCAATCTTCTGGGATCTCGTAACGATCTCGAACAGGAACTGCTGGAAAAAATCCCTCAAGCTGTCAACGGCGGATTCATTATGCACTCCGATCATTCCATTCCCTTCGGCGTGAAATACGAACAATACAAGTGGGCCCGGCAACGAGCCCAGGAAATCTTCGAGGAAACTCGCAAACAAACGCTCACATAAGCATTCATCCAGCCTTTTGCCAGGTGGACTTATAAAAAGGCCGCATAGGAAAAATTGCGGACGAATGCTTGGAGCTTAAGATGGGATTATCCTTCGTCCGGATATCGCAACGCTTCACTCACCAGGCCATATGGAATCCAGTTCACAAGCTCGCATTGCTCTGCTCGCCTGTTCGGTTTTTGAAAAAGAAATCCCCTTGGTCATCAAACATCATGGTTCGCTCGAGCGGGTGCACACCCGGTTCTTTGAAATGGGCTTACATGATCAACCGGATATTCTACGCCAAACCTTACAAGACGAAATCGATGCGCTGGATGAGCTTGACGGTATCGGAGCCATCGTCCTTGCCTACGGTCTCTGTGGCTGCGGCACAACAGGTCTCCACTCGAAAAAGCACACACTGATTATCCCTCGAGCTCACGATTGCATCACCGTTTTCCTCGGCAGTAAAAACCGTTTTTCCGAACATCAATCCCGCTGCCCCGGTTGTATGTATTACACTCCCGGATGGAACCGTGGACGCCGAGTTCCCGGGCCAGACAAACTCAAGGCCATGCGTCGGGAATTAAGCCCGAAATTCGATGCAGAGGATGTCGATTTTCTCATCGAAAGCGAGCAGCAAGCATGGTCAATGCACGACACCGCCACATACATTGACCTCGGCACCAACGATGCGGATGATGAGGCACAATATGCAGAAAACTGTGCTCAGTGGTTAGGCTGGAAATTCGAACGACTCCAAGGAGACCCCGGCTTATTGCGCGACTTGCTCACCGGCCCGTGGCCAGAAGACCGCTTTCAAACGATCCTGCCCGGCCACCAACTCGCCCACTCAGCTGACCTCTCAGTCATGAAGTCGCTCCCCCACGGTGCCAAATCCTAATCCCACTCTCCTAACCATCCACTGAATCATGCGTCAGCTCGTAATCAATCTTGATGATGGACACGACCACCGGATCGATTCGTGTGACCCGTCATCGGAACAAACCCTTGCCGACCATCTTGAAGCGCATGGGTTTCCTCTCAATACTCGCTGTGGCAAACGTGGACTTTGCAATGGCTGTGAAGTCAGATTAAGCGATGGCTCAACCGTCAAGTCATGCCAGATCAAAGCTGGAAAACTTGATCAAATCCAACTCCCCGAGCGCTCACGCATGGAACACCGGGCACAAGTCAGCGACAGCTTTCGCATTGATATCCCCTACGCCCATCAGCCTATTTTTCCGATGCCCTCACTCGATTTTGACAAGTGTAACCACGGCAAAGATATCGGGTTCGCCATCGACCTCGGAACCACTACCGTTGCTGTGCTCATCATCGACTTATCGACAGGTGACATCCTCTCTCGGGCAAGTGGCTTTAATGCCCAAATCCAATGGGGAGACAATGTCCTGACCCGAATTCAGGCCTCAGGTGATCCGGATACTCTACGTGCGTTACAGCAAGCACTAACCGAAACCACCTTTCCGGAACTGATTCACTCAGCATGTGAGCGAGCTGGAAAATCCACGGCCCAACTGGCGGGTGGTGTCATTGCAGGAAACACCACCATGCTGCACTTGCTAACAGGGGAGAACCCAAGTTCCCTCGGAGTGTATCCATTCACCCCTCGATTTATCGAAGGGAAATTGATGCGTAACGGCCAGATCGGAATCAACAACCTTCCAGCGGACACACCCTTGCAACTTTTACCTGGCATCGCCACCTTTATCGGAGCTGATATTGTCGCCGGCATCTATGCCACGGGCATGCTTTATGACTCCGCTCCCAGCCTGCTGGTCGATATTGGAACCAATGGAGAAATAGTGCTTCACCATCAGGGCCAACTGATCGCATGTGCCACAGCGGCCGGCCCTGCATTCGAAGGAGGAGGTCTATCCTGTGGAACACGCGCCCGCCACGGTGCCATCAGCGATCTTGCCTATTCACTCCCCGCCTCTCGCTTGGAAGCCAAAGTCATCGGCAATGTCCCACTCGCACGAGCAAGCGGTATTTGTGGATCCGCCTATATTGATTTTCTGGCTGACGGCCGTCGATCTGGCTTGATTTCACCATCCGGACGGATCCTCCCATCCGCATGGGAGTCCCTGCCGGAACCATATCGGTCGGTTCATGAAGACGGTCGAGCCCTATGTCTGGCTGACACAAAAGGCCGCGGAAGCATGATAATCAGCGAGGTCGATATTGCGGTCATTCTTCAAGCCAAAGCGGCCATCGGAGCCGGCATTGAAACCTTGCTTGAAGTATCCGGCCTCACAGCAGATGAAATTGGCAAGGTCTATCTAGCCGGAGGCTTTGGCATGCACCTCAACGTCGCCAACGCCATTGACATGGGATTATTGCCCGGCTTTTCACCAAAACAAATCGAGGTTGTAGGAAACACCTCCCTCGCGGGTGCCATGCTCACATTGATCGACAAATCATCCTTGGATGAAATGGAAGCCATTCGCGAAAAAACAACAACAATCGAACTGAATCAACAAGCCAACTTTGAAGACTGTTACATCAACCACCTCATGCTACCATGAACCACTTTCCATCGATCCCTCTGCTTGAGCATCAACCCTACGACAGGGTCCGCGAACTCTATCTCTATCTGGAGCCATCCCTGCTGGGAGCCATCCGCCAGGGCAACACCTCGGAAGCCCGGGGAATCATCAATCAAGTTCTGGTCCAAATCTACAGCGCTGGAGAAGAACGCAACGACCTGCTCAAAGGTCTCCTGCTCGAACTCGTCGTGATGATGTCACGTGCAGCCATCGAGGCTGGAGCCAGTCAGTCCGATGTGCTCGGCATGAACTTCCGCTCCATCACCCGCCTAGCCTCTATCGATGACGATGAACAACTATCCAAATGGCTTACCGATAGTATCGAACACATCATGGCCACCATTGGCAAACAAAACGACTTTACTCCCCCCATCCTGATCACCAAGGCTCTGGACTATATGCGCCACCATATCAGCGAGGAGCTTTCCCGTGATGAAGTCGCCCGCCATGCCGGTATTTCTCCCAGTCATTTTTCGCGACTCCTGAAAAAACGCACCGGTCGTTCGTTTACCCAACTCCTTCGCCAGTGCCGGGTGGACATGGCCATTGAGCTTCTGGCCGACCGCCAACTCACCCTGGCTGACATCGCATCTCGCTGTGGCTTCTGTGACCAAAGTTATTTCACCAACGTCTTCCAAGACAGTAAAGGGCTCACTCCCGGTCAGTATCGCGAAACCGTCAAGCCGCACCCAGCCAGCTACCCCAACCACGAGTCAAAAGAGCAACCGGCAATAAGCACCAGAGCACAATAGAATGATCTGAGACCACAAGACTTAATCAACCCATTCATCCATCTTACAAGCCATGGACCACATACATCCTCTATCACAAGCCATTATCAACGGAAAACGCAAACTCGTTCCCGACCTCGTCCAAGAATGCCTGGATGCCGGAGAAACAGCCCAGTTCGTCGTCGAAGAACGACTCGTCCCTGGGATGATGGTCGTTGGGGAACGATTCAAAAACAACGAAATCTTCGTTCCTGAAATGCTGATTGCCGCCCGAGCCATGAAATCCGCTCTGGCTATCCTCGAGCCCATCCTCGTGCATGATGGATTTAAGCCCGACTTCAAAGCCATCATTGCAACCGTCGAAGGTGACCTTCACGACATTGGTAAAAACCTGGTATCCATGATGTGGAAAGGCGCTAATATCGAGGTCATTGATCTTGGAGTGAACATTCCAGCCGCCAAATTCGCCGAAGCCGTTGCAGAGCACAAACCCAACATCGTCGGCCTCTCCGCTCTTCTCACGACCACCATGCCGGCCATGCGCGATGCCATTGATGCCATCAAGGAAACCGGACATCCGGTCAAAATCGTCATCGGAGGTGCTCCTGTAACCCAGGATTTTGCCGATGAGGTTGGAGCTGACGGCTACGCCCAGGACGCGGGGACAGCCGCCGACCTCGCACTGAGCTTGCTCAAGGCCTAGGTCTCCCCCCTACCCATCACATCCGCCACCGCATCCAAACAAACGACAAATCCACACCCACTATGACTGATAGAGAACGTTACCTCGCCACCATGCGTTACCAGAGCGTGGACAAACCCTTCGTGACCGAATGGGGCTACTGGCCCGAAACCATCGAACGCTGGGTCGAGGAAGGGGCTCCGGCCGACTTGCACTGGAACAGCAGTGACGACAACACCACCGATGCTTACTTCGGCCACGATTCGTATCGAACCTATCTGCCTGTTTGCCTGGATCTTTTCCCAGCCTTCGAGGTGCAACAGCTGGAGGACCGTGGTGAAACCGAACTGGTTCAGCAATACGACGGAGTTCAGGTGGTGCAATCAAAGCGAATGGGGTCGATCCCCCACCCTGAACGTTTTGTGTTAACCGATCAGGAAAGTTGGGAAAAGCACTACAAACCCAAATTCGACCCGGAGATCCCCGGTCGCGTTGCCGACAACTGCATGGAGGTCTATCAACAATGGATCGACAATGGCAAACAATCACCTCTGGTTGTCGGACCAACCAGCATGTTCGGGTGGTTACGCAACTGGATGGGATTCGAAGAAGCTGTGATGCTTAAGTATGAGGACCCCGATCTACTTGAAGAAATAGTCACCACGATCGCCGACTGCGCTATTGCAACCCTCGGCAAGCTTTTTGAAATGGGCATCAAGCCCGACATCCTCTATTTCTGGGAAGATATCTGTTTCAATTCAGGGCCGATGATCGATCCGGATTCAGCCCGTGAGTTTCTTCTACCTCATTACAAACGCATCACCGATTTCTGCAAGCAGCACGGAATGGATCTCTTTGCCTTGGATTCGGATGGGCGTCTCGACCACCTGATCCCAGTCTGGCTCGAGGGTGGTATTAACATCATCTATCCGGTGGAAATCGGAACCTGCGGCAGTGATGTTCTGGAGCTACGCAAAACCTTCGGTAAGGATCTCCGCATGATGGGAGGGTTTGACAAACGTATTCTGGCAAAAGGAAAAGAGGAAATCGATGCCGAAGTTGAGCGCTTAGCCCCTTTAATCAAGGAAGGTGGATATGTTGCGTTCTGTGACCACCACGTCCCACCAGACGTCCCACTGGAAAACTACCGGTATTTCATCGACGCCGTCCGCTCGATCTAGGCCCGAACCAAACCAGTCCAAGCACTCCGCATCCCCGGAGCTAGGGGGTACTGTGCCAAGCCCCCCCTCTCAACGCCCCCGGTTTCTTTGCCCCTCACCCACAATTTAATCACCCCATGCAATCAATGCGCGAGATCCTGACCACCTCTGCCGAACATCCCGGCTCCTCGTTTCCGATCGGGATGGAATTGGTGTCGACCCGGGGAACCATGGAGGAAATCAAAGCCGTCAAGGCCCGGGAGTTTGCCATGGAACTGGCCGCAACGGATCGTATCGACTGGGTATCCATCACGGACAATGCCGGAGGCAATCCAATGTTAGCACCCGCAGCATTGGGTAAGCCTTTGCTCGAAAACAACAAGGAGGTGGCGATCCACCTTTCCTGTAAAGACTTCAATCGGAACGGGCTGGAAAGTGTCGCTTGGCAGCTTAATTCCGAAGGGTTCCATAACATCCTGGCTCTGAGTGGCGACTCTCCGATCGACGGTCATGACGGGCAGGCAAAACCCGTATTTGATATCGATTCCGTAGGGCTGATCACCATGCTCCGGGAAATGAACCAGGGGCTCAAGGTCAAAGCCCCCGGCAACACCACCCGCCAACTCGGCATGACTCGCTTTTTCACAGGTACCGTCGTCAATAATTTTAAGCGACACGAAAGCGAAGTCATCCCCCAGTACCTGAAGCTCGATAAAAAAATTGAAAACGGGGCCAGATATATCATCAACCAAATCGGTTACGATGCCCGCAAGATGGACGAACTCCTCCGCTACATGCAGCGACAAGGTCATCAGCAGGTTCCACTCGTTGGCAACGTCTACGTGCTCAACCCCTTTGTGGCTCAAATTTTTCATACCCGCAAAATCCCCGGAGTCTACGTAAACGACCAACTCTTGCACATTGCCGAGAAACAGCAACAATCAGCCGACAAAGGACGTGCGTTTTTTTACGAATTCGCAGCCAAACAACTGGCCATTTACCGCGGACTTGGCTACCACGCCGGATACCTCGGTGGTGTACACAACTACAATGCGGTCGATCAAATCCTGAACATTGAACAAAGTTTCAGCGGGGACGACTGGAAGCAGTTTGCCCGTGAGTTTTCATTTTCCCATCCAGAGGAATTCTATCTTTTTGATCAGGACGAGACAAGTGGCCTGTCCTCCAACGAACTGAACCCCAGCTATCTCAAGTCATTGGAAAATCGGTCTGGGAGAGATCTCAGCTACAGTTTATCCAAACAATTTCACAGTCTCATGTTCACGCCGGGCAAGGGCTTGGCCCCCTTATGCACCCGCATCTGTCAGAACGCCAAGGATCCATCACAAGGGCCTGCCTGGATGCGAGCTGTCGAGCGACTCAGTAAAAACCTGCTATTTTCATGCAAAGACTGCGGGGACTGTTCACTCCCCGAAACAGCCTTTCTCTGCCCGGAGTCCCAATGCGCCAAAAATCAACGCAACGGCCCCTGCGGCGGCACCCGAGACGGACTTTGCGAAGTAGCCGACAAAGCATGCATCTGGGCACGCGCCTATGACCGACTCAAGCCCGACGCAGAAGAGCTCCAGCTCCTGAAACACGTCCCCACGCTACAAGACCAGTCGCTGCGCGGCACGTCAGGATGGGCCAATTGCTGGCTCGAAAGAGATCATATTGCAGCCAAGAAAAAGTGAATCACCCAACATCCATAACACCACAAGCTTTCAAACAAGAACCCTAACTACCATGTCCAAACAACTTAACATCATCGGTGAACTCATCAATAACGCCTATGCCCGGGCCCGCCGTGCATGGGCAGATCGTAACCTCGAAGGGTTCCAAAACTTGGCTAAAGTTCAGACCAATCTCGGAGCCCGATACCTGACACTCAATATTGATGGAACCTCCACCATGCAGGTCAAACAAGAGGAAATGCTCGATTTCCTCCCGACGCTGGTCCCGGCACTCCAACAAGCTACCAGCACCCCGATCAGCTTCGATAACCCAGCCGTTGAGTTCCACCGCGTAGGCCTCAGCCATTACGACCGGACAAAAAGCCCGGCTCCGATTCTCAATTCTCTGGCAGCTTCACGCGACCAACTGGATGAAATGATTGATTTGGTCAGAGAGTTCGATACCCGGGTCATTGTGATTGCTTCAGAAAAATTTACAGAGCATGGGGGCAGCGAGGCATGCCTGAAAGCTGAAGACGTCCATCAAACTGCCGCTTATTTTGTGGATCGATTAAAAAGTGAAGCAGCAAGAACCAACGATGACATCATCATCGACCCCGGTCTCGCCCCTGTTGGTGCAGATACCTACGGCCTGATCAACGTAGGTCTCGACGGCATGCAATTGATCCGTCAAGATGCCGAACTACATGGCTGCCACATGATGGTCGGCTTATCAAACTTCGCCTGGGGAACCCCCAAACATGCCCGACACCAATTGGAAAATGCTTATCTCACCCTCGCGATGGAAAACGGCCTCGATTATGCCTTGGCCAACCCGGAAAAAGCACCCCGCCCACTGGAAGCCACCTCTAACCTTGTAGCCAAACTACGAGCTGCGCTTGAAGAAGGACGACCCAGCCAGGGAGTTACCCAGGAAGAAGCCGGATATGATCAGGCCGAAGCCATCATGGACATTTGCGACGACCTCGAACAAGCCTAACACGATCAAAGCCATGAACACCAGCGATCATCATTTCTATCAGAAACTTACCAGTTCAGGGAAAGCCGTCAGGTGGATTCGGGTCGGCCACCTTCTCACCGGCCATGCACCTCAAGCGATCACGATGGGGCATGTGGTCTATAATGCAGAATCCATCCTCTACGCAGGAAAAGAAGCCCCCCCCGCAGCGATCGTTCAAGAAAAGCATCGGCCCGACCTCACCATGCCGGATCACACGCTGCTTCCCGGCCTCATTGAAGCCCATGCCCACCTCTTTCTTCAAGGAGCAGAACTCGATGCCGAAAAACGAAAACAACACCTCATCCAGAGCCCCGAGGCATTGCTCTCTCAAGCAACACCTCGACTTGCCATGCTTCCCCGGTTTGGAGTCATTGCCGTGCGCGATGCCGGAGACAAAGATGGTGTCGGCCTGGCTTTAAGTAAAAGCTATCGCTCACACCATAAAGCGGCTCGGGCGTCGGCCTACATTGACAGCCCCGGTGCTGCGATTCATCATCAGGGGCGATACGGAAGTTTCATGGGGAGCCCGCTCGAGCAACATGCTGACGCTGCAGATTGTGTGGCCGCTCGGGTCGCCGAAGGAGCCGATCGCATTAAACTCATCCCAACCAGCATCATCAACTTCAAAAAGGGCATGGTCACGGCCAAACCCCAAATGGACACGGAGGAGCTCAGCGCTTTCACCAAGGCCGCACGCGAGCATGGCAAGCAAAGCTTCGCCCATGCATCCGGCGATGTCGGCATCGATCACGTCATCGCCGCCGGAGTGGATACCGTCGAACACGGGTTCTTCATCCGTTTTGACCAGCTCGACCGGATGCTTGAAAAAAACATCGCTTGGGTTCCCACATTTGCACCCGTTCAAAAACAAATCGATCACGCGGAGATCATGGCCTGGGATGAGGATTGTCTCGCAAACTTGAAAAAAATCATCGAAAACCATAAGGACAGCCTACGCTATGCACATCAAATCGGAGTGACGATCATCGCAGGCAGTGACGCCGGATCCTACGGAGTCCCCCACGGCGAAGGTTTGCTTTACGAACTGGAGTTGATGCAGGAGGCAGGATTGCCCCCGATCAATGTCATCAACACCGCGACCGGAAACAGCTCAAAGAGACTGGACTTCCATGAAAAATTCGGACTCATTCAAGAAGGCTATCAAAGCAGAATGATTCTAAGTGCCCATCACCCCGAAGAGAATGTGACCAATCTTCGCAAAAATCATCTCTGTCTATTTGATGGAACGGTCATCGAGTCCGATAACGATATTTCGTTCATGTAAGGATCAGGAAACAGCTGGTAGAGAAAGAATACCTCCACCACAAGCTATACAATCCACCTGAGTTAGCTAGGATGACGTTCAATCGTCGTAGCCAGTCCCTCACGAAGATCGGACCATCCACCTCACCATTCCCATGAACCTTTCTCTTCCATCTCCAGCTCTCATGCTTGCGGTAATGCTTCTAAGCACCGGAGCTATACCAGCCCAGACAAAAGCGCCCCAAGACTCCAGGCCTAATATCATTGTTATTTTAGTTGATGATATGGGGTTTTCGGACATCGGGTGTTACGGTGGAGAGATCGACACACCAACAATCGACAAGCTTGCCTCCGAAGGGCTGAGGTTTACCCAGTTTTACAATTGTGGTCGATGCTGCCCAACGCGGGCCAGTCTTCTGACCGGTCTCTATCCTCACAAAACCGGGATCGGGTTTATGACCGCTCAGGATTTTGGCAAACCCGGATACCGGGCTGACCTCAACAGGCAATGTGTCACCATTGCTGAAGCCTTAAAAACGTCAGGCTACAGCACCTACATGACTGGCAAGTGGCATGTTAGTAAGGATTTTTCCGAAGACGGGCCCAAACACAACTGGCCGCTCCAGCGAGGGTTCGACAAATTTTATGGAACGCTGTTAGCCGCAGGAAGCCAGTGGGACCCCATTACTCTGACCGAAGGAAACAGCTACACAAAAATGAAGCCCGGTGAGTTTTACACGGAAATCCTCACAAACAAAGCATGTGAATACATCCAACAGCACGACACCCAAAAACCCTTTTTTCTCTACCTCGCTCATACAGCTCCCCACTGGCCGTTGCATGCCCGCCAAAAAGTCATTGAAAAATACAGAGGGCGATTTGCAGCAGGCTGGGACAAACTCCGGGCCCAGCGTCTGGAACGCCTGAAGGCATTAGGCATTCTCCCCAAAGAAAGCCAACTCTCATCAAGAGATGCAAAAGTCCCGGCGTGGGACAGTATTCCACACAAAGAGTGGGAGCAAAGCCGGTTCGAGGCATTCGCAGCCATGGTCGACCATATTGATCAGAGCACGGCAAGCCTTCTCGAAACGCTCGACAGCAAAGGGGTCCGAAACAACACACTCATCCTCTTTCTCTCCGATAACGGTGGAGATAAACAGGAACACATGTATGGCGAAATCGGAAACACGGGTAAACCCTGGGCATACATGCGCTACGTTCCGCTCTATACACCGGACGGAGCCCCAGTAATCGCCGGCGATATCCCAGGTTGGAAACTCGGCCCGGCCAACACATATGGAGGCTACGGAACCAAATGGGCTCACCTCAGCAACGCCCCGTTCAAAAAATTCAAAAAGGACACCTACGAAGGAGGAATTTCAACCCCGATGATCGCCTACTGGCCCAAGGGTATCAAAGCCAAAAACCAACTTCGCCACCAACCATCCCACGTCGCAGACATAATGGCAACCTGTCTCGAACTAGCACAAACGCCGTATCCCAAAAGCTATCAAGGCCAAACACTCAAGCCGCTGGACGGCAAGAGCTTGCTCCCGGTATTTGAGAAAGATCAAAAAAACCACAAATCCCTCTTCTGGGAACACCACGGCAACCGAGCGGCGCGTGTGGGAGATTGGAAAATTGTTGCGGGCTACCAGCAAGCATGGGAGCTCTACCACATCTCCAAAGATCGGACCGAAACACAAAACCTAGCATCCCAACACCCTGAAAAAGTCAAAGAA
This sequence comes from Oceaniferula marina, assembly GCF_013391475.1. Lineage (NCBI taxonomy): Bacteria > Pseudomonadati > Verrucomicrobiota > Verrucomicrobiia > Verrucomicrobiales > Verrucomicrobiaceae > Oceaniferula > Oceaniferula marina. The sequence continues at coordinate 171,697 of NZ_JACBAZ010000001.1, read as the reverse complement.
CTCAGTGGCCTCTACGACCAATGGGCAGCAAATTCAGATGTTATCCCCCGCGAACAACTCAATATCCCCGAAATCCCACCATCTGACAACCCTCTGGTCAGAAGCAAAAAAGAAATTGAGGCCTACTTGAAAGTCGCAAACGAGGAACTCAAAAAACATGGATTTCGCCAACTCCAAACAGAAAAACAATAAACCTTTCACCCAACATACCCATGATCACACCACAAGCAAAAATCACACCCGTCCTCGACCCCGACTTTGTTCCTGCAGTCCTTTGGAACCGCGCGTTTGAAGAAAAAATAAGCTCCGACCCAGGAGCCCATGATGTCGAAATCGCCTTGTGTCGAACCGATGGAACCGTGTTTCGCCGATCCGTGCGGGTCCTCAATCACGAAGGGGAAAACCAGGCCACCAACATCAAATACATTGAGCGCCTGATCAAGTTCATGCTTTGGGGCCTTGGAGGAAGCCAAATCCACATTGCAGGCGATGACGCCATCGCGGCATCACTCAGTGAGTTTTACACATCGGAGGGCCGGCAACGCTTCGACTGGGAAATCATTGGTAACGGCATGTTTGGTGAACACATCAAAGTGATTGCCTGCACACTCGAAGACATCCCTGCCGAAAACAACGCAGCAGCCCCACTGGGCAGACACCTTGAGGGCTGCCGTATCGGGTTTGACCTCGGAGGATCCGACCGTAAATGCGCTGCGGTGATGGATGGTGAGGTCGTTTTTTCCGAAGAGGTGCCATGGGATCCCTATTTCCAGTCAGACCCCTCCTATCAATATGAAGGGATCGTTGACTCGCTGCGACTCGCCGCCGAGCATTTACCACGAGTCGACGCCATTGGAGGATCGTCCGCAGGGATCTACATCAACAACGACGTCCGAGTTGCATCACTTTTCCGAGGCATCACCGATAAAGACCTGTTTGGGGAAAAAGTCAGACCTATGTTCAAGAACATCATGGCGGAAGAATACCCAGGCATTCCTTTTGAAGTCATCAATGACGGTGAGGTCACCGCACTTGCGGGCTCCATCAGCATGAATACCAACGCCGTTCTCGGCGTCGCCATGGGGACATCCGAAGCCGTGGGCTATGTCGATCCGCAGGGTAACGTCACCGCCCAAATCAACGAACTTGCCTTTGCTCCGATTGATTACCGTGAAAACGGCCCCGTCGATGAATGGTCCGGTGATGAAGGCTGCGGCGTGCAGTTCTTCAGCCAACAAGGGGTCGCTCGGCTTGCACCCGCGGCAGGCTTTGATTTTGGTGACATGCCTTTCCCGGAACAACTTGTCGAAGTGCAAAAAGCCATGGCCGATGGTGACGAAAGGGCGGCTAAAATCTACCAGACCATCGGAACGTGCTTTGGATATGCCATTGCCCATTACGCCGATTTCTACGATATCGAAACATTGATCATCATGGGCCGTGCCACCTCCGGACCCGGAGGTCAAATCATGATCGACTCGGCAGAAGACGTGCTCAAGCTGGAATTTCCAGCCCTGGCTGAAAAAATCAATATCACCCAACCGGACGAAAAAATGAAGCGTCATGGACAGGCTGTTGCCGCAGCGTCTCTACCAGCACTCCCCCCGACGAGCTAATACCAAGTAGTAAACAGACGGGACGATAGCCGAGATGAATGAGTTCTTTGGTAAGGCGCGACGAAGGAATGGTGCGGGAACCATGACTAAGGAGAAACAAAGCCAAAGGAGTCATTCATCCGGAACTCTCATGGATCACGCAGTGCTTTTCCACAGTACTTTTCCAAATACCTCAACAACGATCAATCGTCTCGTCTGTTTTGCGGAGTGGTATGAGTCGGGGACGAAAAGCAGAACCATGGCCAATACATACGATCAAAGGGGAAGACTCCCCCGCTGCGGCACCTCTTGATCGTGGCGTTAGCATCCATAAAGGCATACCAGCCATTGCAGCGCGCCACTCAATTCTCAGCCATTCTCTGTAGTTCTCAGTATTGTTGGCTTAGCCACACAGCTCGAGATCTATCGAGGATGTGAGCGCAATCAATCTTGCTCACGCCTCACCGGGGGCTCATAAAAATCAACGATCCCCTTCACCTTAACCCGGGGCCGCCCCCGGACATCCTTCTCTGAATACACAAACAACTTGAGGTGTTTGTTCGGGTTGAAATGATAGGTATTGCGAGCATACCATTCTACCTTTTCCGCTTCTTTTCGGTAGAGGGCAAATGGAAGAGGCGTTTTTTTCGAATACTTGAACTGAAGTGTGTGCACTTTCCTCTGGGGGCTCATCTTAAATTTCTTTTTACCGATGGAACCTTCCATGCTCAATTGGGTCATATTGTGGAACTGATAGGCTCCATAGGGTGAATCCAATCGTGTGTCAGGAATACTGTAGACCTTGTATTTGCCACGGGCTGTCTCCTTCGGGAAAAACAAAAAGAGATACCTTTTCTTTTCCGGGTTGATTCTGGCTTTCGCAGCAAGCGAATACACATCCTTGCCATCGACAGATGCCTTCCTGTAAAAAGACACCCATCTTCCCGGAAATGTTTGTCCAACGAGTGATGGCTCCATCTCAAACAAACTGGTCTGTTTATAAACGGACTCCTGCTTTGCTTCCCCCCCGCCCTTTTTCTTTCGAAAAACCCGGTAATAAAGGGGCTCCTTGATGTTCTTCCATCCGGCGGTTCTAAATTTCAGACTCGCCGCATGCATCCGCTCGCCTAATTCATTCTGCTCATGGCTTTGGGCTCGACCAACAGACAACAACGAGCTTGAAACAAGCGCCAACAATAAAATTTTGTATATCATCACATTAAACTTCACTCGCATTCAACCACCTGAACGAAACCACCTTGATTTGACGGCCGTAAATTTTGGCTTCCTCTGATGCGTCAGTATTTAAAACATACGGGTCCTCTCCAGCAGGGTCACTTGTCGTTTTATATTCCGGATTCAGTCTATCCAGTAAGCTGCCATTGTCACCGACGGGTGTTGGCACACGCTGAACGGTCGCCTCACACCATGCTCTTGCCATAATTTTCCCTGTCGATGGATTAACCGCTTCTCCATAAGCCCGAACCACAAACGTGTCCGATCTCGCAACCAACACATTCCCCAAACTTGCCAATACATCACTCTGCCTCAGACGTCCGGTAATTCCACGCTCAGTTCCCGTTCCATAAAGTCCGGAAGACAAAGCGTCTTCAATAGCTGCTTCCAAGGCTCCGGCCTCCCCTGTCTTGTCAGAGGAGATCCTCCGGTTCACAAAATCACTGACGGATAAAAACGGCCCTCGCGAGCGAACTTGTTCAACGATGGACTCAGCCAGTTGGTCAATCTGAGTTTCCGTGAGCTCAACGTATCCAAGCCAATCTTCACCTTCTCCTCCTGAAGGCACGGACATCCGGGCGAATGGCGTTCCGCTGGTGGAATGAACGGATACCTGACCATTGATTGGGTTTAACTTCGGTATGTCTTTTTTATACATACTCGCCAGCCATGCCTTCCACGCTTCTTTCCGTGTGGAGTTCACATTAAAGCCTCCGTTTAACATCAAATTTCTGGCCATCCAGCGGTAGTGAGTAAGCTCATCAACCAATTGGTCTTCACTCTTTGCCAAGCTATCCGGAGAAAGCACGATCCTCTTGTTAGCCAAAGGATTCTTCTCACTAGGATTGAGATAGCGCCGGATGTGTTCTTCCGCTTCTTCAAGCGCAGCATCACCACTGTTCTCATCATAATCCCCCTCCAAATAGAGACCACTCAGGAAATACCGGTCCCACAATTCCATATTCGTCAAATAGGAAAGATCATAGATTACATTTTCAAAACCATCTTCAGTTTCACTTTTGACAATTTCATTTGTTGCCAGCGTCGGATGAGGGAAAGAGCTACCTATCGTATATGGGTTCGTCCACCCCGAAGAGGCTAACTGGCAACTTTGAAAACCACCCAATGATACCAGTGGAGCATCTGGCACATCATAATAAATCACACGGCTTTGTCCGAACCCTTCATGCGAGCTTCCCCAGAATCCGTTATTCCGAGCCCCGACACCATTCTGTAACAAATCAAAGTCAGCCACCTTCTTAATGGATGCCATCCACGTTTCAGGAATACCTCCGCCGGAGTTCATCGCCTTACTATGGTTCACAATGGACCGGGGGTCTATCGCCGTCGCCATACCATAAAGCGCTTCATCAGAGGCGGGACGTTTAAACTCAATATAGGCAACCGCCTTTTTATTGTCCGCCCCCGTGGGAATGGTTGTCGTACTAGTTTCGAACTTACCTTGCTCAACCATCTTCGAGCTATCTGTGATATGTACTGAGCTCATCTCCGGCTGATCAATCAGCTCATCACTCGTTTTCGTATCAAAAGGATTATATGCCCCACCGGTCAAGGTCTCAAAGTATCCGAGATTGGTTTCAAACGATGACCTTTGCGTATTGTCGGCTTTAAAAATGAATTTGATTTCATCCCCGGCTTGCAACTGCCATTTACTCGAATGCTTCAAATAATACCCGCCATTCCAATTATTCGTAAACTTACCGGGCTCAGTATAAAGTTTACTATACGAATAGGCTTTGGGCGCGGGAAAATCCAAGGCAAATGTCCGCAACTCTCCCGGTTGCAGCTCAAGGTTTTTCTCAGGGCGGGAATCTCCCCCCAGAGGATGAGCCACACCGATCCTGATATGCTTAAAAGGAAATGCGCGGTCAACCCCGAACGGTTTCCCCGGTTCTGAAGCCCACTGCTCGACACTGCTTCCACGCCTGCGCTCAAGAGACCACAATAACCCCGCCAAATTCATTTGCGTGAACACAGACTCCGCTTCCACTGAAACATTGTAAGGATTCCACAAGGTTCCTACGGCATCAATACAGACGTGCAAGATATCTGATTTGTAACGACTGCTGTATTCTTTGTAGACACTGAGGACGAACCCAAACTTGGTGAGCACCGGGGTCATTCCATAAGTTCTGAATGACAGATTATTCCACGGCCGGTCACCCTTTTGCGCGGCATTGTCGTAAACCCAGAACGGGTCCCATAGACTGTCTGAGGCATACCCTCCTCCCGAAGTCTCCGACTCACCGACATATGTCGTAGACAAGGGGTGCCGTCCATACGAGTCTGTCCGATGACTGTAAGGTTGATACGGTTGGGCCAACCATGTCCGCTCGTTTGAAGGAGATTTCATCCCTCTTCGGGCTCGGTGACTTTTGTCCAACTTTTCAAATTCCCGTTTGTATTGTCTGTAATGACAACGCAGCAAATCCCAGGAAGGCCCCCTTAAATATTTGCGTTTCCCCGTACGGTCACTTCCCGACGATTCGCCAGGATAGGCAAAAAGGTATCCCATTTTTTTTGCCCACCAGTAGGGGCTGTAGTTCGAGGCATCCATCCGGGCATGCCTGAACTGACTTTCTTGATCACCCGAGTTATTAAACTCCCAAATCGAGGTGTAATTCGAAGGCCGGTCCGTAAGCAAATCTGCATCATTCAGATCATACTCCCAGTCACTTGCTGAGTCATTTGCCTTTAGGTCAGGCAATTCAAATGGCAATGACAAGTCGCGCCTTAACCCACCCCTCAACACATCAGCGAGAACCGAACGGCTAACCACACTCACATCATGAAAACGCTCTTTGGCAACCTCTTCAGAAACCACCCCATCGCGAAATAATGACATCTGCCCCCGACTAAGCACCCGGTTCAATTCCAATTCGTGTCCATCACTTTCAAACTGCTCAAAACCATCAAGGTGCTTCACACCGACCGTAGCCTGACTCATCAGATTCAGCCGAGACGTCCGGTCTTCCAATATGGCTGTATACCCTCTGGACGGAGCCGTAGCGACATTTGCTTTCACCCCCTCGTCAATCACCCCCCAAGCATATCCCCCCCGATGTAAACCATCCTTGTATAGTTTCATTTTTGGAACCAGCAAACGCTCATCATCAGCCATCGCTTTGCCCAAGGTTCCTTCACCAATGAGTTCCTCGACATCTCGCGAATCAATACTCGATTTTGCGAATTCCAAATTACCCACATCTTCCGGAGCACCTGAAATCAACCATCGAAGGAACGCTTTTTCATTGCGGGTTTGCTCATACGGTTTCCAATATGCTCGCATCCCAGCATCATCCCTATCCGCCCACTTTTCAGTGGTGAACACCCCGACATAATGCTTTTTTGTTTCGTGCCGAGACCACCCTGCAAAACCCGAATCACCTATAATGTCAGCCTCCGCGGTCACCCGCTGATCCGGCCCTGCGTGTTTTTGTAATTCTCCAATAGCCAACATCAATGCCATACGAGCATTCGATCTGGCCTCCATCATCGCTCGCCCTTGGCTGCCTGACCTTAATTCTACCGTAGATAAACCAAGCATCGACAGCGCAACCATGACGAGCAAGACCATCACCGAAATCGTGGCAACCAAAGCAAAACCGTGCCCACTCGCTTGAGACCGACACCGCACTCGATGCGAAACTTTTTTACGATTGGCTGATAAAACACTGAGATGCATACGGTATAGATTTGGATTTGTATAATCCTCACTATACACATCGTTCATTGAGCGTCACCACACATCAAGTGGTTTCAACTCAAAACCAGACACCCATACCACCCAACTCTATCAGATGAGCTAAAACTGATAGGAGTAATTTAAGATGAAGCGGATATCCTCGATATCATTCCCTTCATCGATCCAATTTTTTGCATAACGGGCTCGAAACCATACACCATCAAACAATTCAACCGACGGCTTGTAATCGATGGTGAAATCAAATTCCTGCTGGTCAGGTGACGCCTGGCTTCCGCTGTCCGGCGTATCACCAATGATCCAGGAAGTATCAACGGAAACCCCGTCCAGACCGTGCGGAGCAAAATCATAGGTCAAGCCCAAGCGAAACGACTCCTCACCGGCCCGGTCAAAATCCTGAATGATGGATGAGTTATATGCTGGAGAGCCTCCCCAGGGTTTGAGGACGCCACTTCCATTAGCGGTCCTCTGGTAAGACAATGCCGCAGCAAAGTTACAATACTGCAAAGCTACTTTCACTCCTGCCGACTGGGTCTTAAAGTCACCTAACCATTCATCTCCTACACTTCGCTGATCGGTGAACTGAACACCAAGCTCAAGCTTCAAGTCATCCGACCATTCAATCAAGGTTTCAGCTTCCACATAAAAGCTATTAAACATATCCCATCCATATTGTTCGGATGCCGCCACAAAAGTTTCATCACTGAACTCATAGCGTAATGATACGATCGAAACACCACGGTCTCCCTGGTCGCTACCAGCCACAGACGACATGGATTCGAAATCTGTCGATGTCTGGGTTTTGATACGTGCCACATGCCCCGCTCCGATACGCAGATTTTCGATCGAGGCGATACGAAAGCCCACCATTTCAAAAGTATGAGGAGTCATCCGAAAATCATTGGCATTAATATATGGTAAATCGACTCGAGACCGACCAGCTCGAAGCAGGTTCTCCCCATGCCTGAAGTCGGCGTAGGCCTCACCCAGAGCTGTGTAACCATGCTGGCCTGGAGCTAACAAATTCAAACCATCCCGATCCGATGGTCCATAAATTTTTTGTGAAGTGTAAAGAGTTAACCCCACGCGGAACCAATCGCGGAACCACCCACTTTCCACACCTAACTCTCCGCCAAATGCCGCAGTCTCCTGAATCCCCTCACTCTCCACATCCCGATGAAAATAATAAAACCTCGGTTTGACCTCAAATTGAATACCATCAACAAAAGAGTGCCCCGTCTTGGGGATGTACTTTTCCCTCAAAGAAGGTAACCACTTTCGCGGCAAAACAGCAAAAGGATCATACTGATTAAGCAAGTCCTCCGGTATGGCGCCGACCGTTGCGGTTGCGGATCGGTCACCTCTCAATTCGGGGGTCACCGGGGCTTCCGCAGCCAAATATGCCGGTCCGGGTTCAGCGATAACACCCCCGGTAAGGCTCATCAACACGCCACATACCAAACCAGCCCAGTCCGAGTTTGAGCACTGCCGGCCCCATTGAGATTTTTTCTCAGCATTCATAAATCCCGTGCACCCTATCAGGGAGAGCTTGAGGCGTCAATATCCATTCCCCTTACCCGCACGCAGCCTGCGCACACTTCATTCCATCCAAGGCCGCTGAAATAATGCCTCCAGCATAACCCGCCCCTTCACCACAAGGGTAAAGCCCCAACCATTCAGGGTGTTGCAAATGACCATCCTCTCGAGGAATACGTAAAGGACTACTTGTCCGGGTCTCAAAACCTAACAACCCAGCCTCCTCTGTCACATAGCCCTTCATTTCCCGCCCGAACTTTTTGAGTCCCGTTTGCATACGTGTTGAAATGAAGGCAGGCATCTCCTGATGCAAGGGAACACTGGTCACCCCTGGAAAATAACTCGTATCAGGCAGTGAGTCCGACAGCTTGTGATCAAGAAAGTCGCTCACTCGCTGGCCGGGGGCTTTTTGCATTCCACCACCCAGGCGAGATGCCAGCACTTCCATTTCTTTTTGAAAAGCAATCCCTGAAAGAATACCATGTTCGGCATCAAAACTCCGAGTATCTTCAGGGTCCACACTTACCACCAGCCCACTATTCGCGAAGGGTGAATCCCTCCGGGCCAACGACATCCCGTTGACCACAACCTCATCATTTTCAGTGGCGGCAGGCACAATAAAACCACCGGGGCACATACAAAAAGAGTGAACTCCGCGTCCGCCGATCTTGCACGCCAAACGGTAGCGTGCAGCGGGTAGGATGCGAGGTCTTTCAGTCCCGCGTCGGTAATGATACTGGATACTATCGATCAAGGGTTGCGGATGTTCTATCCGGACGCCGACGGCAAATGTTTTTTGCTCCATCAACACCTGTTCCTCAGCCAATTTTCGGTAAATGTCCCGGGCGCTATGCCCCGTGGCCAAAATGACAGCTTCCCCTAAAAATTCACGACCGTCAGCAGTAGCGACACCACGCACCTTACCGGAATCGAGAGTTCTCAAAAACTCCGTCACCTTGGCTCCAAAATGCACTTCCCCCCCTGCGCTCAAGATACTGTGACGGATGGCCTTAACTACATTCGGCAGCAGATTCGACCCGATATGAGGGTGGGCGTCGGTCAAAATTTTTCGTGGGGCTCCATGGGCTACAAAGGTTTCATACACATCGCGCACCGGACCTCGTTTGGTCGCCCGCGTGTATAACTTCCCATCGGAAAACGTCCCGGCGCCCCCTTCTCCAAAGCAGTAATTCGAATCCTCGATCACCTTGCCATGGCGCATGATCGGAGCCAGGTCAAAACGTCGGGCTGAGACATCCTTGCCTCGCTCCAGCACCACCGGTTTCCATCCCAATTCAATGGCCTTGAGTGCCGCAAACATGCCTGCTGGACCACAACCAACAATAATCACCTGACGGGCCTGATCAGGAACCTGCGGGTAATCGGCTCGATATTCGGGCTCCGGGGGCAATGTTTGGCCGAGACCAACCTCGATGCGTAGGTTGACCTTGAGCTCTTTCTTGCGGGCATCAATGGAATGCTTGCGCAAGCGCATGTCAAGAATCTGCCTTGGATGGACCTTCAGTTTGCGAGCCAATTTTTTACGCCACACCTCTTGATTTTCAGAGGCCTCCAAGGGGAGGATAATATCCGTCGTAACGATCTGTTTCATACTGATGGGGTGGATTCGATTTTATCTCCGAGCTCTTTTTTAGATCCGTCCGAATCCACATTGACAAAACTGACACAGGTGGAAAAGATCACACCTTGATCCTTACTACTCCCCTGTCTGACTTCGACCTGATAGGTCACGGACGTCCGTCCCTGTTTTACGAGGACACATTGGATCTCCAGAATAACCCCTTTGGCCACGCCGTGGTGAAATTCCACTTTATCCATGCCCACCGTCACAAAGTGACATCCGGGAAAATCCAAGCTAGCAGCAATCCACGATGCTTCATCCACCCAGGCCAACATTTTCCCACCGAACAAAAAACCATACTGGTTCAAGTCCTCGGGTAAGACAAGTCGGTGCGTGATCATCGTTTCGGTGGACGTAGTATCATTGCGTGCTTCACGAATCTGTTGCTCCGACTTTTTCGATGGATATCCGTTTGTATCGAGACCGCCCGTTAGGTGAGGTGGCTTTCACCCCTTCCACTTGCATAATCGCATTGTATGCCAATCGACGGTAATATGCATTCAGCGGCTTGAGCTTGCGGGCTTTACCATCTTCAATGACTTGGCTGGCGGTCTGAATAGCGGTCTCCCGCAACTGCTTTTCTTGATTAGCCCGGTAATGATCACAATCCACTCGGACTCGTGGCGAATCCGGGTAGTGTTTAACCAGAATACGATTCATCAAATACTGCAAATCCTCGAGTCGGTCGCCGTGTTTGCCAATCAAGTAAGAGCTGTCTTCACTAATCATATTCAGACAGGGGCCATCCTCGTTTTCCGAAGTCTCGAGTTCCACCTCGAAACCGAGCTTCTCCAACATCGCGGATAAAATCTTTCCCGCTGCAACAAGGTCATTCATACACAGGTGATAGACAATTCCTGCAAAAACGTCAAATACCACTTACGTCACCTTGCTAAATTTACTCCCCCTCACCCAGATAAACCAATTCAGGAAGGAAAAACACCCCATCCCCCCTGCGATAAAGACATACCCAGAAGGAAAATCGAACGGTGAAGCCCGAAAGAAAAGTTTCCACCGTTCATTACCCAGCAATCGTTCCGCCATCCTATGCGTATTTTGCCTAGGCGAAAATCAATTTTCCTCTTGATTTTTCACCGGAATCCATAAGTTTCTCGGCACTCATTTTGTATATTCATTAAACTATGATCGAGGTCAGCAATCTTACCAAACACTTCGGTCCCAAGACCGTGGTTCGCGATCTATCCTTCACAGTCGAACCGGGAGAGGTTCTCGGCTTTCTCGGCCCGAATGGCGCGGGGAAATCGACCACCATGCGTATGGTGACCGGCTTTCTCTCCCCCAATAGCGGGGATGCCAAAATCTGTGGTATTTCCATGGTGGATCATCCGAAACAAGCCAAGGGCAAAATCGGCTACCTGCCGGAATCCGCACCTCTCTATGATGATATGACAGTGGTCGATTTCCTCAAGTTTTGCGCATCCATGCGTGGGCTTTCAGGAAAAGCCAGGCGCGAGGCGGTTGATTACGCCATCGAAACCTGCTTTTTGCAAAAAGTCGCCCCCCAGTCCATCAGCACCCTGTCGAAGGGATACCGACACCGGACCTGTCTGGCTCAGTCCTTGCTGCACGATCCGGAGGTCTTGATTCTGGATGAACCGACGGATGGTCTGGATCCCAACCAAAAACACGAAGTGCGCCAACTGATTGCCCGCCTGGGAGAAACCAAGGCGATTCTCTTCTCCACCCACATTCTCGAAGAAGTGGACGCAGCCTGCACCCGGGCCGTGATCATCGATCAAGGCTCGATCGTTGCCGACGGCACCCCGGCCGAGCTCCGGGAACAGTCCGGCAGCAACTCACTGCACGATTTATTCCGCACGGTCACCACCAAGGAAACCGAATAAACTCCCCCCCCTCCCTCTTCATTCACGATTAACGAATTACCGGCTTCATGTTCACCATTTACCAACGCGAATTAAAAAGCTATTTCACGCAGCCGACGGCCTACGCGGTCATCTGTATTTTCCTCTTCATGTCACTCTTCCTGACCTTCACGCTCGGCAGTTTCATCCAAATCGGTGACGCCAACCTGGAGTGGAGCTTTTTCTTCTGGCACCCCTGGATCTTTATGCTGCTGGCTCCTGCGCTCGGCATGCGCCTCTGGTCCGATGAACAACGCAGCGGAACCATTGAACTGCTCGGGACCTTTCCCACCACGATCTGGTCGGCCATCGTTGGCAAGTATCTGGCCGCGGCCACCGTCTGGCTCGTTGCCTTGCTGCTGACCTGCCCGATGGTGATGGCCGTCAACACGCTGGGTGACCCCGACAACCTGACGATTTTTTCCGGATACATTGGCAGCTATTTGGTTTGCTGCAGTTTTCTCGCGATCACCTGCCTGATTTCAGCCTTCACCCGTGACCAAGTCTCCTGTCTGATCATCTCCTGCAGTATCTGCGTGCTGCTGGTCATTATCGGATTCCGCAACATCGAAACCGAGATCGCACGCAACTTTTCAAGCGCTACGACCGATGCCATTGTTTCGACCTCGGTCCTCAACCATCTGCAACCTCTGCTGAGAGGTTCCATCCGGATTCAGGACCTAACCTACTTTGGCTCCATCATTGCAGCCTGCCTGGTGTGCACCAGTGCCATCCTCAACGCCAAACGAGCCTAAGAGGAAGATTCACGCAAACGCATTCCGCAGTATTCCGACTTTATTCATCTCTTTTTTCATTCCGACCACCGCTTCAGAACATGTCTACCAAAGTCACACACCCAAACCGCAGGGCGATCCTTGGTATCATTGCCGTTATCCTGATCGTCATCTTTGCCAACTGGTTGATGAGCTCCACATCCCTGGGCAACCGCAATCTCGATCTCACCGAAGACAAACGCCACACCCTGACCGAAGGAACCAAGGCCATCCTCTCCGAGCTCGATACCCCGGTAATCATTCGCTATTACGCCACGCGCAAAAGTGAAATGATGCCCCGACAGCTCAAAAACTACATGCGTAAGGTCGACGACCTGCTCAACCGGTACCGCAACTTGTCCAAGGGCCAAATCATCATCGAACATCTGGACCCGCAACCCGACACCGACGCCGAAGACTCCGCCAACCTCGACGGCATCAGTGGGCAGCGCATCAACGACGAAAACCTCTATTTCGGGCTTTCCATTTCCAGTCTCAATCAAAAATCCGCAATCCCCTACCTCGACCCGAACGACGAAACCATGCTCGAATACCACCTTTCGAGCGCCATCGCCAATGTCACCTCATTCAAAAAGACTCGTGTCGGGCTGATGACCACCCTGCCGATGGCCGGTTCACCTGCCCAGATGCCCGGCCAGCAGCCACAGCAACCGTGGATCATGTATCAGCTCCTCGAACAGCGCTACGAGCTCCAGAACCTCGGGATGACGCCGGCGGATCTCAACCCGGAAGACACACCGGTCATCCTTCTCGTCCACCCTGCCGGGATCACTCCTGAAACCGAATACACCCTCGACCAATATCTACTCAAGGGAGGCATCATCATCGCCTGCATCGACCCCTATGCCATCACGGCTCCTCAGGGGAACCCAATGATGGGGGCCATGGGTGGAGGCGGCGTGCCAAAATCCTCACACCTGCCCACACTCCTTCAGGCCTGGGGAATCGGCATGGACAGCACCCACGTGATCGCAGACGGCAAGTATGCATCGGATTTCGGTGAAAACCGCCGGATGTACGCCCACCTTAATCTCAGTCAGGAGGCCATCACTGATAAAGACGAAATCACGACCCGTAATTTTGAAAGCCTCTATCTGCCGCTTGCAGGCGGGCTCACACTCAATGAGAACAAGGGGCTCAATGTCGAAACACTGGTCAAGAGCTCCAATGAAGTCATTCTGGTCACGGCGCAATCAGCCGGCAACCCGGATCCCGGACTGTTCACCCGCAGTCAACCCACCGGCAAATCCTATGGCTTGCTCATGCGGCTTCAAGGTTCCTTCCCGAGTGCCTTCCCCGACGGCAAACCTGGGAATGAACAAAGCGCCGATACAAAGGCTGAGGCCGAAGGAGACAAAACGCTGGCCGAGAACGCGTCGTCCGGCCTCAAGAAAGCTGAAAAGCCCGGAACCGTTTACCTTATCTCTGATGCCGACTTCCTCTTTGACGTTGCCTGTTTCCAATCCTCTCCCCAGGGGCATATCGCAGTCAATAACAACGCCGCTCTGATCGAAAACATCCTCGATCAATGCACCGGCTCCAAGCATCTGATTGGAGCCCGTAGCCGTGCGGCCACCATGCGCCCCTTCACTGTCGTCAAGGAAATGGAGACCCAGTTTGCCAAAGAGCTGCGTGAAGACGTCGAAAAAGCACAACAGGAGATGCAGGACATCGTCACTCAGCTGCAGCAACTGCAAAGCCAGAAATCACAAGGAAAACAACTGGTCCTGAGCCCTGAACAAGAGCTGAAAATCATTGAACTGCAAGAGAAAGAAATCCAACTCCGACGCGAACTACGCGATAAGCAAAAAAGCCTGAGATCGAGAAAAGACGCCCTCTACGCTAAAATCACCCGACTCACCGTCGCCGTGACCCCTGCCTTTGTGGCTCTACTCGGGCTCGCCGTCTGGCTCATCCGCCGGAAAACCACCCGGGCCCTCTAATCCCCCTCACGCTGCGCTCACCATCTTCCACAGCAGCTAACGAATAACCGATACCTATTCTTCATGAAACAACGCACTGTCATCATCCTCTGGTCGATTGCCATCGTGCTTGGCATCGCAGCCTACTTCGTTAAATTCCACGGAAATGAAACCGTGGGAAGCCAGACCAACAGGGTCGCCGGCGACAAAGTTCTGCCCAAGCTCCCCATTCGCGAACTCACGTCCGTCACACTGCAACAAGGTGACGAGCTCACCACACTGGTTCGCGGAGAGAACAATCTCTGGACTGTCAAGGAACGTGGTCATTACCCAGCCAACCACGAACTTCTGAGAAACTTGCTAGGCACCCTACACGAGGTCAAGGTCACCCAGGGATTCCCCTGCAGCGCCAAACACTTCGGCAAATTTGGCCTTGCCAAAGAAAGCGAAGAGGCAAGTGACCTGGGATTAAAAGTAAGCATGAACAATAGCTCCGGTGAGACTCTGGCAGAAGCCTACCTCGGCAAATACAGTGGAACAGGCCGCGGTGACGCCGGACGCTTCATCCGCGTTACCGGCGATGACTCCGGCATCTACGCGGTGGGTGAAACTTTTCCCGGAGTCTACGCTGACGCTCCATCATGGCTGGAAAAACAATTCCTGAGTATTCAGAATATTCAAAGCGTCAAGGTGAGCGCCCCCTCCGACCCCAACTTTGTAAGCTGGGAACTTCGTCGCGAAGGTAATCAAGCCAGCTCGCAGTTCAAACTGGCCGATCTGGGAGAAAAGGAAAGCATGCAAGTGACCTCAACAGCCCCCCTACGTAACCTCTTCTCCTACAGCTCATTCCAGGATGTGCTCAGTAAAGAAGAAGCCGGTGCCAGTGCAAACCCGGATGCCAAACTCAAACGACAAGCAGTCATCCAAACCTTCGATGGTATCACCTACCAGCTCGCCTACTGGCCACAAAAAGAACCAGCGACCGAAAGCCATGATCCGGAATCACCACTTCCCCCCGCCCAGGCAGCTTGGCTACTCACCGTGAACATCACAGCCGAACTCCCCAAGGAACGCAGCAAACAAGCCGACGAAAAAGCGGAAGACGCCGCCCGACTCGATGCAGAATTTGCCACACGCCAAAACCAGCTCAAAGAACAACTCGAGCAAAGCCGGGTGTTTGAGGGGCGTATCTACCAAGTTGGCCACACCACACTCACCGCCTTGCAAAAAAACCGCAGCGACTTTGTCACAAGCAAAGCTCCGGCGGTGGACAGCCCATCGGTTGCGATCCCCCCCGTTCACCAACCATAACAAGCCCCCTGTAAAACCACGCTGATGGCCTGCTCTTGATGGCCTACTCTAATGGCTCAGGCTCGATGACGGCATTGGGTGGGAATCAACCCACCCGAACAAAAAAAGAAACAGGCAACGAGAAAATCTCGTTGCCTGCCTCAAATGAGTTTGCAAATCTTGCGCTGACAGACAGCCCATTATTTGCGAAATCCCTCTTCCATATTCAGTGAACACCTTTGTTTCATGAGGAGGTTAACTTCCTCCTGTCGCAGAATCTCTCTACGCACCATCCGGTCTTCACCTTCATGAATATTTTGGAAAGATTTGTTACCTATCCAATCCACCGCTTGGGACTAAGAAGTGAATTTTCGAGGCCTGTCAAACGTCCGGCTGCTGGGTCCCTTGGACAACCTCGCGCTGACATGATCCATTTGCCCCAGCTTTCCGGTCTCCGCAAGTGATTTTTGGAATTTTTAATCAAAAAAAGTTAATCAATCGTATGAATGACAAGCTTTTGATCTACAATGTATTGACCTATCATACAGCCAGCATCAAGTAGTCTGCCATTTCCAGAGAATCGGCACTTCGATATCCGGATGAATGCTCTGGTGCACTGGGCAAGCCAGCGCGGCAGCCTCGAGAGCTTTGCGGGCAGGGTGATCGTCCGGTAAGGGAACCTCGATGCTGACCTCGAGTTTGGAAATACGCCGTGGTAGCTCTGTCGACATGTGTTTGCCCACCTTGATGTTCAAGCCCTCGAGTTCCAGCCCTTTACGCTCTGCGACGATGCCCATGATGGTGGCCATGCAGCTTCCCAGGGCGGTGGCCACGAGATCGGTGGGAGAAAACGATTCCCCTTTGCCGTTGTTATCGACGGGAGCATCGGTGGAGACTTGGACAGCGGACGGCCCGTGGGTGTTTTGGCAGCGCAGCCCACCTTCGTAGTTGATATTGATTTCGACCATGGATTTAGTTGTTTTCGTTCAATTCGTATAGTTCGGTTTCGGTTTCCGGTTCCTCGGGTTGCGGAGGTGTCTTTACCAATGCCACCCTGAATCCGTAAAGGTTGCTTCGTTTTTTCGGTTCGATGATGTTTCGGTGGGTGACATAAAGGTGTTCTTTCTGCCAGCTGTTCCAGCCCCCTCCGCGAAGAACGCCATAGTCACCCTGCCCGTTGTAATCGTCCATCACCCACTCGTGGGCGTTGCCCGCCAGGTCGTAAACCCCGAATTCATTCGATGGGAACGAGCCAACCGGTGAGGTTTTTTCAAAGCCGTCGTCGTAGTTGAGCAATGTTCGGTCACGCCGGATATCCACAGCCTGGCTCGCCGTTTGGTCGGCGAGATTGCCGACTAGAAATCCGGCCCTCTCCGGAGGCCATGAACGGCCCCAAGGGAACAAGCCCACTTGACGCAACTCGCGCTGGGCAGGCAAATCATGAAGCCCGTCCTCAAGCCCGGCAACATAACTCCACTCCCAGTCGGTCAACAAGCGATACCGATCATCGTTGGTGATTCGCTCTTGTTTGCGTTCTCGTTCGGTGAGCCACTCACAGAAGCCCATGGCATCCTGGCGCGACACCTGCACCACCGGGTGGTTTGGGCTTTGATCAAATCCAGCGGCCGGCGGCTTGTTTGCCTTGGTCTCTTTAACATACGTTTGGTAATCAGAGACTCGGGTCTCCCAAGCGGAAACCATTAGATTTTTATATACAGGCACCAATCGCATCCCGAGACTATTCTCCCAGTTGGCATCAAAGACCACGCTGTTGTTTCGCTGCAGGTTCACCCTAATTTGCTCATGCGCCCAGTCTTTGAGTTCAACCGTCTGAGTGGATCTCCTGAATCCTTCCAACACCAAACTCAACTCCACCTTGCCAGGTTTGATTCGGCCAATAACAGGCATTGGGGTCACGCCTTTGTAAACGCCATTAACCAGAACACTCGCCCCCTCCGGCTCCGAATGAACCGCCATGCTGGCAAAGGCGATATTCTTCACCATACACTGGAACGGCCGGAATTGTTCCTTTTTTGCCTTATCCGTCATCGAGGCGGCGGAAAAACTCTGATCCATTTTCGGCGAAATATACTGATCTACATCGAGGTAGCCCTCATCGACTGCCTGCTGCGTCTGCCAGCGGCAATACGCTTCAGCCTGTTCCCGCTGAACCAAAATAATCCGTCGCTTCAGACCACTTTCACTGTGGTCAATCACCTCGGCCCCGGTTTCTTTTCCCAGGTGTTTTTCATATCTCCGCCATTGGAACAAACGAACATAACCTTCGCTGATGTGGTAACCGTCCATCGGTTGGTAATGAATACCAAAGTTATCCACCCACTCTTGTCCGGGCTCCGGAGGAGCATAAATCGACATCTCCGGACGAACGACCGTGGTCTCACCCGCTTTGACCAAAACCTCCTCACGTACGGTTCGGTATCCCTCCATACGAAACTCAAAGGCATAGCTACGTCCAGCCTTCATGCGCATGATCTTCAACTGAGTGAACCCGAGAAACTCACCGTTGCCATCGTAAACTTCAACATCTTCCAAATCGCTGGTGATTTTTACAAAGCCATACTTTTCAGGTTGAACTTCATCATCCACAACTTGGTCTCCACCACCCCACTGCGGTTGGAACCAGGGAACATGATCCCGTAAAACCCAACCCACTAATATCAAGCCGGCAACTATCGGCACCACGGTCAAAACCGACCACTTTCGCCGACGGCGAATCCGCTTTCCGCGTTGCAATCGCCTCAAAGCATCCGCCAATTCCTCAGCCGAAGTGACCGTACGCTTGCTCAACCTCGGTTCGCAAATATCACAAATCACCTGATTGAGCGCCAGCCAGCGCTTGCGATTCGCCGATTCAGGCAATTCATCCGGCAACTCGGGAAATTGAAGGCGGTCCTTGCCCGTTGCCATCTCATAGAGCACCTTGCCCAGGCCGTAAACATCTGCCTGCGCCGATCCCGGTCCCTCGGGTGGAACAAAGCCCTCGGTCCCCACAAACGTTCGCTGCCCGCGGGCTGCAACCAGTCCAATATCCGCCAATTTCGCTTTACCCCCGACAAAGATAATATTCGACGGCTTGATATCGCGATGAGCGAGTCCCTTTTTATGCAGATGCAGCAGGGCTTCGGACAGGCGAACTCCCACATCGATGACAAAATCAGGATCCAAAGGCGTGCCTGCACCATTTCTCAAATCGGTCAGCAGGTTCCGGGCCTCATATTCAACCGGGTTGATTTCCTGTCCGGTATCAATATCGTCCCCGAGTTCCATCACATAGTAATAAAACTCGCCTTCCACCTCACTGCGCCCGACGTGAAGGATATTCACCAGACCGGGGTGATCCCTCGAAATCGGCTCATACTTGAGAATCCCCTCGAACTCGCGCTCAAATCCCCGCTCGTCTTCAAAGTCTTCGCGACGAACCACCTTGACGGCACGCATCGCGCCAGTCACCCCCTGGGCCAACCACACTTCGCCATAGGAGCCACCACCAATCTTGCGCAGCACCTTGTGATCCGGAATCTCCGGCTCTGGACGAACCTTACCCCTCATCTTCGTTCAGACGGGCGAGCTCCTTTTTGAGGATCTTTCCTACCCGGTGCTTTGCCAAATACACCTGCGACATACTCACGCCAAGGTGGGCTTTCACCCGGTCCGCATCCCACTCCCGGATGACATAACAATCAAAGATCTGGTATTGTTTGGGAGAGACCTGCGCCTTAACCCGCGCTAGCGCGGCATCCGCCAGGTTCTTTTTCCATTCCACTTCCCACAAGCGCTCAAGGGTGCCACTTTTGGTATCCTCCACACTGTCGATCACCGAAGTCTTCCGGCCTTCCTCACCCCACTCGCTGATACTCATCGCCGTGTCCTTTTTACGTTTACGGAACTGATCGTTGATCCGCCAACGGGTCATATTCATCAGCCAGGACTTGAATGAGCCCTTGTCCGGATCATACATGTTTTTCTTACTCTGCTTGGCAATCGAAATAATGGTCTCCTGAACAACGTCGAATGCCTCTTCCGAACGCAATCCGGCTTTCATGGCCACCGAGTAAATCAGTTTCCAATAGGTTTTGTAAAAATCATCCCACGTCCGCTGATCCTCCCAGTTATCCAGTCTGGCAATCAAACTCTTCCGGGTATGCGCATACGCTGCTTCCATCTTGGCGTCTTCGCCGTTTTCGCCGTTTTCTTCTGATTCTTCAGCCATCGTGCTGTTCATATACCATAGCTACGCAGCCAATCCACCCGCAATTATCACAGTTTTTAA
The DNA here is from genome assembly GCF_013391475.1 of Oceaniferula marina. Lineage (NCBI taxonomy): Bacteria > Pseudomonadati > Verrucomicrobiota > Verrucomicrobiia > Verrucomicrobiales > Verrucomicrobiaceae > Oceaniferula > Oceaniferula marina. The sequence goes on along the minus strand of NZ_JACBAZ010000001.1, from coordinate 151,784 downwards.
GATAATTTACGTCAGCTAAGCGATTCCTACCCACCGGGGGCGTTCCAAACAAGCCTCAGCGTCCTTTTCGCCCCGGCCGATCGTCGTCGATTTTAAGCTTTCGGTAGGCTTCGACCTCGGAAAAAAGAGCCTTCAACGCCGGGCTATTCGGAGCCTCGCCGCTGTATAAAGACAAAAACAGCATCCTTTCCTCATCGCTGACCCACTTTTTAGCATCATAATCGAAGGTCGCCAGATCCTTGACCATACCGTGTTTTCCACGCATCCCTCCGGTCCGGTCAAAATAGCCATTCGGACAATCAATCCAAAACACCTCGACCTCGGTGCTCTCCGCAGCCCCGGCACGACGCACAAGGATATTACGCCATTTGAAATCGTCATGATAAAAACGCCGATCATGAATTTTCTTCAGGCTGGAAGCCAAAGAAACGTAGAGATTTCGCCGGATTGCCTTTCTCTGCTCCTCATCCGGGACCGTTTCCCTCAAAGCCGGCACAAAATCATCCAATTGCTGTGTCCCGGTCAATTCACGGGTGATCAACATGCAGTTTCGCGCAATCCCAAAGCAATTGCGATACACCCCTTGCAGCACGGGTTCACAACATGGAATCCCCAGTTCTTTGAACCACTTCAAATTGGCAATTTCCGACTGAGAACGGGTCGGTTTGAATATCCGGGAAAGAGCACGTCTCAAGCGCCGGTAACCATAAAGTTTAAAATACACGACGACCTTTTCGCCATCGCTTCCGCTCAACTCCTTACACGCCACTTTGGAGCGCCGACGTTGATGCTTCCCAAGCGGATAGCCAAAATACTCGCTGAGGCTCTCGAATGGCCGCTCCGGATCAACAAAAGACAAAAGCCCTTCGTTTCCCGGTTCGACCTTGATCGTGCCACGCATGCGCATCGTTTAGGGCAAGCAGGCTGAATCGTCCAGCCTAAGAATGACCAACACTAAGCTGAGGTCAGACAATAGGCGGCCAGGCATCACCCAGCCCCCTTCGGATCTGGAACCCAAGCTCATTGAAGGTCGAGACTTGAGGCATCAAGAGACGACGTCTCCTGACCGGATCTAGGAATCCAGCTCGAGTGCCGCCTTCTGGGCTGCCGTTTTGGCTTCCCCCTTGTGAGCGTGGTCCGCATCCGTGAGACGCATGCCCACAGGCTTGGAAACCCCGAAATCTTCCATGGTCACCCCGTAAATCACATCGGCACGATGCATCGTACGTTTGCTGTGGGTCACGATAATGAACTGGCTCTTATCAATAAAGTTATCCAGCACCTTGAGGAATCGACCGATGTTCGCTTCATCCAAAGGAGCATCCAACTCATCCAGCACACAGAAGGGGCTGGGCTTGATTTGGAAGATCGAAAAGAGCAAGGCCACGGCGGTCATCGAGCGTTCACCACCGGACAGCAGGCTGATCGACTGCAGTTTTTTCCCGGGAGGTTTGGCAATGATATCAATACCACTTTCAAGCGGATCATCTTCATCGATGAGGACCAGATTGGCCTTGGCCTTTTCGCCAAAGAGAATCTTGAACATGCCTTTAAAGTTCTTGGTCACCTGATTGAATGTCTCTGAGAAGCGAGCTTTGGTTTCGATATTGATCCGTTCGATCACACCAATCAGTTCCGTCTTGGAATTCACCAGATCATCATGCTGGTTGCGCAGGTTGTTATGCAAATCTTCCAATTCGTCGTATTCTTCAATGGCATCCAGGTTGACCGGTCCCATCGAATCGAGCTTGCGTTTCAGGTCGATCACAATCTTTTCCAACAACTCCCAGTCGGGTCCGGACTCGCCCGGAAGCGCCTGCTCCGATTCTTCTGATTCGTCCGGCACTTTGACATGGGAAACATAGCTCCGGCCCTCCTTCTCGGCGCGGCGCATTTCCTGACGATCATAGGATTTCGCCCGCTCTTGCAGACAGGCTAACAGAGCATGAGCATCCGGCCGGAAATGTTCGATTTCGATCTGATGCCGCTCCATGACGGTTTCGGTCAGGTTTTCCAGACGTAAGCCGATTTTTGTGGCGGCTACTTCTTCGCGTCCTTTTTGTTCGATGATTTTTGCCACCTCATGCCGGAGTTCGGATAGTCCCCGCTCGCTGACTTCGATCGCCTGATGCAGTTGCCCGCGGCTCGCCGACGTAGTTTCCAACAACTCCTCCAGGTCCCGGGCCTCAGCGCGATGGGTCTCGATCGTTTCCGCCAGCTGTTGATTTTCAGCCAGTGCCTTTTCCATCCGCTCTAGGAACCCGGCAATTTCCTCGTCCCTCCGCATGCTGATCGACCGCAGCTCCTCCAGGCGAGCAGCCATTGGCGAGCGCTGGGCTTCGGCCGCTTCAAATGCCTGACGCTCAACCGCGAGGCTGGTTCTAAATTCCTGCAATTCAAATGCAGCTTCACTCTCCCGCCGACTGGCTTCCTCGAGTTCGCCAACCAAACGAATCTGGTCGGACTCAAGCTGCTCAAAACGAACCCGGGCAGATTCGAGATCGCCCTGCAAGTTTTCCAGGCCGTTGTTCGCACTGGCGTCCCGTTCATTGATATCATTTTGCTCCCACTCCACACTGGAGATCTTACTCTCGAGCGATTCCACTTCGCGGCTTGCGAGACTGAGTTGTCCCTTCAACGTGGACTCCTCCACATGGGCTTTCTGCACTCTCTCGCGTGCGGCCTCGGTGGCTTCCCGTTGTTCTGTCAGTTGTTGCTCCAGACGTGAGAGAGCCACCCGGGCTTCTTCATCGGCAGTTTCCAACTCACGAACTTCGGCATCGAGTTCACGCACTTCATTCTGGCGCTCCAGCACCGAACTCTGACCTCCTTTCCCCAATCCTCCACGCACAACACCATCCGGCGTGCACAACTCACCACGCATGGTGACCAAGGTCACACCGCGCAGGTCCTTGCGCATTTCCATCGCCGTGGATAAGTCCGAGACAATCAATACATTTTCGAGCAAGCTCTCGATCACCGATGCCACTTTCGGATCAAACTTCACCCGGTCCATGGCCCAGGTTTCGGCCCCGTCCGGCAAGGTCATCATCTGGCTCTCGGCGGCAGCCGCCACAAAATCTTCGGAGATGATCGCAGCTTCACCCAGTTTTTTCTCGGTCAGACGGTCGATGATCGCCTGGGTATAAGAGCTGTCACTCACCAATACTGCCTGCAGGTGAGACCCCAGAGCAGCCTCGACCGGCAAGGTAAATTCTTTTTCTACTTCGATCAAGCCGGCCAAAACACCGCGCACACCGTTGTTAAAAAATTCAGGTTCATCCAACCCTTTGAGCACCGACTGGGTCCCCTTTTCAAACCCTTCGCCGCTGTCTACCAACTGACGCAAGACATCCAGGCGAGATGACGCCCGGGCCAACTCCTTGTGAGCCGATGTTGCACGATCCCGGGTGGCATCCAGATCACCCCGGGTGTGCTGGAACGTCCGCTCTGCCACCTCCTTTTCTTCTTCCAGTGCCTTCAGCTTGTCTTGACGCTTTTCAAGCTCGGAGGCAATTTTCCCCCGCTCCAACGCAGCTTCCTCGTGTTCGGTCTGAAGTCGGTCATGTTCTTCAGACAGCTTGCGAGAGCGCTCGCGGCTGTTCTCCATCTGGGAAAGCGAACTTTCAATTTTTGCCTGGCTTGCTGCTATCACCGACTGAGTAGTATTCGCCTCGCCACGCAGGCTACGTAATATGCCGTCTTTTTCCTCGCGCTCCGAACGCAGACCTGCAACCCGCGATTCGAGCTCGGATAATTGTGCCTGCTTCGATTCAATCCGCTCAGTCAACTCGATCAAAAGTTTTTCCGATTCTTCATAATCCGACTGCTGCTGGTCGAGTTTACCTCGGGCTTCTTCGATTTCTTGCTGGTTTTGGCTCACCCGTCCCTGCAGCTCAGAGTGGTTTTCCTGGTTAAATGCCATCCGGCTCTCAGACGCACTCGCGGCATTGGTGTGGTGATTCAGTTGCTGACGAATCTCAGACAGCTCGGCCTCGAGTCTCTGTGCCGCATCCCGGGCTTCCACAACAGCCTGCTCTTTTTCGGGTAAGCCAACCTCCAGCTCGGTTTCACGCACCTCCAATGAGTGAATCGAGTTCTCCAACTCGGACAACTCGGCTTTGTATTCGGTGCATTTTTTATGGCTGAAGTGGGTGTCTAAAATGGTAACATCCTTGGCTAGCTCTTGGTAACGACGGGCCTTGGAAACCTGACGCTTCAGTGAGTTCATCCGCCGCTCCTGTTCCGCCAGAACGTCGGACACCCTCAGAAGGTTCACTTCCGTGTACTCCAACTTGCGAAGCGCCTCTTTCTTTTCCTTCTTGAACTTCGTGATCCCCGCAGCCTCCTCAAAGACCATCCGGCGGTCTTCCGGCTTGGAGCTCAGCAACATATCGATTTTACCCTGCTCCATGATCGAGTAAGACGTCCGACCAATACCGGTATCCATAAACATCTCATGAATATCACGTAAGCGACACAAGGTGTTGTTGATCCGATATTCCGACTTCCCATCACGGAACACGCGGCGTGTGATTGCCACTTCGTTATAATCGATTTTGAGAATTTCCTCACAGTCGGCCAGCGTCATCGTCACCTCAGCCATACTCAAGGCTGCCCGGGCACGACTGGTTCCGCTTTTGTCCGTGCCGTTGAAAATGACATCCGCCATCTCTCCACCACGCAAGGCCTTGGCCGAGGTCTCCCCCAAGACCCAACGGATCGCATCCACCACGTTGGACTTCCCACAACCATTCGGCCCCACAATGCCAGTCACCCCGTTTGGATGAAATTCAAACTTGGTCTTGTCTGCAAACGATTTGAAACCGTGGAGTTCGAGAGATTTGAGATACATAACGTGGATCAGAGTTCAGGGATTATTAACGAGGGGGAAGGCGGGACGTCGATGTCTGGACATGACGTCTCGCGCTAAACCACTATAGTCAAGAACAGACAGCGACCAAGTGAAATCGATCAAAAACAGCATATGTTGTATTATACAGGCAAACATATAGCATATATTGTATATATCAGCACTTAAGAAAAGTGAAACAATTAGCTAACCCAGATGACCCCCCACCCGTGGGGCGAACACACTCGGCTCTTGCGCACGGCGACAATCACAAGTAGGCATGGGTATGCGTTTGCAACACCAGTGGCTTGGACAAAACATCGATTACCAACAAGGGCTCGATCTCCAAAACCAGTGTGTCCAGAACATCATCGATGGTAAAACCGGCAATCAACTGCTGAATCTGGAACACAGCCCGGTCTACACCATCGGCCGCACGCGTGACCGGTCTTCACTGGGGAATCAAACATCCCATCTCCCCCACCCGGTTGTTGAAATCAGTCGAGGCGGCCAGGCCACCTACCATGGCCCCGGCCAACTGACAGGTTACCCGATCATCGACCTGCACCCACTGGGCAACGATTTGCATGCTTACATCCGGGGGCTCGAAGAAGCGCTGATCCGGACGTGTTCCGAGTTTAATGTGGTGGCAGGGCGACGCGAGGGGCTGACCGGTGTCTGGGTCGAAAACCGTAAGCTGGCGTCCATCGGAGTTGGTGTGCGCAAGTGGATTGCCCTGCACGGCTACGCCATCAATATCACCCGTGAAAGCCTGAACGGATTTTTTGCCATCACGCCATGTGGAATCGATGGCGTACAAATGACCTGTTTGGAAAATGAATGCGGCACCGATGTCGATGTTCGGGCATTTGCAGACAAGCTTCTCCCGCATTTGGAGTCGGTTCTGGCAGAAATGCAGCAAGCCAGAGAAACGTCCGCGACGAAGTGATCGATTAGATCGTGACAGGCTAAAGCATTGCTTCGCGCATCCGATCCGCTATATCAGCGTCTGCCATGAAAGGTCTGATTCTTAAAATCGATTGCCCGGACCAACACGGGATCGTCGCCAAAATTGCATCGTATATCGCAGATTACGCCGGCAACTTGATTGAGCTTTCCCAATTCACCGATGAACAATATGGCAAATTTTTTGCCCGGGTGGAAATTGATACCAGCGACCTGACCGTAGATACCGAGGACTTCATCAGTGGCTTTCGCACCTTGGGAAAATCTCTTTCAGCCAACTGGGATTTCCGTCACTACCCGTATAAAATGCGCACGGCTGTGCTGGTGACCAACACCAACCACTGCCTCAATGAAATCCTCTGGCGCACCCAACTTGGGGAAATGCCCGTCGAAATCACCTCAATCATCGGCAACCGTGACACCTGCCAAAGCATCGCAGAAAAAGCGGAAGTCCCCTTCCATCTGGTCGACATGGACGGCGACGCCACAAAGAAAGAAGCCGGGTTCCAACAGATCCGCCAAATTCTCATCGACGAACAAGTGGAACTCACGGTGCTTGCCCGCTTCATGCAGATCCTTCCCGACTGGTTTTGTCAGGAACTTGGAGGAAAAATCATCAACATCCACCATTCCTTTCTTCCCGCGTTCATCGGAGCCAACCCCTACCGTCAAGCCTACGAGCGCGGGGTCAAGCTGATCGGAGCCACCTGCCATTACGTGACCAGCGAGCTCGATGCCGGCCCGATTATTGAGCAAGAGGTCAAGCGGGTTCAACACTTTCACACGCCTCAGGACCTGATGCGTCTCGGGCGTGATTGCGAACGTATCGCGCTGGCTCGAGGGATCCGCTACCACGTCAACGACCGAACGATCATCCACCGCAACCGGGCGATTGTCTTTCCGGATTAAACCGGAATAAACGGAACGATGTCCCGGAAGAGGTCGATGATCTGGCTGACGATACGATCTAAGGAAGTTTCAGCATTTTCTTTCCATCGGCTACCATCTTACCTGTCATCTTGACCGATCCAGCCCCATTGCCGATTGCACCTGTAAGCTTCACATCCGCTTCGACCTTCATTTTGAGGTCTTCAAAGTAATCCAGTGAACGCAGAACGGTGACCGTGCCCTTCAACTTCATTTTCATCCCCTGGTCCAGCTCGGAAACCATCTCCAAGTCTGCACTCAAGACGGCACAACGCATCCCTTCGAATTCTTCAACCGATTGAAACGTAAGCTTAATGGTTCCCTCGGAATCGCCATCGGCAACATCAAACGCCGACAGTTTTGCGATATCCACTTCCCAGGTGTCTCCAATTTTGCGAGGAGCCGCACCATACATCTCGGCTCCTTCTTCGGTGTTCTGTGACTTTACCAGCTTGTCTATTTTCTTCTGTATTTCTTCAGTTGGCTCGCCCTCTTTCAGCTTCGCCGACCAAACTCCCTGATCATCCTTCGAAAGCACCACAGATTTCCCCTGCATGGGCTTGGTCAAAGTTTGCTCCGGTTCCTCTTTCCCATCCATTTCAGACTTTTTGATCTCCTGATCTTTCTCGAAAAACAAGGTGCGCTGGCTCTCACTGTCATAAGTCGTAACCTCGACCGTTTCACCTTTGCTCTCCATGGTTCCCTTGCTCACTTGCCCCATCATAGCAACTTCCAGCCGAGCATCCTTCATCATGTTCACGCTGGATTCCGTAATCACCGTGCCCACCGGCAAGGAATACCCTTCCTTATACAAAACATAACTCTGGTCTTTTTCTTCAACTTCGGGCGCCGCTCCGCCCTGACCCGTTGAGGTCTTCTTACACGAGGGAAAACAAAGCAATGCAAGTCCCGAGGTCACGGCAATCATCGTTTTTATGTACATAGTGCCGATGAGCCTATGCCATGACACCCTGAATGCGCAAGGTCCAGCCTGCTAGACCCCACGCATTTCTTGCTTTTACGAAGACGATTGATTGATGGCGTAACGAATCGCCAGCAAGCGAACCACCGCGGTTGCCACGGTGGCAATGGCAATACACCACTGCTGACCTAAGCCGACCGATTGCAAGCCCATCAGCAACAAACTGCCGCCAAGAGCTGCGGTGGCGTAGATTTCTTTTCGGAAAATCAAAGGGACCTCATTCCGCAAGACATCCCGAATCACGCCACCAAAAGTGGCTGTGATCACGCCCAAACCTGCAGCCGCCCACCAGGATAAGCCATGATCCAGAGCGATGTCCGTCCCAATACACACAAAGATTCCCAGCCCCAAGGCATCCAACACAGAAACCTCACGACTAAACATATCCCAAAGAGAGGGAAAAAATCGAGCAAACAAGGTTCCTACTGCAGCAACGATAAGGTACACAGGCTGGGTGAATAAAAACGGAGGAACGTCACCAATCAAGATACTGCGCAAGGTGCCTCCTCCACATGACGTTACCAGCGCCATGATATAGATCCCCCAAAAATCCATACTTTTCTGACGTCCGGCCAACGCCCCGGAAATGGCAAAAATAAAAACCCCCGCAATGTCCCAATAAAAAAGCATGGCAAAATCAATGAAGCTTCAAGTTCTTCACACATCGCTGGTGTGACGTTCGGAGCCTCTCTAGGCAGAGCGCTTCCAATTGTCGAGCCCCTTTGTATTAAGATCGCCGCCCGATCTGCACAGCTCGAATGACAGCCATGGGTAGTATGGAAATACCGGCAGCCAACAAGGCGATTTTCCACCCTGGATAGACCCGTGCTTTATCCGCTCGAAGAGCTCGGATCGACTCCGCAACCACCACCTCAGGCTCGGTGTAAAACCCCTCCCGTGACGGAATGCCATCGGCGTCCGTCATCCGCATCGCCACTTTACCAAAACCAGTATGCACCGGTCCGGGACATACCGCTAAAACCGGGATATCAAAATCCCGCAACTCCATACGCAGGGCTTCCGAAAAGCTTGTGACATAAGCCTTGGTCGCGGCATAAACCGTAAAATCGGGAATTGGCAAGGCACTCGCCAGAGAACTGACATTGATGATATTGCCCCGACCACTCGCAATCATCGCCGGAAGCACCCCGTGGCAAAGGTGGGTCAAGGCGGTTACGTTTACCTGCAACATGGCATCAAGCTTCGGCCATTCGGCAGAAGAAAACTCACCATAATCCCCCATGCCGGCATTGTTCACCAACAAATCTGGAACCAGTTTTTTCTGTTCCATCCACGCGAATAAGGAATGCCGATCCGCCTCAAGCGTCAAATCCACATTCAAACAATGCACCACCAGGCCGGGCCAGCACTGACGCAAATCCTCAGCCAATTGATGCAAAAGATCCTCGCGGCGGGCCACGAGGATCATTGATTCACATGCCGGGGCAAGCTGGCGGGCGTATTCCACGCCGAGCCCCGACGACGCACCTGTAACCAGAGCACATTGGTAAGCCAGATCGGCCGATGGCGAGGTTACAGGGGCAGTCATATTGAAATTAGCAGCTTAGGCTGGTTGTCCCTGCTGTTGGTCTACTTTGACAATGCGCAATGGCAGTCGCTGCACAAGCTCGTCATCGATGCTGATATCGATGGAGTAGAATCCGTCCTCAGGGAACTTGAGTCCCTGCAGGTTCAGCACCAGGTTACGCGTCATAAAGGGCACGTTATCAGGCAACTCAACAGGCATATCGGCGTCGATCGGCATGTTTTTATCAAGTGAGTTTCCATCGGCATCGATGATGTTTACAGAAAACTTGTGTTGGCCGTTGTCCTCAGGGGTAATGCAAAGGCGAAGAGCAAGACAGCACTGTGGGTGAACCACGGGCAATGCCTGGGCTGCGAGAGTGTCAAAAGTTCCGGAAAGAACCATCTTGCCGTTGTAGTCGGCAGCGAAGTCACAAAGAGTAGCAATTTGAATATCCATTTTAAAAATGCCTCGATTATTAGAATTGGGCAGAGGTTTTCTGCACCGAAATCCCCGGCGAGTCCACCTAGAAAATGAAGAATTGCAGACAGCAGCCCGATAAGTGCCTCGTCTGATGACAATGCGGGCGTCTCCGGGGATCGATCCCTTATTCTTCAGCGAGCTTTTTCTTTAATTCCTTCACCTCGGCAATCAGCTTCGGCAGACGGGCAAGATTGGCCTGTTTTTTGAGCTCTTCCCTCATGGGCCGAGCGGGCATCCCCATGTAGACCACACCGCCATCCAGATCCTTGATCGCCCCGGTCCGCCCCGTCAGGGTAGCCTTATCTCCAATTTTAAGATGCCCGGCCGCCCCGGCCTGACCGGCCATCGTCACGTAATTCCCCACCTGCGTGCTACCTGAGATCCCCACCTGGGAAACAATCAGGCAATGTTTGCCCATGCGCACATTGTGCCCGATTTGCACCTGATTATCAATTTTACAACCTTCTCCGATGATGGTTTTTCCAAACCGGGCTCGGTCGATCGTGCTGTTGGCTCCAATTTCGACATCCTTTTCCAAAACCACAATCCCAACCTGGTCGATCTTTTCATGTCTGCCGTCGACCAATTGGTATCCGTATCCATCGGATCCGATGACGCAACCAGGTTGCAAAACCACTTGGTCCTTCAACACGCAGCGCTCCCGCACCGTGCAGTTGGCATGCAACAGGCAGTTTTCTCCGATTTCCACACCGGCACCAATAACGACGCCACAACCGATTTCCGTTCCGTCACCAATGGAAACGCCGTGCTCAATCACAGCACCCGCCTTGACGCTCACTTGATCAGGATCAAAAGAAACGCCCTCGGCGACATAGGCAGTGGGATGCACCCCAGGGGAAAAAGCTGAAGCCGAAGACACAAAATGCTTGATGACCTCACCAAATACCAAGGTCGGATTCTCCACTTCAATCAATGCCGCCCCTTCCGGGTATTCGGGAACCCCGGCGGGAATCAATACCACGCCCGCGCTGGTGTTGATAAAATCCTGATAGTATTTCTCATTACCTAGAAATGAGACCTCGTCTTCCCCGGCCTCATCCAATGCGGCCATTCCTTTGAATACCGTTGTGTTTCCTGATCGGATCAAGGTTCCTCCGGTGAGGCCGACTATATCATCTAGGCTTAAGTGCATCATAAGTGAATGGGCTGAGACCCATGGAAATACGAGCCAGCGCCCCGCTAGGCAAGCACTATCCTATAGGAATCCACTTCCAGCCAGCCAGTAGGCACCAAGCATGCTTGCCACCTTGTCCCGATCCCAGCTTGCATACCTCAGGACTTGCTGCACCTTTATTCCATTATCCCCGATAATTAAATCCATGTATCACCTCTATCGACAACAGTGGCTCAACTGCCATCTTGAACAAGCGTGGAGCTTTTTTTCATCCCCGCGCAACCTCGATCGACTTACCCCGAAATCCGTTGGATTCAAAATCACCCACTTGCAGTCCGAGCAGATGCACCCGGGACAAATTATTACTTACAAAATCAAAGTAGCTCCGATGGTGTGGCTTAGCTGGATGACTGAGATCACCCAGGTCGTCCCCATGGATTCATTTATCGACGACCAGAGGCTTGGCCCCTACAAGGTTTGGCATCACTGCCACAAATTCAAAGAACAAGATGGCGGCGTCCTGATGAGTGATGAAGTCAACTACGCCATGCCCTTCGGCCCACTCGGCAAACTCGTTCACAAGCTTTATGTAAAACAACAGCTCCAGCACATCTTCGATGAACGTGCCCGACTTTGTGATGAGATTTTCAACGCAGCCACTTCTTAACCCATTCGAAGCGCTTGCCGTATGGTGGCATCAACTCGGCCCAGGCCGGCCCCTTTGCCGGACGTTCCACCACCGCCCGTTGATTCGAGAGAGCAAGCACTCCTGCCCGACCCCGGTAGCGACCGTAGCCGCTTTCCCCAACACCACCGAAGGGCAAGCTCAGGCTGCTCCCTTGCTTCATTGTATCATTCACACAAACGCCGCCAGAGCGAGTTTCAGCTATCAGCCTCTGAACCCAGGCCTCATCCTTGCTGAACAAATACAATGCCAGAGGCGATGACCTATCGCGTAAACATCCGCATAATGAAGACTCGTCCTCGTAGGTCAGCACCGGCAAGACCGGGCCAAAAATCTCCTCTTGCATCACCAAATCCTCCCACCTGGCATCAGGTAAGATCCGGGGGGCGAGCCGCAAGGTTTCCGGATCATCGTCAAACGACGTCATGACCTCGCCCTGATAGGCCTCGAGGTATCCCTCAATCCTCTGGTAATGGTGGCGATTGATGATTCGGGTCATTTCCTCGGCCCATGGCACTTCGTCCAGAATCCGGCGCATCCACTCCAACAGTTCACTCCGGACATCATGATGCACCAAGACAAAGTCCGGAGCAAAACAGGTCTGCCCGGCATTAAACATTTTGCCTGCAAGAATTCGGCGGGCCGCAGTTTCCAAATCCGCAGAAGCATCAACCACTGCAGGACACTTTCCACCTAGCTCCAGAATACTGGGGGTCAAATGTTCAGCAGCCTTCCGAGCCACCACTCTCCCGATCGAAGTGCTCCCGGTAAAAAAGACAAAATCAAAACACTGACCCAACAAGGCAGAAGCAACATCAGGACCTCCTGCAACCGCCGAGACATGCCCGGGATCAAAACACGCATCCACCAAGTCCAACAAAAACGTCTCACTAGCCGAGGATACCTCCGAGGGCTTCAATACCACCGTGTTGCCAGCGGCGATCGATGCCAGCAAGGGGCTCAACGAGAGTTGAACCGGATAATTCCATGGACCTACAACCAGAGTCACCCCGAGAGGTTCGTAAACGATTCGGCTTTTGCAGGGTTGAAAATACAATGGACTCTTCACCTTCTTCGCTCGAAGCCAGCTTTTCAGAGAACCTCGGATCAAACGGATTTCCTGCAATAAAAAATGATACTCGGCAAGGTAAGCCTCCATTGCCGGCTTACCAAGGTCTTCAGCCAAACAATCTAATAATTCCTGACGGTGACCCTGTAGATAATGCTCCACCCGGGACAATGCCTCCAAGCGCGTATCCAGATCCCGGGTGCCTCCCCCGGAGAAATACCTCCGTTGACGATTCACCACCTCCTCAATATCCAAACTCTCATTCATCTGATTCATATCCAAGCCTTGAGTCATCATCCCAAGACTATGCAAACTAAGACAGTGCTCCACATTGACAAGTGCTTATTCTGATTCAAGTTAGGATTATGCAATCAACACGTGTTTCTGTTATTGGTGCCGGTCTTGGGGGACTCTCCGCAGCCATTTCTCTGAAGGCTGCAGGCTATGACGTGCAAGTCTACGAAAAAAATCCACAGATCGGAGGGAAACTCAACGTGATGGAAAAAGACGGGTTTACCTTTGATCTTGGCCCCTCGATTTTCACTCTACCTCAAATGTTCGAATCCTTGTTCGAAAGGGCTGGAAAAAAAATGGAAGACTACGTGCAACTGGATGCGGTTACTCCACACTGGAGGAATTTTTTCGAGTCAGGTCCAAGCATCGACCTCTATCAGGAGGACGACTTGATGAAACAGGAGCTGGCAAAATTGCCAGGTGAACCCAACGCCCACTGGCAGGAACTTCAAGGGTTTCTTGAATACGCCCGCCGCCAGTATCAGATCGTCGACAGCGGCTATTTTGATAAAGGGCTCGATACCTTGTGGGAGTTTCTTTGCCACTACAAACTCAGCTTGCTAGGAGGTAAAATCGATTACAACCGCAGCATGGCCGAAACCATTGCCAGCCACTTCAGCGATCCGAAGCTCCGCATGATCTTCGAATATTTCATCAAATACGTCGGATCATCCGCACTTGACGCCCCGGGTTACATGAACCTGATGCCGATCATTCAGTTTGATTACGGACTCTGGTACGTTCGCGGGGGCATGTATCAACTCGCTGTCGGACTCGGCCGACTAATGGATGAAATGAATATCCCGGTGCACCTGAATGCCGATGTCTCGCAGATCACTACAGCAGGCAAACAAGTGACGGGTATCACACTCGCCGATGGGACGCACATTGAATCCGATTTGGTGGTCAGCAACATGGAAGTCATTCCGACCTATCAACACCTACTCAAAGAACCCGAACATTTCACCCGGCAGCTGGAAAAATTTGCCCCCGCCTGTTCAGGCATCGTGCTCCATATCGGAACCGACCGACTGTTCCCTCAACTTGCCCACCATAACTTTTTCTACTCAGAAAACCAACACAAGCATTTCGACACGGTCTTCCACAAAGAACAACTCCCTGACGACCCCACACTTTACGTCGTAGCCCCAACCCGGACCGACCCGGACAAAGCTCCCGACGGATGCGACAACATCAAAATCCTACCGCATATCCCCCCCCTCAAAGACGGGTCCGGTATCAGCCATGAAGATTATCTCGCCCTGAAAGATCGCTGCCTGGACAAAATGGAACGCTGCGGACTCACCGGCTTACGCGACAGCATCATCACCGAAGACCTACTCACACCGGTCGACATCGAACGAATGTATCGGTCCAACCGGGGGTCCATCTACGGTGTGGTCACCGACTGGAAAAAGAACTACGGGTTCAAAGCCCCCAAAACCTCCAGCAAGTATCGCAACCTCTACTTCACCGGAGGCAGCACCAACCCTGGGGGCGGCATGCCCATGGTCGTTCTCTCCGGACAAAAATGTGCGGACCGCATCATGCAACGACACCCGGTGAGCTAAGCCACCCCACCTCATCCCCCCCCCTATGCTCGTCATCCTTCCCATTCTGGCATTGGTCTGCGCCCCCGCATTCTGGTTCGTCCTTGGCAAACCACGCTACATGGATCACAGGAAAATCGGTAAGGCATTACCAGACAACAATCCCCCCCTCAATCCCAAAGTCAGCATCATCATCCCGGCACGCAACGAGGAGCAGAACATCTCGAAACTACTCAACTCGCTGGCCAGACAATCTCAGAAGCCACATGAAATCATTGTTGTCAATGATCAGTCGGAGGATTCCACTGCGGCAGTCGCTGCACAAGGTGGAGCCCGCGTGCACGAGGGAAAAAAGGCACCGCAAGGATGGCTGGGAAAGTCCTGGGCATGCCAACAAGGGGCTGACACTGCCCATGGGGAACTCCTGCTCTTTCTCGATGCCGATACCGAACTCAAGCCTACGGCCCTCGAATATCTGATCCTCAACTACGAGGACAAGCAGGCCTGTATCTCAGTCGCCCCCTATCATCGCATCGAAAAAAACTATGAAGAGTTCTCCGCTTTTTTCAATGTCTTGATGCTGGCTGGAGCCAATGCCTTCGGAATCCACCATAAATCCAACCCCGACTCGGCCCTGTTCGGTCAGTGCTTATTCATCTCCAAACACGACTACCAACGTGTAGGCGGGCATACATCGGTCAAGGGGGAGATCCTCGAAAATTTCAGCTTAGCCCGACAACTTGCCAAGTGTGGAATCCCTCGGGATTGTCGGCTAGGTCGTGGGCAGATCGAGATGCGTATGTTCCCGGGAGGCATGAGCGAATTGATCTCGAGTTGGAAAAAAGGTTTTTCCTCAGGTGCAGCCCAAGCCAACCCAACGGCATTGGCTCTTAGCTCCATCTGGATCACCGGAGCTATGTTCTCTCTGGTCTCCCTCGCATGCATGTGCACCCCTTTTGTTCCCCCGGCATTTTTACCACTCAGCCTGATCGCCTACATCGTCTATGTTTTCCAATGCCTGATCGCCTTTCGTATGGCCGGTAACTTTTCTTGGGTCAATGCCCTCTGTTATCCAGTCAGTCTGATATTCTATCAGTATCTCTTTTTTTCATCCATCATCGACAAACGCCGGGGGCGAAACATCCTCTGGAAAGGTCGACCAACGTCCTGAACTCATACCATGTGGATCGAACTCCATCCTTACTGGATTGCCGGCATCAATGCCCTCGGCATCCCCATGGCCCATTTGCTCATCGCATGGGGAATAACGCAACTGCCGGAAAGCTGCTTTTCTCGACCTCTCGATAAAAAAGAACAAAACCTCCGGCTTTATCTTCGTTTATTCCAAATCAAACGCTGGAAGCATTACCTTCCGGATGGAGCCCCTTGGCTCAAGGGGTTTTCAAAGAGCTCCCTCCAATCAACTGAACGAGAGTATCTGGAAACCTTCGTCAAAGAAACCAGACGCGGGGAATGTTCACACTGGCTACAATGGCTCGCCATTTCATGCTTCATTGTCTGGACGCCCTCCCCTTATCACCTCATCATTCTCATCTACGCCACCTTGTCCAACCTACCTTGCATTCTCAATCTCAGATACACGCGTATCCGCCTGATCCGAATCCTCCACCCATCGACCCAATCAATCTAACATGTCCTCCACCATTGTCTGGTTTAGAAGAGACCTCCGGCTTGATGACAACCCGGCCTGGAACTGGGCGCTGAAACGAAAAGCCCCCATTCTCCCGATTTATATCCACGCTCCGGGAGAAGAACAACCGTGGAGCAGAGGGGCGGCATCGAAATGGTGGTTGCACCAAGCACTACAAGATCTCTCGGCCCAACTCAAACAGAGCGGAAGCCAGCTACTCATCTTCAAGGCCGAAACGAACCAATCGAGCCAATCGATATTAGATCATATTCTCCACTCAAGCGGAGCCAAAGCGATCGTCTGGAACCGTTGCTACGAACCCGCTTTCGTAGAGAGGGACTCGAAAATCAAAGCGGCTCTCACGAAACAAGGGATTTCCGTCGAAAGCATGAATGGCAGCCTCTTGTGCGACCCCCTCAGCCTCAGAAACCGCTCAGGCAAGCCGTTCCAGGTATTCACGCCCTTTTGGAAACATTGTCTGCAAGACCCGCCGAGACCACCGATCCATTCAGATGACCTGAGTATAACCCACTCCGGCCATCGTTCCTATTCCGGACAGATCCCCGGATGCTGTAACTTGGAAAAACTCAATCTCCTACCAACAAAAAACTGGGACACTGGAATCTCACAGCATTGGCAAGCGACACGTAAATCGGGCCTCAGTCAGCTACAAAAAACCGCTATCCATTGCTGCAACTATCATGACCAGCGAGACATCCCGGCTATCGACGGCACCAGTCAGCTTTCAGCTTATTTGCACTTTGGCCAAATCAGCCCTCATGAATTCCACCACCATCTCATCCAGCACTCTGCATCCGCCGAAACTGCGCAGTCCGGCATCCTGAGGCAACTCTACTGGCGTGAGTTTTCCGCTCATTTACTCTATCACTACCCACACAGTCAATCCCATGCCTTAAAACCGGAATACGATCTATTCCCATGGAAATTCAATCGTGACCACTTGCAACGCTGGCAAGATGGGACAACCGGCTTCCCGATCATCGATGCCGGCATGCGCCAACTCTGGCAGACCGGATGGATGCACAACCGAGTGCGGATGATCACCGCCTCATTCCTCGTCAAACACCTGCTCCAACCATGGCAGGAAGGTGCCCGTTGGTTCTGGGACACCCTGGTCGATGCCGACCTCGCAAACAACACCATGGGCTGGCAATGGATCGCAGGCTCAGGAGCCGACGCTTCACCCTATTTCCGAATTTTCAACCCCATCCTACAAAGCAAAAAATTCGACCCCGACGGCAGCTACATCCGAACCTGGATCCCCGAACTTCGGGACCTTCCGGCCAAATGGATCCACACCCCTTGGGATTTCCCAGGACATGCAAGCCTCCCCAAGGCTGCATCAGGAGCCCCGGCTTACCCTTCTCCCATCATTCCACACACCGAAGGCCGGGAACGGGCACTCGAAGCCTACCGCCGCTTCACCGAAATCAAAAAGCAATATTCGCCCTAGTAGAGATCCCATCAAACGCATTCACGGTCCAATCAAACGCATTTACGCCTGTCGCTTGAACAAATCCACATATCTGTCATGACGTGTTAATTTAAACTAATTCTTGTAAGCCATCCTATCTTTCATACATTGTTCAGGTTGTTACGCACGCGAACATGACTCCCCCTGAATACCCTTCTCACTGCCTTCCCCAAGGCAGCCAAATCAAAGACTACCGCATCGAATCCGTCCTCGGCAAAGGGGGCTTTGGAATCACGTATCTTGCGGAAGATGTCAATTTACGTAAAAAAGTAGCAATCAAGGAGCTACTGCCGGACGGGATTGCCACCCGCGGAGACGGATACAGTGTGATCGCCCAGACCCGCAGTCTGGAATCCGACTTCCGATGGGCCGTGGATTCTTTCCTGAAAGAAGCTCAGATTCTCGCTAGTTTCAACCACCCGAACATCGTACACGTCTACCGCCTCTTCGAGGCCCATCAGACGGCTTACATGGTCATGCCCTTTGTCGAAGGCCTTAGCCTGAAACAAGTTGTCAAAAACAACGGCCCCCTGCCCTATGAAAAAGTGCAAGCCATCCTACTGGCCCTGATGGATGGGCTCGAGATCGTGCACCAGGCCAACACGCTACACCGCGATATCAAACCCGACAACATCATCATCTCTAGCGAAGGTAAACCGATGCTGATTGATTTCGGAGCAGCTCGCCAGCAGATCAGTGGCAAAACCCAGGATGTAACCAGTATCATCACTCCAGGCTACGCTCCCGTAGAACAGTATTCGACCGATGCCAAGTATCAGGGCCCCTGGAGTGACATCTACGCTCTTGCCGCCTGTGCCTATTTCATGATCACAGGCAAACAGCCGGTTCCGGCCAGTGATCGGAGTGATGCGCATCGCAACCAACAACCTGACCCTCAACCGAAATTATCAGACACCGCTTCCCAGTATATCGGCTTTCCTCCATCCTTTTTGGAAGGAATTGACCAAGCTCTCGAAATGGCGGAAAGCCAGCGGCCACAATCCATTTCCGCCTGGAGAGATCATCTAACGCTTCACTCGACCACCACCACTCCATCACCGGCAACAGCCACTCCCGAGTCGAGCTTTCATTCTCCACCACCACACTCTCCGCCACCACATTCGACAGGTCCGACATCATCACTAGGCCCCAATTCTCCCATTGCCGCGACACCCCCATCCGGCCAAGCACCACGGAGCAAAAAGCCCCATATCTTACTCTTCGGAGCCGTTGCCGTTCTCGTGCTGACTCTGGTTACAGCCGGAGGACTGGTCGCATGGAAACACTGGTCCGAAACAACAGCTGAAACAACACCTGAAGCTGCCCCCGCCGACACCACCACTCCTAAAAAACTCACCCAGGCAGAAACCTATCTGGATGTCAGGCAACATGAAAAAGCACTTGCCATTCTCGACGGGATCGAACGAAACAGCCTGACGCCGGAACAGCAAAGCCACTACGACAAGCTCAAAAAACAATACTCGCATCTGGTCGAAAACTCTCTCACCAGTGTGAAAATCAATATCCAGCCGAGGGCAGTCACCACTTCGATCAATGGCACGCCATGCCCGTTGAAGAATGGCAGCATCAAAGTCAAAGGGCTCGGTAACCGCACCTTGAGAATTACCGCTGATGGCTATCGACCACAATCGATTAATTTCAACGTCAAAGAGATCGACGGCGTCATCGAACTGGGGTCGGTCACACTCAAACCTGACAAACAATCAACAAAAATTGTAGACCTCATTGATGATCTTAATGAAGCACTCGCAGATGAAGAGTATCAAAATATCTACTATGCAAACCAGGAGCTCAAAGGAGAAGACATACCCGAATCACTGAAGGACAAGGCCAAGGCATCCATCAAAAAAGCAGATAAGTTCATTCAAAAAAATCAATCCCTCGTCTCTATCACTGTAGAACCGAAAACAGCAGACCTCTATCTAAACGGAAAAAAAATCCAACTTCAATCAGGCTCATTCCGGGCAAACCAAGAGGGTCCAAACACATTGACGGTAAAAGCGCAGGGATTCCAGGAATCTACAAAGAAGTTCGAGATGAACAGCATCGGCAGCCCGATCAGTTTGCCAGCAATCAAGCTATCCCCTCAAAAGGAGGCCCCAGAAGGGATAACAAAAGAAGAAGCCATTGCCGTCGCAAAAGCTTTCATCAACAAAGGGAGCAGCAGGCACAGCACTGCCGAACAAATGAAACTACTACACACCCAGGTCTACTGGGGTGACGATCAGGAGAACCACAAATCCAGAACAGAGATAGCAAAAGAAACCTCCGAGCTGTTCTCCCATTGGTCAATCAGGTCATACACCATTGACCCCGACTCTGTAACATCCCGCCTCTCAGACTCCAAACAAACGTGGGTCGTCTCGATCAAATACACCTACGAATGGAGCGATGGAATCTTCACCATTAAAGGGAAACGAAAAGGACTCTTTGCTATTGCCGAATTTAATGGCATTCCTTTGATCGGGTCACACAAGAGCATTAAACGAGATGATGACCAGGATGGAGAAGATGATGAAGACGACCGAAGCTTTGACGACGACGCCCTGATCGAACGACTCAAAGAATTTAATCAAAAACGGCTCACTGCGGGAGACTCCGAGGGTGGTGAATCCCCGGCAGGCGAAGCGGCCTACTACTCAGACAGCACTGAATACTATGGCGACCGGACGCTTAACCGGGCGGAAATCACACAAAAAATAAAAACATCCCGGGCAAAACATGGAACCAGAATCTATACAGCCCGCTCGTATTCAGACTTCAAGCACATCACGGATGCGGCCTCAGGCAAAGGCACGACCTTTACCTTTGTCTGTAAAACGGATGTCATCAAAGGAACCCATAAAACCACTCGTGACGAACGGGTCAAAGTCCGCTTCCAAAAAGGAAAACCTTACGTCACATCCGTCAGGTATTAACCATTACTCGGAGAAACCCAGCTCGGGATCACCCCTCCTCACCGCGCCGTAAGATACGGGTTTTACTCATCCAATCTTCATCCACATCCCCTGTTCGGGTCAGACCGGGTAGACAAACAACGTTAATCGAAACATTGTCCTGTTTAGGGTTCGCTGCACGTTCAACAGCACGCAAGAGAATCCGGGCAAGCCCATCTGCGGGCAGCTGTTTATGCCGCGTGAGCCGCAATTCGATCTCCTCCTTCTCCAGAGTCTGCAATCCGTCTGATGCCACAAGCAGCACATCACCCGCTTGCATGGCAATTGCTTGATCGGGGCAGTCAATCAGTTCAATTTCATCCCCGATAATCGCTGATCGCAACACGTTCCGGTCAGGGTGTGTCGCCAACTCAGCCTCTTCCAAATCCCCTTCTTCAACGAGCTTCAACAACACCGGCATCATCGAATGATCCTCGTTGATCTGACTCAACTTCCCGTCACGGAACAAATAAAGCGGTGAGTCTCCGACGCTGAGCCAATACAAAGAGTCCTCGCTCACCACAGCGGCAAGCAAGGTAGACCCCATGCCCTCCAATGAAGGTTTGCGAACAATGGCATCTGCCACCTTTTCATTGGCTACCTGCATCGCGCTTGTCAACATCTCTGGAACCCGATCCGAATGATAGTGTGTATGACAATAGGCAACAAAGGTATCAACCACTGTTTGGCTTGCATAATCACCGGCATTTTCACCCCCCATGCCATCAGCCAAGACAACCAGCAAGGTTTCAATCCCGCCGTCCTCACGTTCCGAGAGCACAGCAAAGCCCTGGGAATCCTCCTGATACGGACGAGCCCCCGGACGCTGCAAACCAGCAAAATCTCTCTCTACTTCAAACATGAATCATGTCCTCAGAATCGAACCCCGCGGCCTTACTCCGTGTCGACCCAATCAAATTCAGGTCCGCAAAACGGCACAAAACGTAATTTGGTATCGCTGAGTTCAATCACATCTCCCGCTTTTATTTCCGTGGGGACATCCAAATCATCATCGTTCAAATAAACAATGTTGGCTCCCTCCCCTGGCAAAATTTTGAAGCGGCGCTTTTTAGGATCATAGCGTAGCACAAAGGCATTGTTCCTGGAGATACCGTGATCGCCAAAATCCAAACAAACCCGGGCCCCGTCTGCCCCTCCTGACCGGCCAACATGATTATCCTGCTCACCAATGGCCACCTGATTCCCTTTACCCGGTCCGTCAATAACCACCAACCATCCGGTCACAGGATCGTCCATGGAAGTTCCGGGCCCTTGCGATGAGCCTGTGGTGGCAACACTTGCCGCACCCCCGGAAGACCGACGCACCAATTTGGTTTTATCGGAATCATCCACTCCTGCACTTTGTGGTGCCCCTGGATCAAGACCAGGATTCGGTTGCGCAATCAGACGGGTCGCATCGTCATCGATCCCCCCTGTTTCAGGAACTTGATGCAAACTGGGTTGAGGCGCTTGATTGGGCTGAATAATACGGGTTGCATCCGGGTCGTGATGAGAAGTGTCGGGCAATTTCGGTGGGGTAGCAGGCGTCCCAGCATCGCTGGCTGGACGGCTCCTTCGGATCATTCGGGTTTTATCGGCGTCAGAGTCCATAGTCGTCTATTTGGTTTATGATGGTTGTGGATTGTAGAGTTTATTAATCAGGTGGTCGATACAATACTGCCCGGAGCGGTTCAGACCACCTTCTTCCCGGCCTTGGCAAATATGCATGATCAAAACCAGCACACCGGACATCACCAGCGCCAGCATGGTCGTATAAAAAGCAACCGCCAAATCGGTCGACACCACATAAAGCAAATCATCGGTATTGCCCTTATGAGATTCCGCGGCTGCGGTACTCAAGCCCAAAGCAATCCCTCGAACCGTTCCAATAAAGCCAATCGTAGGAATCACCCACATAATGTATCGGAGCATATTGTATTTTAAATCAATCTCATGCAGGAAAAGCTCCATACTGGAATCCAGCACACTGTTGGCCTGATCTGCTGATTGCGAAATTTGGAATTGGCGGACCACTCGTTGAATCAAGCGGGGTAAATACGCGCTCCCCGCCTGTTTGGCCCTGGTATAAACAGCGGGCAATTCCTTGGAGGTCAATATCACAGAATCCTCCTCGGGAAGCAGGTTGCGCTTGGTTTGTTTTCCCTCTTTGCTCGAGGCGAGAAAACGTAAGACCAACTCTCCCAAGCCAAGGTAAAAAAACATCCACATTAATGCCTGCTCAGATACCCAGACCAACGCGTTATCTGACTTGTTGATCAGTAGCATCGCGGCGGTCTCACCGCCCGTCAACGAGAGGTTCAGTACAACCACCGTTACAATACCCAACATGATGGCGATAATCGCCGTTAATAATCGTTCCATAGGGAAATCAATAATCGCAGTGAATAAACATTTGAAGGACTCCTTTCAAATCAGGCCTCGAGATCAAAAGTAAATGTGACTTCCCCGACCTCGACCACATCGCCTACCTGCAGCGAGGCCTGAGTAATCTCCTCACCATTCACGTAGACCCGGTTCCCGGAGTCCAGATCAGTGATGGAAAAACTTCCGTCGCGTTTGTTCAGAATCTCAGCATGATGCCTCGACACACTGTCATTTTTCAATGACAGATCGTTGTCCTGCCCCCGGCCAATGCGAACCGCGGTCTTGGCAATCGGATACACACCGCGTGAGCCTGCTTCTCCAAATTTGAGGTAGGCCGCAACCTCCTCTCCAGGATCCGGCAAGGTGTTACAAATGGCCGTCCCATTGCCGAGCTCAAACTCAGCGGCATACAGAGCAGGCACTTGCAATGGATCGTTCTCAGGAGCGTCAACCGGATCTACGGCATCATCAACAACAAACGGGTTGTCCCCATCCAGATCCTGAGCCTGATAATCCTGCTCAAAAACATCTTCCTCTTTATTGCGCAGAATCAGAACAATCAAAATCACCAGAACAACGACACCTACTCCCACACCGGAAAGCACCATCCAAATTGGCAGCCCAAGAAAACCACCCTCTTCCGATTTCGTTGATTTCGAATCAGACCCAGCTGCCCCATCATCTG
This sequence comes from Oceaniferula marina, assembly GCF_013391475.1. Lineage (NCBI taxonomy): Bacteria > Pseudomonadati > Verrucomicrobiota > Verrucomicrobiia > Verrucomicrobiales > Verrucomicrobiaceae > Oceaniferula > Oceaniferula marina. The sequence continues at coordinate 128,143 of NZ_JACBAZ010000001.1, read as the reverse complement.
ACGACGCCGAACCTTGGTCAGGTCCTTGAGCCTCATCAGGGTTCGTCGTATCCCCCGGAGCATCGCCACCACTGGTATCCTCATCAGGATCAACAGCGGCACCAGGATCAGCATCAGGATCTGTCGCTTGGGGGTTCTTTGGATCAACAACGTCCGAAGCCCCTCCCGTCTTCGCTTGACGGTCATAGGTATAAGGATAAGTAGCGCCTGATTTTGTTTGCACTTCGAAGACAACCTTGGCGGCTTGTTCCCGACCTGTCAGATCAACCACAGCCTGCCCACCACTTTCCAAATGCAACAGCAACTCTCCAGCAAAAGATGCCGGGATCCGGAGATTCTTTTTCGACACCTTGACTACCTGCCCTCCGGTTGACTCAGCCAAATGCTCAGCCGTATCCACTTCACTCTGATCCTCTTCTGCAAGAATCACACTATGGCAAACAATCTTACCATTTCGAAGTAATGTTTCGGCCTTCTGCACAAAGCCCTTTGCATCCATGACATTGTCTTCACTTTTCCAATCCGAAATAATTACAATGGCCTTACGTTCGGCCTCGGTCTTTTCCAAAATACCAATTGCCTTCAACGCACTACCATAAAGAATGGTGTTGATCCCGTTTGCCTTGATCGTCTTTGCTTTTTCCTGAAGTTCCTTTAAAGGCGTCCCCATGGGAGCAAACCCCTCGTCGATCTGACCATGAAAAGGATAGACCCCGATCACATGACGCGTGGCATCCGCAGCACTCAAGGTGTCCATAACCAACTTTCTCGCCTGCTCAACCTCTTTTCCCCGCCGAGGGTTGCTGGTATCGATGAGAAACAACACTGCGGTTTTGGCATCCGGCTGATCAACATAGGAAAGCAATTTGGGAAAGAGCTCATCTGCATCACTCTTAACGGAGACTCCGGTAACTTCCTCGTAAGGGTTCAACTTATATTCAAAACGAACCAGATTCGGTTTATCCACATCTTCACTTACCCCAGTGTATCGTTCATCCAACCCACCCATCAGTTTGGTTAGAATCAAAAACCAAATCAGAAAAACCTTGGCAAACAGTGAACTATCAATCGAGCGTCTAATCATTTTATAGGGGGATAAGATTTAACAAGCCTAGTGGCTTAAGAGTTTGGATGCACGTTCAAATGACATTATGACACTGAAATAAACTTGTCACACATCACAAGACTACCCTAGTGGTATTACTTATGAGGCGCCCATCCCGTCAATTGAATATTTTTAGTATTTCCACGCTCGACCTTTTTGCGTCGGCTATGGGGGCCTTCGTAATCATCGCTGTCATCCTCTTCCCCTACTACATGAAGAATGATGACCTCGTAGCCAAAGCTCGAATCGTCTCAGCCCAGTTAGAAGAAGCAAAAAAGACAGCGGCCACCATGGAGGCAGCCCGTAACAAAGCGGAAGCCAAAGCGGCCCGACACGAAGCCGCACAAAAAAAAGCCGAAGCCGAAGCGGCATCACTTCAACCGAAAGATGTGGAAATTGTATTCGTCTGCGACACGACCAGCAGCATGGACAGCCATCTGGAGGACATCAAAACCAACCTCAAGGATGTGGTTGACACCCTCAAGCTCGTCAATAAACGGATTCGAATTGGTTTTGTCGCTTACCGGGATGAAGTCGAGGCCAGCAGCGCCACATCCTATGTCACCAAAAAATTTCCAATCCGAGAAATGAACGACCAATCGTTTCGCAGCCTGAGCCGCTTCGTCGATGCTCTGGAAGCAAGTTCCGATAAGAACTCGGACAAACCCGAGTCCGTATCCATCGCCCTGGAGCAGGCTAGTCAAATGAGTTGGACTTCAGGTAATTGGAAACACATCATCGTGGTCATCACCGATGCTTCCGCCAAAAACGAAGAGCAGGCCTGGCAATTGGCTTCCAAGTTCAGCAACAGCTCCCGCTCGTCAATCTCCAGCAGAGTGACATCCATTTTGGCCAGAACGGACAACATGGACGATCAAGCACCCGGCTTCCTCCAAAATCTGGCCCGCCGCGGTGACGGAGAATACATTGAAGACAGCGGCCGTATGCTCAACAGTCTGATCCGGGCGACCCTTTCGCCCTGACCCACACCTCCTACAAAATCATGTCCCCCAACCTCCCAGATGAGGACGCCTTGGCGCTCCCTCCTGGACATATTGTCAATCACTATCAAATCACGCGGGTGATCGGCAAGGGTGGCTTTGGTATCACCTATGCAGCACAAGATATTCATACGGGCTCGGAACTAGCCATCAAGGAGCTGCTTCCCACGGCGATCGCAACACGACATCATGACCTCAGTGTAAGCGCACACTCCCAGTCGCTGCATGATGATTTCCGTTGGGCCATCGACTCGTTCATCAAAGAGGCCAGAACTCTGGCTAAGTTCAAACACCCCCACCTTGTCCGGATGCTTGAGTTTTTTGAGCAAAACGGCACAGCCTACATGGTGATGCCCTACATTCAGGGCGATGACATCAAAGGTCACGTAGCAGCCTACGGAACCTTCACGGAAGGCCAATGTCTCAATATATTGATCTCTCTCTGTGATGCCGTCAACACCATCCACCAAGCCGGGATCTTACACCGGGACATTAAACCCGAAAACATCATCCTCGAGCAAAGCAAGCAGATGCCGATCCTGCTCGACTTCGGAGCCTCCCGCAATCTCGTCGCGCTCAAAAGCCAAGCCATCACCTCCATCATCTCCCCCGGATACGCACCCATCGAACAATACTCGACCGAAGCAAAATACCAGGGGCCATGGTCCGATGTCTACGCCCTGGCATCCGTCGCCTATTTCATGCTCACGGGCACGCCTCCGCCTGAGGCCCCGGACCGCAACAACGCCCTGCGCCATGGAAAAAAAGATCCATGCATTCCCCTGCTCCAGCTCCGCAAAGCCTCGCCAACACTCTCGAACGCCATTGCGCACGCTATGCAGATGAGCGAACGCCAGCGACCTCAAAATGCTCGCATCTGGCAAGATGAATTGAGGCATATCGCAGCTCAAATCGGCCCAAGAGCGGCGAAACAACAAACAAACCATCAACAAACAAACCATCAGCAAACCACCGCCCCCCTCAAACCGAACCCCAACAAAGCGAAACCGCCCGTCCCCCATCAGCCCGACCGCAGGTCTCCATCGACCGTCCGACAGACAACACGCCACCGCAAACAAAAACCGGTCGTGCTCCTAAGCGGCATCATCTTTTTATTAATCGGACTCATCACGCTGGGAACCTATCTCGGCGTCAAACACTACCAACAGCAAAACAAAAACCAAACTGCGAAGCAAACCAACACCCTCAAATCAGAAACCAATCACCAAACAAAAACATCCGAATCAAAACAGCAGCAGAACCAGCAAGACTCAACTGACAATAAAAACGACCTCAAACCCGTCAGCCATTCCGACATCAGGCAGTTCGTCCTCGACTACTACAATGATGGAAAAACCGGACAACAACTCAAATATTATGCCGACTACGTCAACTACTTTGGTAAACCGTCGTATCCTCGGAATGCCATCGACACCGACAGCCGGAATTATAACCAGCGGTGGCCCGAGCGAAATTACACACCAGGCACCAACATCCATATTGATCGCGCATCCTCCCATCTCTACCACACGCAAACAGCCCTGCAATACGAAGTTAGCAATGGTGTGGAATCTCGCACAGGTAAAGTCCTCAGCAAACTCTCCATCGGAACCAAACACAACAAACCTGTCATCTCCGCGATCAACAACGAAGTCCTCGAGGAAGCATCGGTCCGCTACAATGCCGAAGCCCAGAAAAAAGACATCGTCGAATTCATCACCCGATTCATCAAAGCGGGCAACTCAGACAGAGGATCCATCCTCAAACAGCTCGATTACTACGATAAGCAAGTAAGCCCCTACTACAAAATCGAATCTGCTACTCAAGACTACATCAAAAAAGACCTCTTGAAATATGCAGGGAAATACAACCAGCGCAGTTATCAAATCACCGAAGCCATCCGGGTCAAGGGTGCAGGCCGCAACACCTTAACCGCATTTGCAGTTCTCCACTACCGCACCCGCAACACCAACTCGGGAAAGGCCTACAGTGGCAATCTGTTTAACACCTACCAGATCACCTACCACCGTGGACAACCAGTCATCACAGGGGTAAGCTCAGAACCTATCGAATAACGACCATGCACTCTATCCATATCGCCATTGCATCCTCGATTGGGGGCCGAGAAGAACAACAAGACGCCGCTCACTCATGGACCAGTGAGCACACCTGCCTACTGGTCCTGGCAGATGGAGTCGGAGGGAATATCGGAGGTGCGGCAGCAGCCAAAACGGTCATTGAAACCGCAGATGAAATCTGGAATCATCAGCATGGCCGATTCTCCTCACCTCGGCAATCGCTAGAGAACATTGCAGAGCTCGCCCACCAACGGATAGCAGCACTTACCCCTGGAGAAAGACGCAATCCAGCCAGCACCATTGTCGCACTATATCTCGATGAGCACGAAGCCCATTGGATCCACTGCGGAGACAGCCGCCTGTATCGAATTCAAAATGGTCAAACTGCCACCAGAACCAGAGATCACTCGGTGGTTCAACTTCTGGTAGAGCAAGGGAAAATCACCGAAGAAGAGCTCAATAGCCACCCCGATAAAGGGCGCATCCTCAAAAGCCTCGGAGGAGGGAGCTTCAAAGGTAGCGACTACCAATCCTGCACCTATCAACCAGGTGACCAATTCCTTCTCTGCTCTGACGGTTACTGGGAGAGTGTGCCCGCAAAGGCACCGATTCTACCAAGCAGACCACGCGACCGGAAACTCGAGGATCATATCAACCGACTGGTAACAAAAGCCGTCAAACAAAACGGTCCTGACGGTGATAACACCACCATTGCGATCGCCGAAGTAGCAGCCCCCAACAAATCACATCAGGCGCCCGCACATCCGCAATCGTCTCCACTTCGTTCTGTCATCAAGTCGACCTTACTCATTATTTTCTATACATTCATTGTGATCGACATCATCATTTTGTTCTACATTTTCTTATCCCAATAACCCTATCCGATATGAATCCAGCTACCCCGCCCCGTAAATCGACACGCCGATCATTCCGGCCATTGTTCCACATCCTTTGCCTTCTCAGCTTGGGGCTCATCTGTTCCTGCCAAGAGGAACAAGAAGGGTTTGATGCAAAAAAAGCCGAACAGGGAGTCGTCCGGGTCATCATCGCCATGAAATCCTCATCTTCGATGGGATACGGCAGCGGCTCCGGTTTTTACATCGGGGAAAACACCCTGATTACCAACCACCACGTCATCGACGGCGCGGACAAGGGTAAGCTGGTGGTGGCACGCAAGGTCAGCAGCAACCAAATTGAGATCGTCGACGCCTCCGTCTCCTGGTCGGATAAAGAACTTGATATTGCCATTCTCAAAGTGGACGGCATCGGTTGCGACACCCTGACCTTATCAGAGGCCCCAATCGAAAAAGGCAGCCAAGCCTATGCCATTGGTTTTCCTACAGCCGCAGATGCCAGCCGCCGATCAGGCAGCGATAAAATTGGTCCCAGCGAAGTTGAATTCATCAAACTTGCCTATTCTTCACGCCGAGGCGTCTTGGACAACGTGGACAAAGACCTCGTCCAATTCCTCGACCCGACGGTATCCAGTGGAGAAGTCCGCAAAACACTCATCCGGAAATGGACCCCCCAATACAGCACCGAACTCGAAGTGATCGACCACGACGTCAATATCGGCCATGGCAATAGCGGGGGCCCCTTGTTTGACGAATGCGGCCGGGTCATCGGCATCAACACTCAGGGGCTGACATTTTCAGTCGCAGATAATGTCAAAAACTCGTCACGTATCACCGAACTCATTTCGGTTCTCAAAAAACAGAGCATTTCAGCCGTCACCACGGATGAGCCGTGTGAAACAAGCCAAGGCGGGGGCGTCGACTGGAAAATCTGGCTTGTCCTCGGGCTTGTTACTCTCGCCGCACTCACCTCTCTACTTGTCGCACTAAGGAAAAAGCCATCCACCGAAAGCTACACCCAGTATATCAAACGCGTATCCGGAGTCTCCCGCCTGCAGAGCCGCCCCGGCAGCTTGCCTCCGACCAACTCAGGCCCGACCTGGGATGGAGGACAGATTGTCAACTCTCCTCCCACACCGCCAGCTTCTCCTCCCCCGGCTCCCCCGGCTCCCGCAAACCCGCCAACACCCCAGGCACCTTCAGCAGCTGAAGCAAACCCATTTCCTCAGATGCCAGCCAACGCGGCGGGTGCACCACCACTCGCAACCGACACACCCAACGGATGGTCACTCCAAGGAAACAACCCGGAGGCTGGGAAAAGCAAACCCATCCATTTCCAACTAACCCCGGAACTGATTCAACGCTACGGTGGAAATATCACCATTGGCCGCAAACCCGGCATCGCCCATCTGGTCATCGACAACACAAGTATTTCAAAAGCCCACGCAATAATCAGCCTGATCAATGGCCAACTCAACATCCGAGACAACGGCTCATCCAACAGCACCAGCGTCAATGGCAAGCGCCTTACCCCGAATCAGCCCATGCCGCTAAACCCCGGTGACCATATCACCCTCGGAGAAGTCTCACTTTCATTTGCGCTGATCTAGGGATTACTTCTCAGTCACAGACAGCCTTAAAAAGAGCTTTTCTCTGCCGCTGGCCTGTGAACTATCCAGCACTCCCTGCCAGATGACTTTGCCATCGACGTAGCTTTTCTCCATGATCGAGGAGGACAAGGGCTCCCAGCTACCCATGTCCGTGGATGACAGTAAAACCACCCTTGCGTCGTCAGCACCCAAGGTTTCAGCATACGAAACCGATACCACCCCTCCGTCCATCACCCCACATTTCAAAGGAGACTCTAAAGCGTAATCAATCAAGTCGCCTCCTAGATAGGGCAAGGCATCACTGAACCCGGGATTTCCCCCATCGCTTTTACTCACGCGCCAATTCCCGAAATCCGAGCTATCGGGTATTCGTTCGGGACTGATGAGAATCAAACTTTCACCACCACCATCCGCCTCTGTCGGCCAAGGATGTTGATCGTTATAACGAATCGATTGAATCGTATGCCCATCATCAGCAAGTAAGGTGAGCAGCTCGCCGTCATTACTTAAGTTGCCGGAAAAGGATCCCACTGTCTGAGCTGATACGGCCGTCCCGTATCTAAACTCAAAGGCTGCCTGATTCTTCACAAGCAGCATACGTTGCCCTGAGCCTAACACCCGAGGGTAGACATTGGAAAAATCAAACTCAACACCCTCACCCTCGACCCGAACAAACCTGACACCGGTCAAATTGATAGATTGAGCCCCCACATTCATGAGCTCGACAAACTCAAAGTCGTCCCGGTCTGAAAATCCGGCAGCCAATTCTTCAGGGGAAGCATCCTCCGGACGGTAATGAATCTCCGAAACCACGAGATTGCCCAAAGCTGCGGGCACGGCGTTCACGAAGTAATAGCCGTCCACGGGGGCACTCCAGCCCCCTCCCGAATACCGCCGGGCGGTCAGCAGAGCAGACCTTGGTATCGGTATCCCGACATCATTTGCGACAACCCCAGCCTCAAGCTCAGGTACCATCAAAAAATCCGAGCTGTTCGTATTAAAGTTCAAACCATGGATCGCCAGGACATTCTCTCCTGAAACCAAATGCTGAAGGTGCTCCGACACATCGATACTCTGAAACTGCAAGGCGTCCGAATCATTGATATAGGTTGTAGCCCCTGCATTCCAATCCAGATCCGAAGGTGCATTGGCAGAAGCCATTACATTCCCGTTCAGATAAGCCACAAAGCCATCATCATATTTCATCTTCAAGCGCATCACATCATAGCTTGCAGGATCGTCTACATTAAACACTAACCGCAGATAGGCGCTCGCATTCACTCCATCCATTTGATTCCTGACGTCCAATTGAATCTCGGAAAGATACGTCGATTGACGGTCGTAGCCGACTCCGCCAGCCCCCGAAATCCAATGTGAGTCATCATAACCAATGGCCGTCCATCCAAGACCGGTCTCAGGGTTGCTCTGAGTAGGAACCACCACCTTCACAGCAGCCCCACTTCCCACCAAGGGTGTCAACTGACTCGAGCCGTCATATTGAATCGCTCCAGTGGACAAGCCCCCACCACTTGCCCTTGGGTCCGTGCCATTGACGGTATAATAAATGATACCATTTTCAGGCGAAGCAAAACGCACTCTGTCACCCGCCTGCACATTCCCAGGCGCCGTCACAAAAACCGGTCTGCTGACAAACTGAGAATCATACCAATCTGCACGTGTCGTCAGCCAGTTTTTGAATGTACTCTGCTCATTCAACCATGCACTTTCGCTTGCAAACCCCTGCCTTTGAGCTCGCTCCGCGCCAATCTCGGCCGCTTGTTCGTCAATCACCTGTGCGATCCCAGCATTACTAAGGGGCCCGTCGCGGTGCATAAACCAACGGTCGATATAACGTTGTTCAAAATCAGGATCTGCAAACAACCTACCGTACCAAAGGCGGTCAGCCCGATGCCACAACGTCCCGGTCGCTGAGCCCGAGCGATAATAGCTCCCCCAATTATAGTCCCACGACGGCCCCATACTCAGCTTCCCATCATCACCCACCCAGGGAAACATACTGATCAGCATTCCATCACCATTTTTGGACAGGTTATTATAGATAAAATAATCCACAAAATCATCGGCATCGAGATAACGCGTATATCCATCAACAGGATCCAACCATCGCGCATCATCATACAACACATCCTCAAAGCTGGAAAACCAATGCTCGATAGCAGCGCGCTGAGCCGCATTGATTTTGTAACCTCCAGGGTTATCAAAATTTAGATAACCATTGCTTTGACGTGGAATATCGTCCCCGCCCCCTCCGACATTCGGAGTAGATTCAGCAATACGATTCGCCCCCTTGGTATGGAAAAACTGAGGGGACGTGGCGCCATTTTCCGCAGGGAATCCTCCAACCGGGATGGAATCCATTCGATTGATGCCCACCAAGAACCCTCCTCCGGTCCCATCATCGCTCATCTTTTTAAAATCCAGACGCTGATCGCTCCGTGAAACTTTTTCAATAATGGCATAAACCCCACGCCGGTCAGCCAGTGTCAAGTCCCCGCCATCCTCATTGACAAAAGCCTCGACCCAACGAAACCGTGGCGCATAACGCCCCATCCGTGCGCTAAGATCATACATAAAGGTATTAAACATCATCACCGGATCTTTGTCGGAATCCGTATCCGGGTAATACAACACCCAGTCCGAATGAGACGGCATGCCCAGAACCTGCACATTTTTTTCATCCTGCACTTCATTCCAGGCCTCGGCGCTATATGGCTTTTGCGACCAACTACTGGAATACGCCCCCCTACCACGAATCCCCAAAAGACTCATCATCTGCGGGGCGTCAGTCAACGCGGCCATACCCGACACCTCATCACGGTCGAATGTAGCCCATACGGCGGGTTGTCGGGCAACCTGCTGAATCCCGGAACCGTTCCCACTCCAAGATTTGGCCGGAATGGTTCCAGCCCCAAAGTTATCGATTACCATCAAGGGTAAATCCGATTGATACGTCGCAAGGTCAGCAGCAAGACGAATGTAACTCACCCCTGACATTTCACCCGTCTGGCCAGCAAAAAGGGCAAGGGCACGTAGTCGGATTGTGGAATTTACCGTAATCGGGCCACTGTATTCCAGCCCATTAGCAGGCGAAGGATCACTTCCATCCGTCGTATAGTAGATACTCGCTTCTGGCTCATTGGAACTAAGACGCACGCTTAATTCTCCGAAAAAAGTTCGGCTTGGTTCGGAAAAAGCAATCGGACCGGGTGCCGGAAGGGTCTGGTCATTGGCTGCACCTGGAGTCGGAATAGACATGAATTGCTCATACTCAGGATTCCCACCGATGACGCCATAAGAAACATCACTCGTCTGAGCCGGAAACATCGGAGAGAAATGATGCATCACCGTGACGCCATCGGGAGAAACCAGTGCGAGGTATTCCCCAGCTTTGCTCAACTTGAAATTCGTGTGCAATTCTCCTCCTGGCTGAGCTGGGGCCTTGTCCGAGGCATAAACCAAAAGTCTACCACCGGCAGCCAACGAAACACTTGGAAATGACCACTTCGTCAGTTCCTCAGCATCATCCGTCAAATAATATCCAGTCAAATCAAACGCAAGCTCTGTCGGGTTGTAAATTTCCAGCCAATCGGAGAAATCTCCGTCGGCATCGGCAAGGGTCGTATCGTTGTCCGCCATTACTTCGCTGATAAGCGGATGATCCGCGACTTGAGCCCAAGCACAATTCAGCCCCAGACAGCACATAAAAAACCACAAAAGTGCCGCTCGGGCTACAGAACTCCGAAATGGTTGTATGTTGGGATGAATCATAAGCAATAGATGCCAAAAAGATACCGAAGCTGAATTTTCCGCCTATTCAACAAATTGACGCCCCCTTACTGCGGACTTAGAGGCTACGATTAGAGGCCTCCTTGAGGCCCCCTTAGCGATAGAAATAGGTAGAAATCACGTTTTCTCTTAAATACAGCGCTCATCCCCATTTCTTATCCAAAAAGCCACCTGCATGGTGGTTAAAGGCTCGATCGAGCCATACAAACAAAAAGCCCCCGAGTTTAACCGGAGGCTTATTATAAATAAATGGTGCGCACGAGAGGAATCGAACCTCCACGTCCGTGAGGACACATGAACCTGAATCATGCGCGTCTACCAATTCCGCCACGTGCGCACATTGTTGGAGACGCGCGCAAAAAAGCAGAGACCGAAGAAAATTGCAACCCCCATTTTGAAAGTTTTTTAACTATTGTGGAATTATTTTTCACCCATCTGTCACGACCACCTCTCGATGCACGTCTAGAAGGCTCCGATTCTTACAAAAAAGCTTAACAAATGACTTGCTTATGAGGCGGTTTTGGCCCTCCTTTTCCTCGTCTCAATCTCATGAATTCGCAGGAATACCAAGTCCCCGACACCGCTGCCAAAACGCAGGCAGGGCTCGACGCTGCCCAGCAGCAATCCACCCAAGACGATTACCAGGCGGAAACCCAGGACATCCTCGGTGAAAAAATGGTGCTCAACATGGGGCCTTCGCACCCTGCAACCCACGGAGTGCTGCGTCTCATCCTCGAACTCGATGGCGAAAAAGTCACCAAGTGCCAACCCGATATCGGGTTCCTGCACCGGGGCGACGAAAAAATCGCCGAAAACATGCACTACAACCAGTTTGTCCCCTACACCGACCGATTGGACTACCTGGCGCCACTCGCCAACAACGTGGCTTACACCTGTGCGGTGGAAAAACTCATGGGCTGGAAACTCCCCCCCCGTGGCGAGGCCATCCGGGTCATTTGCTGCGAACTTGCCCGTATCTCCTCGCACATGCTCGGCGTTGGGGTCTGCGCTATGGACGTTGGAGCGATGACGGTTTTCCTCTATAGCTACACGGAAAGAGAAAAAACCCACAACCTTTGCGAACAACTCACCGGCGCGCGATTCACCACCTCTTATACCCGTGTTGGCGGCCAAATCCGGGATCTCCCCGACGGATTCCTCAACAACCTCGCCAAGTTCTGTGACGAGTGCGAAAAATCAATCGATGAGATTTCCCAATTACTCGACCGCAATAAGATCTACATGATCCGGATGTGCGATATCGGAACCATCGCCAAAGAGGATGCCATTTCCTGGGGCCTGACGGGCCCCAACCTGAGAGGGTCGGGAGTCGCCCGCGACCTCCGCAAAGACAGCCCCTACCTCGGATACGACCAGTATGACTTTGATGTGCCAATCGGTGAAAACGGAGACTCCTACGACCGCTATCTCGTCCGTATGGAAGAAATGCGCCAGTCCATCCGCATTTTGCGCCAAATCATTGCCGACATGCCCGAAGGCCCGGTGAACGTCGCAGACAGCAAGAACATGCTCCCGGCAAAAGACAAGGTGCTGACCAACATGGAGGAGCTCATTCACCACTTTATCATCGCAACCCAGGGGATTGAAGCCCCGGCCGGTGAAGTCTACTTCGGCGCTGAAAACCCGAAGGGAGAACTTGGATTTTATATTCATTCCAAAGGAGGCGGTGTCCCCCACCGCATGAAAATCCGCTCCCCATCCTTTGTCAGTTTGTCCATCCTCGACCACATGATCCCAGGACACATGGTCTCCGATGTCCCGGCCATCCTCGGCTCTCTCGACTTCGTGCTCGGCGAATGTGACAGGTAGCAGAAACCAGACCGCAAAAAAAGATCAAGACCCACTCCCCCTGAATCATCAGGAAATCTTACAGAAACCTGTCAACCCTGTCTGCTCAGCAGGCAAAAAACATCCTAGAAATGGAAACCACATCCACTTTTCCGCCCTTTGTAATTACTGCTGAGATCGATGCGGAGGCTGACAAACGTATTGCCCAGTATCCGGACGACAAAAAACGTTCAGCGGTTCTCCCCCTGCTGCATATCATCCAACATCAGTTTGGTTTTATCAACAAAGAGGCCACTGAGTGGATCGCTGGCAAACTGGGACTTGAACCGATGCAGGTATTTGAAGTGGTCTCCTTCTACCCCGGCTTCCGTGAAAGCGCGCCCGGAAAGTATCACTTCCGTATTTGCCGCACCCTCTCCTGCGCCATGGCCGGGTCCGCCGAACTCATGGAGCGCATTTGTGAACTGACCGGCATCGACCGCTCCAACTCAGACTCTCACCACAACCCGGTCGCCGTTTCCCCCTGTGGGCAGTGGTCGGTCGAATATGCCGAGTGCCTCGCGTCCTGCGGAACCGGGCCGGTCTGCCTGGTCAATGATGACTTCCACGAAGCTGTCGCCCCTGAAAAGGCCGAAGCTCTCCTCAATCAATACAAAGGCTAAACCACTTTCAACATGAGTGAAATCACCTACATTCCGGGCAAAGAGCCTCACCCCTGCGAGCACCGACTCATCTTCAAAAATGTCGACCGCTCCGGTTGGGATACGTCCATTGATTGCTACCTCAAGGATGGCGGTTATGATCAGCTGAAGCAGGCGCTCGGCATGGAACCTCAAGCCATCACCAATGAAGTCAAGACCTCAGGCCTCCGCGGCCGAGGTGGAGCCGGCTTCCCCACCGGTATCAAGTGGGGGTTCATCCCACCCAACAACACCAAGCCAGTCTATCTCATCTGTAACTGTGACGAGTCCGAGCCAGGAACATTCAAGGACCGTTACATTGTCCACCAGGACCCGCACCAACTGATCGAAGGCATGGTTATTTCCGCCTTTGCGGTTGGAGCCCACACCGCCTATATCTACATGCGGGAAGAGTTTCCCGAGGGAGCTCAGATCATGGAACAAGCCATCGCCGAGGCCAAAGCAAAGCATTTTGTCGGAGAAAACATCCTCGGATCAGGCTTCAATCTCGAAATCTACGTTCACCGTGGAGCAGGAGCTTACATTTGTGGTGAGGAAACCGGCTTGATCGAATCGCTGGAAGGCAAACGCCCCTACCCACGAATCAAACCACCCTATTTCCCGGCAGCTCTCGGCCTTTACATGGCCCCGACCATCGTCAACAACGTTGAATCCCTCTGCCATGTCAAACACATCATCCGGATGGGTGGTGAGGAATACGCCAAACTCGGAGTCGCCCGCAACACAGGCACCCGCATCCTCTGTGTCTCCGGCGATGTTCAAAAACCAGGCTACTACGAAGTAGAAGTTGGAAAAATCACCATGGGCGAACTGCTCAATGACGTCTGCGGCGGCCCCAAGGAGGGGCGCAGCTTCAAGGCCGTGATTCCCGGCGGGTCATCAGCCAAGATCATGCGCTGTGACGACAGCTACAGCATCGGCCAGGGGGAAGATAAAAAAGAACTCGGCTTCTTTGATATCCCGATGGATTTCGACACCATCGCCGCTTGTGGCTCCATGGCAGGATCCGGAGGAGTCATCGTCATGGACGACTCCCGTAAAATGTCCTGGGTGCTCAACAACCTGAACCACTTCTACGCCCATGAATCCTGCGGCCAATGCACCCCATGCCGCGAAGGAAACGGCTGGATGAAAAAGATCTCCGACCGCATTGCCAACGGCCAGGCCACCCCGGAAGACATCACCACCCTCGAAGAGGTCGCCTACCAAATCGACGGCAAAACCGTCTGCGCCTTTGGTGAAGCCTCATCCTGGCCAGTCGAAGCCATCATCGACAAGTTCCGCGATGAACTGACGTCGGAAACCTCCGAAGACAACGAATTCATCTCCGCTGAAGCCAAGCAGCAGATGAAATACATCAGCCAATAAATGAGTTCTATAGGACCTATAAGACCCATCACAAAATGAGCTCCACAGAAACATCTCCCCGCCCCAAAGACATCGCCGCTGAAAAGGGCATGGTCAACGTCCAAATTGATGGCCACTGGATCCAGGTGCCTCGCGGCACCCGGATGATCGAGGCATGCAAAATAGCGGAAAAAGAAGTCCCCCACTACTGCTACCATCCCAAATTGTCGTCTCCGGGCAACTGCCGGATGTGTATGGTCCAGATGGGCATGCCCCCAAGGCCCGCCCCGGGAGCCGACCCTGCCTATCAAGACGACGGCTACCAGGAAATTTCATGGATGCCCCGCCCGGTCATCGCCTGCGCCAACACCGTGGCCGAAAATATGGGGATCCGCACCAATACCGATGCGATCAAAAAATCCAGAGAGAACGTCCTTGAGTTTCTCCTGATCAACCACCCGCTCGACTGCCCGATCTGCGATAAAGCTGGCGAATGTCGTCTCCAGGAGTTTTCCGTTGAACATGGACAAGGCGAGTCACGATTCAAAGAGGACAAGGTGAAAAAGCCGAAAAACGTCAAGATCGGCCCACGCATCACCCTCGACGACGAGCGCTGCATCATGTGCTCCCGCTGCATCCGCTTTATGGACGAAGTGGCGCACGAGCCCGTGCTCGGATTCTCTGACCGGGGAACCCACACGACCGTAGGCGTCTATCCAGGCCGCGAACTCAGCAATAACTACGGACTCAACACCGTCGATCTCTGCCCCGTCGGAGCCCTGACCAGTAACGACTTCCGATTCAAGATGCGCACTTGGTTCCTCAAGGAGACTCCTAGCATCGACACCCATTGTGGAACCGGAACCAATATTTCCATCTGGACCCGCGGCAACAAAATCTTCCGTATCACCCCGCGCCAAAACGATGATGTCAACTCATGCTGGATGCCGGACAGCCACCGCCTTTCCTATTCTTGCCCGACCGATGAAACCCGACTCACGGCCCCGCTGATCAAGGCCGATGGCATTCACGAGGAAACCTGCTGGAATCAAAGCATCCGTGGAGCCGCCGACGCCCTCAAGCAATTTGACCCAAGTGAAATTGCCGTCATCGCCTCAGGTCGCCAGACCAACGAAGAGCTCCTGATGATGCGCACTCTCGCCGCGGAATTGGAAACCGAGCAAATCGGCATCGTCAGCCGCTTGCAAGAATCCGACGATATGCTGATTTCTTCCGATCGCAATCCCAACACGACCGGAGCCAAACTCGTCCTTGCGAGTGACGATCCGGGAGCGAGTCTGTGTCACATTCTCGGCAACATCCGCGACGGAAAAACCAAAGCCCTCGTCGTTGCCAGCGAAGATCTACTTGAAGCGGCCAGCTTCACCGAAGACGACCTTCGGGCACTGGAGTTGCTGATTGTCATCGATCACCAAACAAGTGCCACCGCCCAGGCGGCCGACATGGTTCTTCCCGGTGCCGCCCCCGCCGAAAAACGAGGAAGCATGGTCAACGTCACCGGACGCTTACAAAAACTCAACGCAGCCTGTGTCCCTCCCGGAGACGCACGCAGTGATTGGGAAATCATTACCGACCTCATTCTCGCCCTGAGTGGAGATGCCCCGCATGAGGGACCTGGCAGCATCGACGCCGTCTTTGAAACTCTGGCCAACACGGTGGATGAATTCCAAGAAATCAAACTTGCCAGCATCCCCGACCTCGGTCAGGTCATCACTGAAACAGGCGTCACCATCCCCTTGGTCGAACGCGAAAACCAACGCCGCGCCAACGGTGAGATCGTCGGTTAAACGATGCCTGCGGCGCTGACAGGATTACAAGATTTTCAAACAAATGAGATAAAAATTGCATGGAAGACAAAACCACTGAAACCATCATTGGATGCGCTATGAAAGTTCATAGAGCGCTTGGTGCCGGGTTTCTGGAGAGTGTCTACGCTAACGCATTAGCCCATGAATTAGAAAAAACAAAAATCACATACACTCGAGAAGCCAAAATCGATGTTCTCTACGACAACAAAATCATCGGTGAATTCAAGGCAGACTTCAAGATATCCGACCATCTCATCCTTGAACTCAAAGCTATCGAAAACCTGTTACCGATACACGAAACCCAAGTTGTTAACTATCTTAAAGCCACTGATATCGATTTAGGTCTCTTACTCAACTTTGGAGCCCCTAGCCTTCAAATTAAAAGAAAATACAAGACTTACAAAAAGCCCCCTTCTCAAGCTGTCAGATTACATCAACGCTCACCCGATCATCCTGTAAATCCTTAATCCTCTTGAAATCCTGTCTGCGCCGCAGGCATCAATTCCACTACCCATGGATCCTCTTCTTATCCTCATCCTCAGCACAGCAGTGAAGATTGTTGTGTTCACCTTTGTCTGCACCCTGCCGATCATTGCCTATTCCACGTATGCTGAACGCCGGGTTTCCTCGATTATCCAAGACCGGGTCGGCCCCAACCGTGTGGGTATCCCGCTCACCTTATTCGGAGGAAAAAAGGACATCCATCTCGCAGGTCTGCTGCAACCGCTGGCGGACGGATTCAAGGCCTTCCTCAAAGAGGACTTTGTCCCGGCACATGTCCGTAAGTTTTTCTTCTGGATTGCTCCGGCACTCACCGCCGCCCCGGCATTCCTCTGCATCTGCATCATCCCCTTCGGCAGCAGCATCACGCTCTTCGGAGAAGAAATCAAACTTGTCATTGCCGACATCGATGCCGGCCCACTCTTTGTTTTTGCCATCGCTTCACTCAGTGTTTACGGCATCACCTTCGCCGGTTGGGCATCCAACAACAAATACTCCTTCCTCGGAGGTGTCCGCTCGTGCGCCCAGATGATTTCCTATGAAATTGCCCTCGGTCTCTCAGTCATTCCGGTTCTGATGATCTTTGGTCAGCTCAACCTTTCTGATATCGTGCAACAACAGGCCGACAACGGTTGGCTCTTGTTACCCCTCTGGGGTGAAGGCTTGAGTATGGAGCGCTGGCTCCTGCTGATCCCGCTCGGCATCTCTTTTGTGGTCTTCACCACTTCCATCTTTGCCGAAACCAATCGTATGCCTTTTGACCTTCCTGAATGCGAAACCGAACTCGTCGGCGGATACCACACGGAATACTCTTCGATGAAATTCGCTCTGTTTTTCCTCGGTGAATATGCCGCCATGGTTGTTGGTTCTGCAGTGATTGTCACCCTCTTCTTCGGTGGCTGGTCGGCAGGCTTTGGACTGGATGCCATGATCAACGAACTGGCATGGGGAGGACTGATCCACATCCTTATCTTCCTCGCGAAGGTGATTGCCTTTATTATTTTCTTCATCTGGGTGCGTTGGACCGTCCCCCGCTTCCGTTACGACCAATTGATGAAACTAGGCTGGATCGTTTTCTTCGAATTGGCACTGGTTAACATCTTCATCACGGCTGGCATCATCATGCTTTGCAACTAAGATTCAAGACTGCAAGATAGAAGATCCAAGACATCAAAAACTTCCACTCCCCTCCTGATCGCCATCACACATCCAGTTAATCCTGTCTGCGCCGCAGGCATCAAATTTCCATAAAAATGCCAGTTAAAAAACTTACCCGCCCCAAGCTCACGCTGATGGAAAAACTCTATCTGCCTGCAGTTTTCAAGGGATTGGCCATCACCCTGAAACACGCCATCAATTCGATGCGCGGAAAAACTCCGGGAGCTGAAAATTTCAACGGCTCGGGAACCGGCGTAACCATGCAATATCCGGAAACCCGCTGGGATGACCACCTTCCGGAATACTACCGTGGAACCCCGGCACTGGTGACCGATGAACAAGGACGGGAGCGTTGCGTGTCCTGCCAACTCTGCGAATTCATCTGCCCACCCAAAGCCATCGCCATCACTCCGGGAGAAATCGAATCCGATGATCCATGGGCAAAAGTCGAAAAACGACCTCAGGAATTCGATATCGATATGACTCGCTGCATTTACTGCGGCATGTGCGAAGAAGTCTGCCCGGAACAAGCGATCTTCCTCCGCAAAGATTACCTCGTCATCGGGCTCGACCGCAAAGAGATGGTTCACGACAAAGAGAAACTCTACGAAATCGGAGGCGTTCGCGAAGGCCTTGTCAACAAGTGGAATGAGCTCAAGTAAGATAGAAGAACTCAAGATAGAAGATCCAAGCACTCTCCACTGAAACTTCCCGTAAATCTCATAAAATCATGTTAATCCTGTCTGCCCCGCAGGCATTCCACCTTCCACTTCCCATACGATGATCTCACCAATTTTCTATATTTTCGCCGCGATGATGATTGCCGGCGGTCTGATGGTTGTGCTCCTGCGCAACCCGGTATCGAGTGCCTTGGCAATGGTGCTTAGTTTTCTGGGCCTTGCCGGTATTTTCACCGGACTGAACGCGTATCTCGTCGGGATTCTGCAAATCCTGGTTTATGCAGGAGCCATCATGGTTTTGTTTATTTTCATCATCATGCTGCTCGATCTGAAAAAGGAGGAAAAAATCCACCACAATGGCTTGGTTCTTTTTATCGGTATCCTTCTTCCGTCGGTCTTCATGCTTCAACTGGCTGGAGTTCTCATGACCGAGCAAACGTCCCCCACCGCCCCCGAACTCAATTTCACCGAAACGGTCGATGATTACCCCGAAGAAAGTATCATTCACAAAAAACTCAAAACAGAGCGCCTGCCCGATGTGCATCTGATCGGACAAAAACTCTACAAGGACTACAATTTCCCGCTTCAGGTGATTGCCGTTCTCCTCCTCTCTGCGACGGTTGGTTGCGTTACCCTTTCGAAAAAAACATCCAACAAATCCTCTGATTAACCTCGGCACACCCGAGCCGAACCTATCCTCATTATTCATTCATAACGGATAACCCTATGCCCACTCCTACGCTTAACGAATATCTGTTTTTCTCCGGCCTCCTCTTCGCCATCGGCCTTGGCGGAGTCATCATCCGGCGCAACATCATCGTCATCTTTATGTGCCTCGAAATGATGCTTGCTGCTGCTTCGCTCACACTGGTTGCCTTTTCCCGTTTCAATACAGTCAAAGGGCTCCCCGACTACGACGGCCAAATGCTCGTCTTTTTTGTCATCACCGTGGCTGCAGCCGAAGTGGCCCTGGGGCTCGCCATCATCGTCTCCCTCTACCGAGCCAGACAAACGATCAACACCGATCAACTTACAACGCTCAAGGGATAAACAGACTTGGAGTGCGGTGGCTCGACACCGCTTTCCATTGCTACCAATCAACTCTTCATCCACCAATCTCATCCCCCCGCCTAAAACCAAGGCAACAAGACTTCCTCATCCGCACTACTCATGAGTGCGACACTGCCAATAGCGGTGTCAAGCCACCGCACTCCAAAACTCTCTCCATAATAATTCTATCGAAAAATGAATCCAACCTGGTTACTTTTCATCCTCCCTTTGGCTAGCGCCGCGATTATTCAGCTCGGGCTGAAACGCAAGGCCGATGCCTCGGCTTACCTCTCGACGGCATCCGTCATCCTCACCTTTATCTTCTCCCTCAACCTTCTGGGAGGAACCGCTGGTGACACGATCCCCTGGATCACAGTGGGCAACTACACCTTTGATATCGGCTTCCAACTCGACCAACTCTCCACCGGGATGATGATCGTGGTCACTGGCATCGGTATGCTGGTACACATTTTCTCGCTTGGTTATATGAAGGATGATGAAGCCAAAGCCCGCTACTTTTCAGGCCTTTCCATCTTCATGTTTTCGATGACCGGTATCGTTCTGGCATCCAACTTCATCATGATGTTCATCTTCTGGGAGCTGGTTGGCTTGAGTTCTTATCTCTTGATCGGTCATTGGTATCAGAAAGACAGTGCTGCAGATGCCGCTAAAAAAGCCTTTCTCACCAACCGGATTGGCGACTTCGGCTTCATGATCGGTATCCTGATGCTCTGGGGTGTCATGGGAACACTCGTTTTTTCATCGCCTGAGATGGATGGATCTAAACTGACCGCTCTGGGTGACCCGTGCCTCGTCGGCAGCATCATCCTGCTGATCTTCTGCGGAGCGATTGGTAAATCCGCCCAGCTTCCGCTCCACGTCTGGTTGCCGGACGCGATGGAAGGCCCTACTCCGGTATCCGCCTTGATCCACGCAGCCACCATGGTGGCTGCCGGTGTCTACATGATGGCCCGACTCTTCCTCTCCATCACCCCCGAGGGCATGGCCCTCACGGATATCGTCCCTGTCTGGAGTGCCAACACCATCGCCTGGGTGGGAGGCCTCACCGCTCTGCTCGCCGCCTTAATGGCCACCCAGCAAAACGACATCAAAAAGATCCTGGCTTACTCCACCCTGTCGCAGCTCGGCTACATGGTCATGGCTGTCGGCTTGCTGGCACCTGAATCCGGAATGTTCCACCTCTTCACCCACGCTTGGTTCAAGGCGCTTCTCTTCCTTGGATCCGGAGCCGTGATCTACGCCTGCCATCACGAACAAGACATCTGGAAAATGGGAGGTCTGTGGAAAAAAATGCCCATCACCGGCATGACTTTCCTCATCGGAACCGCAGCTCTGACCGCCGTGCCCTTCACTTCCGGATTCTACTCCAAGGAAGGCATTCTCCACGCTGCTGTAGTGGCCGATAAAATGATTTTCTTCTTGATCGCCGTTGGCGTCGCAGCCCTGACTACCTTCTACATGCTCCGACTCTTCTTCATCGCCTTCCTCGGAAAGCCTCGAGCCCACGGAGCGGAAGAAGCCAAAGAAGCTCCGCTGATCATGACCTTACCTCTCATGCTGCTCGGACTGATGGCTCTGGTTTCCCCCTTCATCGTCAAGATTTTCCCGGTCGCTCCTGAATGGAACATGCCTCTGCACTACCTTCCAAGCGTCGGCATCGAGCTCATCTGCTCATTGATCGCCCTCATCCTCGGTGCGGGTGCCGCCTATGTCCTCTATTTCGGCAAGGACAAGGACCCCATCCACATTCCGCTATTCGAGAATAAATTCTATCTGGACGAAATCTACTCGACCGTGGTCAAGGTGGCTCAGGACTGCGTTGCCATGATCATTCACTTCATCGATGAGTTTGTGATCGACGGCCTGATTGTCGGCGGCCTCTCACGCTGTGCTGCGGGAACTGGCAATTTCTTCCGTCGTTACATTCAGGACGGAAGTCTGAGCCACTATGCGGCTCTCATGGCTGTAGGTGTTCTACTCGTCATTTACTTCACTGTTTTTGCCTAAAGAGATACAAGACAAGAAGATTCAAGAATCATCAACTCACGCCAACACCTCAAACAAAACCCTGTAAATCGTCCAAAGACAATCTTGTTCATCCAGTCTGCGCCGCAGGCCTCAATAGAAAACAACCATGCTCTTTACTCTCATTCTTCTACCACTGCTCGCAGCCATCGCCATTCTTTGCGGTGCTCCAGCCCGCAAGACCGCCTTGGCGGCGGCCCTCGGCAACATCGTGCTGGCATCCTTCCCCCTGATGAATGCGTCCAGTCCAAACTGGAACACCGGATTCCAGGTTCTTGCAGATCCTGAAATCAACCTCAGCCTCGGATTTCACAGCAGTGGAGCTTCGGCCGTGATGCTGCTTCTCAGCGTGTTGATCACCCTGGCCGCCGTGTATTCCGGCAAATGCCCGGAAGGTCGTGAAAAACTTTGGTTTTCAAGCACCCTGTTCATCGCTGCCGGATGCATCGGAGCCTTCCTCTCCACCGACGTCTTTTTCTTCTATGCCTTCCACGAACTCGCACTGATCCCCACCTTTCTGATGATCGGCATCCTCGGTCGGGGAGAGCGTAAACAAGTTGCCTGGAAAATCACCATCTACCTCGCGTTTGGATCGATTGTTTTACTCGCCGGTCTCCTGCTGGCCACCTACCACGCCGGTAGCTTCGCCATGGCCGACCTCGCTAACGCCAAAGTTCCACTCGAGGCCCAGAAGACCATCGCCCTACTTCTTATTATTGGCTTTGGCACGCTGATCTCCCTCTTCCCTCTGCACTCATGGGCTGCTCCGGCATACGCCAGTGCCCCGGCTCCAGTCTCCATGCTGCATGCCGGAGTGCTTAAAAAATTCGGTCTCTACGGACTGCTGGTCGTGGGCATGAATGTCGCCCCCGATGGCATGGCCCACTGGTTGCCACTGCTCTGCTCACTACTGCTGGGCAACATCATCTGGGTAGGCTTGGTTACCATCAACCAGAAACGACTCGACCTGATGTTCGGTAATTCCTCGGTGATGCACATGGGCTATATCTTCCTCGCCATCGCAGCACTGGCTGCCGATCCTAGCAACCAGATCGCCGAACCCGCGGCTGTGCTGCTGATGTTTGCCCACGGTATCTCCATCGCTCTCCTGTTCTCATTGAGTTCCGTGGTCGAAGAAAAAACCGGGACCCTCGAAATCAATCAACTTGGAGGACTTGCCAAAAAGGCTCCGGCACTGGCATTCATCTTCGGTCTCGCCGGGATGGCATCCATCGGACTGCCAGGCCTGGCCAACTTTGCAGGCGAAATCATGGTCTTCCTCGCCGGCTTTGCCAGCTGGAAGGCAGGAGAACCTCTGGGGCTGGTCCAGATAACCACCATCATCGCCCTCTGGGGGGTGGTCATCTCCGCCGTCTATGTTCTACGAGCCTACCGCGACTGCTTCCAAGGCCCACTGGTCAAATCCACCGAAGATGCCAGTGACCTCAGCCTCTGCGGTAAAATCCCATCCTACATGCTGGGCGCCGTGCTACTCATCGTGGGCATTTACCCGCAAATCATCCTTCAATTCCTTCCTCAACAATAAGTCCAGCCAGGCCTTATCCGATTCTGTATTTTCCAATCACTCTTTCCCACCATGCAAGCTCACTACCTCGAATTCCTCACCGTTGCATTTGGTGTCTTCCTACTGATGTTCGAAGCCTTCACCGATGGCAAGAAATCGCGTATCGCTTTGATCGCCGCAGCAGGGTTGACGGTCATTCTCCTACTCCAATGCACCGCCCCCTTACATGCCGAGGTTCCTTCGTGGATGTCTCGTTTTTACGCCTATGATGCTCTCGCCAGATTCTACAAACTGATCGCACTGGTCAGCACCATTCTGGTCCTGCTGATGGCATTCGACTTCCGCAAGATTCTTGCCCGTTTCACCTGTGGCGACCGCAGTGAAGAGAGTATGGGGGAATTTTTCTGCCTCCCTGTCTTTGCCTGTGCCGGCTTGATGTGGATGGCCTCAGCCAAAGATCTGGTCTCCATCTTTGTCGCTCTGGAATTGGTCACGATTACCTTCTACGTGCTGGTTGCCTACATGCGCCGCAACGTTGGCTCACTTGAAGCCGGGGTCAAATATCTAATCCTCGGCGGGCTGTCCACCGGCTTCCTTGTCTACGGTATCGCCTGGGTCTACGGGTCACTGGGAACCACCGACCTTGCACTCATTCCTACAGCTCTCGCATCCCAGGACCTCAACCTCAGTTTCCTGCTCTTCGGTCTCGCTCTGATGATCATAGCCCTCGGATTCAAAATCGGTGCCGTGCCGATGCAGCTCTGGATTCCGGACGTATATCAAGGTGCCCCCACTCCGATCACCGCCTATCTCTCGGTAGCCTCCAAAGCGGCTGGATTCATTGTGATGTGGAAAATTCTCAACCCTTTCCTCGAAGCCGATGCCCCTACCCAGGCTCAGGTATTCCTGATTCTGTCGATCATGGCGGGAGCCACCTTGCTTTACGGAAACCTCGGAGCCATCAAACAATCCAACTTCAAGCGCTTGCTCGGATACTCCTCCATCGCACACGCAGGCTTCCTCACCATCGGCATCGCTTGCTACGATATCACCGCGGTTTCTTTCTATCTGGCAACCTATCTGGTCATGACCTTTTCCGCCTTCTTCATCCTTGCCTTGGTTCGCAACCAGGAGGACAGCGATGCCATCGAAGCCTTTGACGGGCTCGGTCAACGCAACCCACTCCTCGCAGCAGCAACCACGATCACCATGGCCGCCATGGCCGGCATTCCGCTGACCGCCGGTTTCTGGGGGAAATTTTTCATCTTCAAAGCCGCCCTGACAGCGCAACCTCAAGCTGTCTCCTGGTGTGTGATCACCATTGCCTTCATCTGCGTGGCTGCCGGATTCTACTACTACCTCAAGGTGGTTAAAGCCATGTATTGGAATGCGGCACGCAATGAAAAAGCGCTGACCATTCCGAGTATCACCAAGGCGGTTCTCATCACGCTGACGGCCGCCATCGTGATAATCGGCATCTTCCCCCAGCCGATTATCTGCCTACTCGGACAGTAAGACCATTTGTCCATTCCCTCCGGCTCAAAGGATCTCAACGCGTTCACCTGGCTGTACACGATCAAAAAGATCGATCACATCCTCGTTGGACATACGGATGCATCCACAGCTTGCGGGAATCCCGAGACGATCCTCATGGTTCGTTCCGTGAATATAAATATAGCGGCTTTTGGTATTCGCATTGTCGGCATCCAATCCATGCAGCCACAATATCCGGGACAAAACCAGATCGCCTCCGTCTGACGATCCATCCCAGAGCCCAACCGCTTCACGTGCTCGAAAAATCGTACCTTCTGGTTCTTCGGCTCCAATCATTTCGCTGATTTCAAAGCGTCCCATCGGTGTGCAGTAACTCCCTTCTTCGAAGCCCGTTCCATTGGCAGCGCTCGAGATCACATACTCCCGCACGAGCTGGCTCCCAGAGAACAATCTCAGACGCTGGTCACGGATGGAGACACGGATCGGCATATCACTCGATGAATGAACAATCACAAAGAAGGAGAACGCATGGCAATCACCGAATTATGACCGCCCATGCCAACGGCAATTTTCATCACCGTCGCACCTTGTGAGTCGAGAGGTCGGGAGCTCAGGTCATACGGCTCACCTGGAGGGGTCAAGCCCGGTAAATTCGGAGGCAGCGCCTGCTTTCGAAGATAATGAGCCATGATCGCGGCATCCAGCACACCACTGGCTCCAACGGTATGCCCCGTGTAGGGTTTCAAAGGATGTAAGGAAATCTGCTGATCCCGTGGTAACGATTCACGCAATGCTGCGAGTTCGGCAATACCATGTAACAAGGTTCCACTGGCATGTGGGCAAACCGCAGCTATCGGAGGCTCGCCCTCAAGCTCTTGCACAGCCCGCTTTACGCAATCGCGAACGCCCGCGCCATCATTGGGCATACCGATCGGAGAATCAGCATCAGAATTACACCAGAACCCGGTCATGAGAGGCACAGACTTCGCCACACTTTGTTCATCTGTTGCTGAATCCACGTGCCCACCCGGGTAAGACGACTCGGCGGCTCGGCGACGCTCCGCCAGTGCCGTCACCGATTCCAACACCACGGCCGCCCCCGCTTCTCCGGGGAAAAATCCACCAGCCTGTGGCGAATACGGGTCATTCACCGGGCTCGTGGCAAGCACTCCGGTCTTGGCGTAGGTATGCAATACTTCCGGAATCAATGGAAGCTCCACCCCTAGAACAATCGCACGCTTAACCACTCCGGTTCGGATCATCATCCAAGCCATACCCATGGCATCCAGACTCGCGGCACAGCCACTGGCAATCACCTGCCAAGGACCGCGAATCCCAAGCTCAATACTCACAGCCGATGCCAATTCACCGTGCATTGAGTTACTTGCAGCCATCAACTTGAATGGTCTGCGCCCGGGCCACGGGCCAACCCAACCACCGACATTTCCCCGGCTACTGCCCACCATCACAGCGGCGTCCACCAGGTCTTCCGATGTCAGGCCAGCATCCGCAATCGCCTGTCGGGCCACATGCAACGAAAGCGTGGACCCCGGTGCCCATTTTCGGGACACCAATAGCCCCCGGTCCTCAATCCATCCGGCATGCAAACCGTCAAAAGCTTCATAACGGGCGTCGGCACCAGGCATTGCGGATAGCGGCCGCAGAGCATTCTCTCCGGCCTCCATCCTCTGCGCATGGACAGACAGGTTTTCACCCAGCCCACTGACGGCAGCGATTCCCGTGATGGCAACGTGCATGATTGGTTGCGATGAATGAGTTATTCAGCGCAGCATGGAGCAGGTGACAACTCCTTGTCACACTCGACTTCAGGGGCCTCCATGTCCGGGTTGGGCTGAAGCGGGTTGATTTCCAGTTTGTTGATCAGAGAAATGTCCTTCTTGATCGCCGAGTTCTCGGAGGTCAGTAGCTTCTCACCGTAGAAAATCGAGTTGGCGCCGGCGAAGAAACACATCGATTGTCCCTCCTCAGACATCTGGCTGCGGCCTGCGGACAAGCGCACCTTGGCTTTCGGGCACGCAATCCGGGCAATGGCCACCATCTTGATGACTTCGAAAATATCCACCGAATGCGCTTCCGCAAGTGGAGTGCCCGGCATGGGCATCAGTGAGTTGATGGGCACACTCTCTGGCTGGGGGTTGAATTCGGAAATCACCTCGATCATTTTCAGGCGGTCTTCTACCGTTTCGCCAAGACCAAGGATACCACCACAACAAACGCTCATTCCGGCATCCTGGGCGTGGCGAATCGTCTGCAGACGGTCGTCGTAGGTATGCGAGGTCACGATGTTCGGGTAATGCTCGCGTGAGGTATCGAGGTTATGGTTATAAGCGGTCACCCCGGCCTCCTTGAGCTGCTTTGCCTCATCTGGTCCGAGTTCACCAAGAGTCACGCAGACTTCCATACCGAGATCAGCGACTGAACTGACGATATCGAGAACCGCATCAAAGGTTTTGGTATTTTTACGCACCCCCTTCCAGGCTGCGCCCATACAGAATCGGGTCGCCCCACTCGAGCGTGCTGCGAGCGCACGCTCCATGACGGCTTCTTTTTCCATCAATGGCTCACGTTCAATGTTGGAGCTGTGACGGGACGACTGCGAACAATAGGAACAATCCTCGGAGCAACCACCGGTCTTGATGGAAAGCAAGGTGCAGAGTTGGATTTCTTTTTTCGGCCAGTTGGCAACGTGACATTCACGGGCCTTCTGAAGCAGGTCAAAAAACGGGAGTTTGTAGAGTTCGTTGAGTTCTTCGAATTTCATATCGTTATGCGTAGGAAATGTAGTTGATAATGGGAAATGGAATGGCGTGCCGCTGAGGCAGGCATCAATGGGAAGTAGGATACAATCGGAGAGGTGCGTGAGATCCGGTCAGATCACCCCGGTCTCGTGTCTGTTTTAGGCTTAGTGTGTTAACGAACCCAGCTGCCGTTGACCGTGGGCATACGCCCTTGTCCGACCGCTTCGTAGTTTGTTTTTCCACGCACTCCGATCAGGGTTTTACCTGTCTGGCGTTTCCAAACGGCACTCATGCTTTCTCCGGTGTGACACCCCCAACTTTGACACTGGGCATGTCTGGCAAAAATGCTACTCCGAATCTTTCCGAGTTCGTTCTGGTGGATCCATGCTTTACTCACCCCCATGATGTAGGAGCTGTAGTCGAGCAGGAAACAGAACTTATTCGAATGCCCGAAAAAATCAAATGTGACCACCGATTTTGATGGATGGTTGTTGATCGCACTGATGGCAGCACTCCCGCTGCTCACCCAGCGCAAGGTGACATTGCGCTTTGTCGCTTGTTCTGTAATCCACTTGGTATACGGCTTGCCGTCTTCCGCACCGCGGGCAACATAACCGGGGCGGTATACAATCCAGGTAATCTTGGCCTCTTTGCCGTAGGCTCGACGAATTTCCACCATCCTCAGGGTGGACGCCCGAATGAAATTAGCCCACCAGCGGTCGTGCTGGTCTCGCTCAACCCGTAAGTTTTCCCACTTCCGCAGAGCAGGCCCCCCACAGAGGATGACGTGGTGCTCAGCCGCATTTGCCAGGCCAAGCAGACCCAGCATCAATAAAATGAGTAGTCGTACACGCATGAGGCATAGATTCTCAACACTTGCACGAGGGTGTCGAGTGTAAACTCGCTGACAAACAATCAATTTCTGCCCTTATTTTGCTCACTCCGCTCGTTCCTGAGACTCGTCCAGCCCACCAGCTTTCAGCTTCTTCCACGCCCAGACGGCTTCCAAAATCATCCACAGTTCGAGAACCAACGAAAGCAAGCCAATCCCGACCAGTAACCAGCGCTGCTGCCCGATCCAACTCTCGGTTCCTCCCACTGCCTGGACAAATATCTGATGGGCCATCGCCCAGGCCGGCAATACCAACATCAAAAATGCGGGAACGATAAGAAACCACAGCGGCATACGCTGACGTTTCATCCAGAATAAGATCACGAGAAAGGCAAGCCCCCCCAATAGCTGGTTGGTCGCCCCGAAAAGTGGCCACAGTATCAAGCCGCCGGTTCCCGCCGGTTTTCCGGGAGCCCCGGGAAGAGAAGCCATCCACCACGCCACCGCGATGGCAAAAATCGTCGCGCCATGTTTGTTGGCCAAACATGACAAAGGTCGACGGAATCCAACACCCGGCCGACGCACTCCGTCTGCCGGCATCAGGCATGTTGCCAACTCCTGCACCACATACCGCTGCAGACGACATGCCGTATCCAGTGTGGTTGCGGCAAAGGATGCCACAAACACCCCCATGAGAGCGGTTGAAAATTCTGCGGACAAGCCAAGCGCCTTGAGGAAATTGGCGGAACCATCGACAAAGGCTCCGACTTTGGCCGCGAGGTTCATGCTCCCCCATCCTTGGTAGCGGGCGTCCCAGGCTTCAGTCCCAAGCAAGGTCTCCCCGCCAGCACCTGATATCCCTAATCCCAGACCGGCAACACAGGCCAAAATGACCAACACCGCGAGAAACCCCTCGGTCAACATGGAACCATAACCGACAAACCGGGCATCCGTCTCACAACGAAGCTGCTTCGATGACGTCCCGGATGAAACAAGGCAGTGGAAACCCGAAATCGCCCCGCAAGCAATCGTGATAAACAAAAACGGAAAAATCGCCGGCACCTGCTTGAGCTCCAATGACGACTCCACGGCCGGAGCCACCATTTTCAACTCCGGTCGAATGCCATCAACGACAGCACCTCCAAACACCCCGGCAACCACCAAGCCCATCACAACCAAGGCCAACGTGGCCAAAAGCTGTAAGGCATTGATATAGTCCCTGGGCTGAAGCAGCACCCAGACAGGCAATACCGAGGCCACATACGAATACACCAACAATACCGACACCCACCACATCACCCCCTGGGCTTTCAACCAGGTATTCATTTCGCCAAGCCAGCCTACATTACCGTAGACAACCGATAGATACATCAAAGCCAAGGCCAGAAGCGAAGCCCACATGATGTTTCCGCCTTTGCGGTGAATCAACAGCCCGATCGCCACAGCCAGCGGAATCTGCAATAAACACGGAGCGATCGATTGCGGATACGTTTCGAAGACCGAGGCAATCACCAAACCAAAAATAGCCAGAACAATCGTCAAAGCCAAAAACAGGATGAGTAGAAACAACACTCGAACTCTGGGAGAAATCACCCGCCCGGCAATGTCCCCAACCGTGTGCCCCCGGTTCCGCATCGAAACCACCAAAGCGCCCAAGTCATGCACCGCACCAATGAACACCGAGCCAAACAAAACCCAGAGCAGCGCTGGAAGCCATCCCCACATCACAGCCAATGCCGGCCCGACAATCGGTCCGGTTCCCGCAATTGAGGTAAAATGATGCCCAAACACCACCCCTTTGCTGGTGGGAACGTAATCCTTCCCATCCTCCATAGCCACCGAGGGAACCTCAGCACTTGTACTCAAACGAAAAATCTTGTGCCCCAACCACCGCCCATAGGTATGGTACGCCACCAAATAAAAAACCATTGCTCCAAGCGCGATCGCCAGTGTTGTCATACCCGGAAACCCTGACACAAGAACACCTGCAATAGCAATCACAAGATTACGCTTGGACTATTTATCCATCACGATAGAGAGGGGCATGCACCTGCCTGTTTTGCTCATCAGCCTTCATGGTCACCAGAGCCTGCTTTCGATCGGATTATTCGTTCAGGCCATAAACGGAGGACTGGCCATGCAACCCATCGAAATGGAACACCGCGAACCTCAAGAAATGGTTGAAATCCATGCAGGCCAAGAGGAAAAAGAGGAAAACAAAGGAATCGCCCCTCTCGTCATCAGTATCGATGATAAGGGCGTCATTTATTTGGGGACAGGCGCCGAGAAAGAAACGCTTGATGCCGATACGGCAAACCAAAAGCTCCCGCTCCTTAAAGCAAAACTTGAAGCCTACTCTGCGGCTGTCAAAGCAGCCGAGGGAAAACCAAAAGTCCAATTAAGCGCCTCCGCCGAGGTCAAACAACAACGCGTTGTTGATGTCCTTAACCTACTAGCTGAACACCATATTTCGGCCGTCACCTTCATTCAGCCCGAAGCCCCCTAATCCCCAGACCATTTGATCTCCGGCAAATCAAGTCTAAGATATCCCTCCCTACTCACGTATCATCATTCCATGCACGGTAAAAACTTCGACATCCGCATCAGCAGCACCCACCGGATCCGCTTCACCCGCGACGCGTTCCAACGGGAAAACCGCATGCTGATCGACCTCCTGGATACCAATGGCCGGGCAAAGGTCATTGCCTTCATCGACCGTGGAGTGGCTGAAACCTTTCCAGGGCTTGAACAACAGGTCAATACCTACATGGAATGCATGCCGGGCTTCGACTCCCGCGGATGCATCATTCAAACCGGAGGAGAACCCTGCAAACGCAACCAGCAAACACTGCAAGAAGCCTGGGACGCTATCGAAAAAGCAGGTATCGACCGCCACTCATACATCCTCTGCATCGGCGGTGGAGCTTATCTGGATGTGATCGGACTCGCAGCAGCCACCGCTCACAGGGGGATTCGATTGGTCCGCTTCCCCACCACCACACTGGCTCAGGACGACAGCGGCGTAGGGGTCAAGAACGGCATCAACGCCTACGGCAAAAAAAACTTCCTTGGCACCTTCGCCGTGCCCTACGCCGTGGTCAACGATTTCAGTTTTATCCACGGTCAGCCTGCCCTGGAACGCAAAGCCGGCATCGTTGAGGCGGTTAAAGTGGCGCTGGTCAAGGATGCTTCATTTTTCCAGTGGATAGAAAACAACGCGCATCAACTCAGCAAGCTTCACCCTCACACCTTGGAGGAAGCGGTCGAACGTTCCGCCCTGCTGCATGCCTCCCACATTGCCTACGGTGGAGACCCCTTCGAAACAGGAAACAGCCGCCCACTCGACTTCGGTCATTGGGCTGCGCACAAAATGGAGCAACTCACAAACTTCAAACTCAGCCATGCGGATGCTGTCAGCGTGGGTGTGGCTCTGGACACCATTTACTCGTGGAAATGTGGTAAACTCAGCGAATCAGCCGCCATGCGCGTCCTCCACGTTCTTCAAGAACTGAAACTGCCCATTTGGCACGACGCCTTGGATTTACAAAGCGATCAGGCAACGCCTCCTCAGCGAGCCATTTACACCGGCCTGGAAGAGTTCCGCGAGCATCTGGGAGGAGAACTCACCGTGCTTTTACTTAAAGAGATTGGCCAGGGGGAAGACGTTCACAACATGGACACCGAACTCCTCGACGAATGCATCGAGTGGTTGGCAACGCATCACACCCTGCAAGCCAGAGCGTAAGTGGACATCACAGCTCGCCGGCTGTTTTAAAATGCATCTTTGCCACCTTGGGTAGGATTTCCTGCCCGTATCCGTCGACCAGTTTACGGGCAGCCTCGACCACCTGAGCCCCCGCCCCCATCGGAATGTCGACTCCTGACTTTTCGCTCGATTGCTGCATCCACCGAATAAATCGTTCGCGAGCTAAAATCGAAGCCGCCGCCACTGCAACATCACTTTCCCCCTTGGTGCGTTGGTCCAGTGTGATGGCCACGCCATGCCGTGCAAGCTCACGCTCCAGCACTTCCTTGCGAGCAAACTGATCGCTCAAGGCCCGACCACACCCCGGCATCTTCCCCGACAAACTGCGAATCACTCGGGCGTGCCCCCAGGCTAACAAACGGTTCAAATTCTTAAAGTCACCATACATTTCATTATAGCGTTCGGGTCCGAGACTCACCACTTCGGAGACCACCCCGGGCGTCGACCGGATAAGCTCCGCCAATTTGGCAATGTTCGCAGAGCTCTTGATCCGCTTGCTATCCATCACCCCGGCATCCATCAAAGAACGAGTAATCGAAGCATCGGTATAAACACCGGCAATCACCAAGGGCCCGAAAAAATCTCCCTTACCACTCTCATCGATACCGAAATGAGGTTCAAACATTTCCGGGTCATGAATATGCTCATACCCCAAGCGAGCCTCTCCAAGCACTTCAGGCTCCAAGACAAAGCGCACAAAATCCTCGGTTTCTTTCCCTTGGATCAAGACCTTGGGGCCTTTTTCATAAACCGTCACATTGAGCTTTCCTTTCTTGGCTGAAAACAAGGCATACGCCCGATCTTTAAACTCAAATCCAGCCCCGGCAAGGCAGGACTTTAATTGATCAGCCTGTGCCAAACTCAATGGGCTGGTATAACTGGAAACACTCATAAGCCAAGCTCCCGCTGAACACGCTCCTGATAAACGGCTGCGATTTTCCCGGTCACTTCCGATGTTAAATCGGCACCATCATCCACGGATCGCACCATTTGAACCTCTCGGATTGAACTGGTTAGAAACACCTCGTCCGCAGCCTTCAGTAGATTCCGATCAAGCTCACATTCTTTATACCCCAATGCCAATCCATCACAGATCCCAGCGATCATTGATCGTGTCACTCCAGGTAAACAACCACAATCCAGTGCCGGAGTCATCACCATACCATCGACCACAAGAAACACATTGGACATCGCGCCCTCACACAAGCGCCCTTGAGCATCAAACAGCAAAGCCTCATCAGCCCCCCGAGCAATTGCATCCCGGAAAGCCAGCACATGGCCGGCATAAGATGCAGATTTCACCCCCACCAAACCTCCATGCACTGCAAATTCATAGGGAGAAGTCACCACCCGGGCATCGGGCATCGGGGGATCGAGAGCAACAGCACTGACAAGAACCCGCGATGCTCCGCTGGTCTTAGTCAAAGTCCCCCCCCGGTCAGAAACAGCAACCCTGACCCGCCCCCGACCGACCAACAAATTATTCGCGGTAAGCACCTCGCCTATCGTATGTTGAATTTCAGCACCCGATGGAAGAGACAAGGACAAACGCTTCGCCCCCGCAGCCAGTCGCTCCATGTGAGCATCCATGGCAAACACCCGACCGTCATACGACTGCATTGTTTCAAAGACTCCCAAGCCGACACTCAGCCCCAAATCAAAAGGTGATACCCTCACCTCGTCCGCTGGCATCAATTGGCCGTCATCCGCTACTACCGTCACCTGATTCATATGCATCATATCTATTCTCCTGGCAAACGTGCGGTCAACCTCTATCGCTAGAATACTCCACTCGCATCTATGCAGAGATTCCGCCGTGATGCTCCAAGCGAGCTTGTAAACACGCTAACACATAATCCACTTCCTCACGGTTCACCCCGAAAGGAGGAGTCCAGGCCAACACATTACCAGCCGGACCATCGGCCAACATAAACACGCCATCCTGCATCATTTCTCCAAGAATTCCTCCCGCCACATCACTTGCTGGTGATCCATCCTGATGGGCCAACTCCACGCCCAACATCAGCCCGCGCCCCCTGACATCCCGGATCAAAGGACTACGCAAGCCATGCAAGCGGGCCTTCAGATAATCACCGATCCCTTGAACCGATTCCGCAAGCTCAGCACGGGCGTGCTCTTTCATCGACATCACCGACATTGCACAACCCACGGGGTTACCCAGAAAGGTACTGGTGTGCAGAGCCTCACCACTCGACACCGGCCAAGCGTCCATGATTTCAGCCTTGCCAACACAAGCCGAAATCGGAAATCCACCACTCATGGATTTGCCGACACAGATCAGATCAGGCACCACGCCGCTCCATTCACAGGCAAACAATCGACCCGTCCGATTAAAGCCTGTAAAAATTTCGTCACATGCCAACAACACACCATGTTGGTCACACCAGCTTCGCAACATCGGAAGAAATGCGTCGGGAGGGACAATCTTACCACCACGTCCCTGAATGGGTTCCACCAGAACCAAGCCAATGCCCGAGGCATCCACTCCCGCCAACGCCTCTTCGAACCGTTCCATCCCGGCATCATCCCGGGGAAAAGCCAAGGACACCCGCCGAGCGGCTAACTGATCTTCAAACGGCTGCCTGAATTTTTCAAACCCGCTCCCCAACAAAGCACCATAACCCATGCCATGGTAGCTGTTGGCAAAGCTAAGCACTCCGGCCCTCCCTGTCACCACCCTCGCCGTTTTCATGGCTGATTCAACGGCTTCAAAACCGGAATTACTTAACACCACCTTCCCTCGACCAGCCCCCCAGCGCTCATACGTCAATGCCGACAACATCTGACAAGTCTCTACCTTCAAACGGGTCGGGTGCACATCCCCCATCCCATGCACCAACACTTGCGACTGCTCGACCATCGCCGGCGCCGACCACCCATGCCCCAACCCGGCAACACCAAAGGCCGCCGTCATATCCAAAAATCGATTCCCATCCTCGTCCCAAACATTGACGCCCTCGGCCCGCTTCCAGAATACCGGCCAAGCCTCATCGACATAAGTTACGTTATGACTTTCATAACGCCTGAGTTCTTCTGCCAGGGCCACAGATGCGGGCCCGGGGATTTCTGTGATCAGCTCGGGAAGCATAAGCCAATCCTAAACAGCCCATCCCGCAGTGTCGAGAGCCTGCAAGAAAAACCTCTAGAACATGCTTTAGCATTGCGTCACTCAGAGTCCTTCACCTAAGTTGATCGCGTTATGGAAATTAACTTCAACGCCCTACTTAATCAAGGTATCGCAGCCGTCACCGAACATGGAACCAACCTCCTGATCGCGCTTGCCGTCTTTGTTATCGGTTGGAAAGTCATCAAGATGCTCTGCAAAGGCATGGCCCACTGGTTCGAAAAAGCGGATTACGACGAAGCGCTCGAAACATTCCTGCTCAGTTTGACCGGTATGGGACTCAAAGCCCTGCTCTTTGTTACAGCTGCCGGAATCGCAGGCATCCCCACCACTTCTCTGGTCGCCATCATCGGTGCCGCCGGACTTGCCATCGGCATGGCCCTCTCAGGCACACTGCAAAACTTCGCAGGTGGCGTTCTCCTGCTCGTCCTCAAACCATTCAAAATCGGCGACTTCATCGAAACCCAAGGTCATAGTGGAACCGTCCGCCAAATCCAGATTTTCAATACCATTATCAACACCGGAGACAACAAACGGATCATCCTCCCCAACGGACCCGTTGCAACCGGCGCTCTGATCAATTATTCCGCCGAATCCAAACGCCGGGTCGACATGCTTTTTGGCATTGGATACGACGATGACATCGATCAGGCCAAGGACATCATCATGAACCTCATCAAGGCCGATGAACGTATCGACACCGACCCAGCCCCCTTTATCGCTGTCAAAGAACTCGCCGATAGTTCGGTGAATCTCGTCGTCCGGGTCTGGGCCGACGCCTCCAACTACTGGGGAATCCATTTCGACCTCACCGAAAACGTCAAAAAAGCCTTCGACCAAAAAGGAATCTCAATCCCCTTCCCTCAAAGCGACGTTCACATCCACAAAGTGGACGCGACTCAATAACTCAAACTCACCCGGAAAGGCTCCTAAATTTACATTTATACCACCGCCGGCCGATTTAGATTGCATTTTTTATAATTTAGCTTGATTGGGCGAATGGTGGTGTTTAATTTCGCGACTTCGCTAGGTGATGCTTTTATTGTCAGTTCAAGCCCCCCCAGCGTGTTTGTTGTAATACTACACAGTCAGCCTCCAAGCCCTCCAGCCTGGGGGCTGACCTTTCCCTCATGAGTTCTCTCCTTTTGATGAGTATGTCTTGCACAACAACCATGATCCCCTAATGATGTCGCCCACATGATTCGATCTATTATTTTCGACTTGGATGGCACCTTGGTTCACTCCCTTCCGGGTTTGGCTAGAGCTCTTAATCGAGTGCTTCAAAAACACAAACTGCCGACACACCCTGAAGCCGTTGTGCGCGGGTTTATTGGCGACGGCATCAAAAAACTCGTCGAGCGCGCTTGCCCTGCAGATTACTCGGATGAGCAAATTCAACTTATCGAACAAGACATGGTCAAAGCCTACGCTGACACGTGGCAAACCGGCAGCCCTCCATTTACGGGCATCATCGAGACTCTGGATCAGCTTAAAAAGCGAGGCATACCACTCGCAATTTTCTCCAACAAACCACATCATTTTTGCCAAGAGTTTGCCGAATTCCTCTTCCCCGGCACCTTCATGGTTGTCATTGGTCAACGGGAGGGTGTCCCTGTCAAACCTGATCCCACTGGAGCTTTGGAAACCGCGGCGCTTCTCGGCATCCCAGCTGAAGACACCGCCTTTGTTGGAGATTCCACCATGGACATTGCCACCGCCCACAACGCAG
The DNA here is from genome assembly GCF_013391475.1 of Oceaniferula marina. Taxonomy (NCBI): domain Bacteria; kingdom Pseudomonadati; phylum Verrucomicrobiota; class Verrucomicrobiia; order Verrucomicrobiales; family Verrucomicrobiaceae; genus Oceaniferula; species Oceaniferula marina. Next base: position 91,317 of record NZ_JACBAZ010000001.1, on the reverse strand, counting down.
GCATGCTGGCGCTTGCCGCCACTTGGGGATACCACAACCAAGATCGCTTGGAAAAAGAACACCCCCATCACTTGCTGCACGATATCACCGAACTCATCCCTTTGCTCGAAAGTCTGAACTAACGGTCGTCCTCTATACGTTCCCCCTTCCCTTCACCAATCAATCCACCACACCCATTCATGTCTTACCGCAGCCACCCAAGTGATACAAAGTCGATGCCAGGCGGCATCCCTTACATCATCTCCAACGAAGCCGCCGAACGCTTTTCCTTTTACGGAATGAAAGCGGCCCTCGCCATTTTTCTGGCAAACTACCTTGGCGTTCTCGGAGGGGAATCCATGAGTGAAACCAAGGCCACCGCTTACGTCTCATTCTTCAACTCAGCCGTCTATCTCACCCCTCTGCTCGGAGCCTTGCTCGCGGATATTCTCTGGGGAAAATACAACACCATCGTCCGCCTATCCGTGGTCTACTGCCTCGGCCACCTGTCACTCGCCTTCATGGGAGTCGGCGGCATCGTCCAATTCTGGTTACTTGGAGGACTCGGACTTATCGCGCTCGGAGCCGGAGGCATCAAACCCTGCGTCTCGGCCCACGTAGGTGACCAATTTGGAAAAAACAATCAGCACCTGCTGACAAAGGTCTTTAACATCTTTTATCTCTCCATCAACTTCGGTGCTGTTATTTCCAATCTCTCAATTCCTTGGATCCTCAAATGGTATGGCCCCCACTGGGCATTCGGCATTCCAGGAGTCTTGATGGCACTCGCCACCTTTGCCTTTTGGTTGGGCAGAAACAAATTCATTCACGTTCCTCCACACGGAGAGGCCTTCTTTGATGAACTCAAAAGCAGAGACGGCCTAACGGCCATCGGTAAGCTCGTCCCCCTGTTTCTCTTTGTTGCTGTCTTCTGGTGCTTATTCGACCAAACGGCTTCGTCACTGGTCTTCCAGGCAGAGAAAATGGACCGCAACGTGTTTGGCATTGAGGTGCTCCCATCTCAGATCCAAGCCGCCAACCCCTTCTTAATTCTTGTCCTGATCCCGATTTTCACATGGATCATCTACCCTGGAGTCAACAAACTGGTACCGCTGACCCCTCTCCGAAAAATTGGAATGGGCCTCTTCCTGATGACCATTTCCTTTTCCGTGATTTCGCTGGCCCAGGAAGCGATCGACCGGGGAGAAACTCCCAGCGTTTGGTGGCAATTGCTCGCCTACCTCATTTTCACCACCGCAGAAATTCTCGTTTCCATTGTCTGCTTGGAATTCGCCTACACCCAATCTCCACGAAAAATGAAATCCTTCGTCATGGGGATCTACCTGCTCTCGGTATTCGCAGGTAACGCACTCACCGGCGTCATCAACCTCTACATTGAAATCCCGAGCATCACACTCTCGGAAAAATCAACCCACCACGATGGGTTTGACCAAAAGAAAGGCACCGAGGACGACCTCAGCTTCGCCGATGATAAAATCATCTCTCCAGCCCAAGCGACACTCGCCGAAGCCGCTGCAGAGATCGAAACCTACTACGACAAAGAAGAAGCTCTCCCCACAACAGAAGTAGGAAATGGCACCCTGAATCAACTCAAGGACCCGTGGGGCAACCCGCTTCGCTACACTTTGATCAGTAACGAAAAAGCGCGTATCTCATCCGACGGGCCAGACCAAACCCATCTGACGAAATGGGATCTCGGCATCATTTTATCCGCAAAAAAATCCAAGAAAGAGGAAGAAAATACCTGGCTCAATCGCGAAAAACAACGTCAGGGGAAAATGAGTACCGGCGCCAAAGAAGACAAAGATCAAACCTTCAAACTCGATTACTACGCCGGTGGTCAAACCAAGCTTGAAGGTGCCGCCTACTTTTGGTTTTTCACCAAACTCATGCTCGCAACTTCCTTGATCTTCATTCCTTTTGCCTGCGTCTATAAAACCAAAACCTACATGCAGCAATAAACCACTTCATTCACAAGCTCATGCTCATTGATTCCCACTGCCACCTGGCATCCCATCAATTCAAAGAACCTGAAATCTCCGAACTGATCCAGCGGGCCAAAGACCATGACGTCACCCGCATGGTTACCTTGGCCACCAATTTGGAGGACGCCAAAACCAATCTGGATATTGCTGCGCTGCACCCAGAAGTTTTTGCCTGCATCGGCATCCACCCCTGCGATGTTCATGAAACACCCGATGACTACTTAGCCGAGCTCGAAGGCCACGCCCGCCACCCTCGCTGTGTCGCTATCGGCGAAACAGGGCTCGACTACTATCATCCGGCACCGGATGGTTGGAGCGATGACGATTACCATGCCCGACAACGCGCATTCCTTGAGCAACATTTCCAACTGGCCCACAAGCTCGAAAAAAATATCGTCATCCATACCAGAGACCGCAGTGGACAAAACTCGCTGGACGATGCCCTTGAAATTTACCGTAAGCACGCCGACAAGGTTCGGGCAGTCTTCCATTGCTTTCCCTTCGATTTCGCATCAGCAGCCCCCATCCTCGAACTCGGAGGCCTGATCTCCTTCACCGGAATCGCCACCTTCAAAAATGCCCGTCTGGTTCTGGACACTGCCCGCCAATGCCCTCGAGGCTCTTTCATGTTAGAAACCGACTCCCCCTACCTAGCTCCCGTTCCCCATCGAGGAAAACGCAATGAGCCGGCATACACCCGGCACACGGCCGAAAGCATCGCATCTGCAAGAAACGAACCGCTGGAAGACCTGGCAGAACACACCACGGCCACCGCGGAAACATTCTACAGGTTTCCCGAATCTTCCACAACTTCCTGAGAGCCATGAAAGATCAAAGAGAAAACTTCCGTTTTACAAATTGAGATTAAATGCTAAATAACTAGCAACCTTATCATACCACTTCATCATGAAAACCACGACCACCATCACGATCACAGCCGGGCTGGCCTGTCTGGCCTTCAGCGCATGCGGAACCAACGATCCGGAATACAAGGCTTGGAAAGAGCAACAAGCAGCCCAATCTTCAGGTAACCAATATGGCGTTCCCCAGGCAGGAGGCGAGTCAGGCGTTTACACACCTTCGGGCGCAGCGCCCTACCAGCCACTTCCCGGCGTCAACCCAGCCCCGTCACCCCAGCCACCGCTCGGCTCTGACCCGGCAACGGCTGCAGCGCCAGCTGCACCCACCGGCCCCACCACGGCACACAAAGTCGTCGCAGGCGACAGCCTCTGGGCCTTGGCTAAAAAATACGGAACCTCCGTCGAGTCCATTCAGGCAGCCAACGGAATGAACGACAATACCATCCGTATCGGACAAACACTCAACATTCCATCCGGCCAATAATCCCATTGCATGTTGAGAAGGGTATCAAAACCGCCCCACTCTCAATCATATTGTGAATCACACAGGTAGGCGCTTATCGCCTGCCTGTTTTATTTCCAAGCCAACACCCCATTCAAACCAACCAAGCCAAACAATGAAGAACATGAGGACTATTCTTACACTCCTACTGAGCATCACACTCAGTCAGGCACAAACATCCACAAGCAACGAGGAACCCGCAAGCGATCCCAAACAAGCTGCCATTGAAAAATTGTTTTCAGCGATGACCCCTGACGAACTACCATCGGCGCTTGAGACAGCACGTAAAGCCGGAGTCAACCAACAGGTCATCCTCGAAGGACACTTCCTCCATCTCGTAGATCACGACAACTTCAAAGCCATGGCGGCACTGGTCCCTGAACTACTCAAACAAAAAGACCAATTCAATCCAGATAACTCTGAAATTTTTGCGGTCAAAGAAGACTGGCTTGCCATTATTCATTACGCCCAAGCACTCGCGGCTCTCGAACAAAAGGACAAAGCATCCTTCAAAAAACACATCACCGAAGCATTCTGGCTCAGCCCTCGACAAGGCCAGGCATTCACCCCTCATATCAACCGTCTTCGAATGAAGGAAGCCATGGCTAAAATCACGCTCAAGCCAGAGCTTGAGCTCCAACCTCAAGATGGAAGCAAAGCCATTACCCTTGGCCAATTGATGAAAGACAAACAAGGAGCCGTGCTTCACTTTTGGTCCCCCATGAGCCAGGAAGTGCACCAATACATGGATGAATTCATCCACACTTCCCAGCAATGCACCAACAACAAACTCGCAGTCATCTCTGTTCTTGTTGGTTACAATGACTTCGTCCTAAAGGATGCCGAGATTGTCCGCAAGGAAGATGCAAAAAATGCCGGATGTTCCTGGATCAAAGATCCCAAACAAGGGTCCCTGACAAACCTGCTTCGTATCACCGACATCCCGACCATGGTCGTTATCTCAAGCGAAGGTAAGATCCTCTATAACGGCCACCCGTCAAAAAGTGAGTTCTGGGACAACCTGCAAACCATCGCCCCGAAAATAGAACGCCCAGCAAAGACTAACAATAATCTTCCTGGTCACACACACGACGAAGGGTGCACTCATTAATGACGATTCCAACACACTTCACTGCCAACTATCCATTCTGAATCAAAACCTTACATAAAAAAAACTTCATAAAAGTTTAACTCCTTTCTTGACCTACCCAATCCGTTAGGGCATTGTATGTGTCAATAAGAGAGTTGTAGCTATTAAGTGACATAACTAACTATCCACTTAAAACACTAGAACTCTCTAACGAAACAAACGCTGTTCGTTTTACCTCAACATTGAAAAACAGTTCCAGGAAAATCAAATCCAGAACCTAAACAAAAGAGAGACAAACGAATCAACTACACCAAGAAACAACCTAACGTAACGTTATGCCAAAAAAGACCGCTAAAAAGAAAGTCGCGAAAAAGGCTAAAAAAGCCCCAACCAAACGCGCTGCAAAAAAAACCGTCAAAAAAGCAGCTCCAAAAAAGACTGCTAAAAAAGCGGTCAAAAAGAAAGCTGTAAAAAAGGTAGCAAAAAAAGCGACCAAAAAGAAAGTAGCCAAGAAGGCTGTCAAAAAAGCAGCGAAGAAAAAAGTCGCTAAAAAAGCGAAAAAGGCAGCCAAAAAGAAAGTCGCGAAAAAGCCCGTCAAAAAAGCCAAAAAGGCAGCTAAGAAAAAGGTAGCAAAAAAAGCGAAGAAGGCAGCCAAAAAGAAAGTCGCCAAAAAGGCCGTAAAAAAAGCGAAGAAGGCAGCAAAGAAAAAAGTCGCTAAAAAAGCGAAAAAGGCAGCCAAAAAGAAAGTCGCGAAAAAGCCCGTAAAAAAGGCCAAGAAAAAAGCCGCTAAGCAGGCTAAAAAGCCAGCTAAAAAAGCAGCCAAACCAGCCAAAAAAAAGGCGGTCAAAAAAGCTAAAAAAGTAGCTAAGAAAAAGGGCTAACGCGCTCGTTCCGCTACTGACACATCATCACTCAAAGGGGCCTCGGATCACATCCGGGGCCCCTTTCTTATTGTATGGAAAAAAGCCAATCTCTGAATCACCTCGACGCACTGAGCGCTTTCTGCTGTTATCATGTTCAATATCCGTCTATCCAGCCATGAGTGTCATCCAGATTCTATCCCTCGTCTTTATTGTTATTCTGATCATTGTGGTCGTCTATGATTTGATCCAGAAGCGACACGCGATATTAAGGAATTTTCCAATCATCGGCCACTTTCGATATTTTTTAGAAGCCATCGGGCCGGAGCTCAGGCAATACATTGTAACCGACAACGATGAGGAGCGGCCATTTAACCGGGACCAACGTCGTTGGATCTATGCCTCATCAAAAAACGAGAATAACTACTTTGGGTTTGGATCGGACAACGACATGGAATTGACACCCAATTATCTGATTCTGAAACAATCGACTTTTCCTCACCCACCGCCTCAACCCCCGGACCCTCTCCACCCCGCGCCCTGTGCCAAGGTTCTGGGCGCTGCCAGGAAACGAGCGAAGGCCTTTCGTCCTTCTTCCATCGTCAACATCTCTGGGATGAGCTTTGGTGCTCTCGGCAGCGCAGCGACCCGAGCCATCAATGAAGGATGTGGCATTGCCGGGTGCCTGCAGAATACAGGTGAAGGTGGAGTCTCCGAGCATCACTGCCATGGAGGAGAACTGATGCTCCAGATCGGGACCGGGTATTTTGGATGCCGAGATGCCAACGGCCACTTTTCAATGGCGCAATTACTCAATACCATTGAGAAACACCCCCACGTTAAAGCCATCGAAATCAAGCTAAGTCAGGGAGCCAAAGCAGGATTGGGAGGACTCCTACCCAAACAAAAAATCACACAAGAAATTGCAAGTGCCCGGGGAATCCCAACAGACCGCGATTGCAACAGCCCGGCCCACCACAGTGCTTTCCACGACCCTGACAGCTTGCTTGACCTTGTTGAGGCCATCGCAAAACATACGGGACTACCGGTGGGCATCAAATCCGCAGTCGGACAACTCGGGTTTTGGGACGAGCTCGCCGAGTTGATGGCAGATGGATCCAGAGGCGTTGATTTCATCACCATCGATGGTGGAGAAGGAGGAACCGGAGCCTCGCCCCTGGCCTTTTCCGACCACGTTTCCCTCCCATTTAAATATGCCTTCCCCCAGGTGTTCTCCATTTTTGCACGCGCCGGGCTCAGCCAAAACATCGTTTTTATAGGCTCGGCAAAACTGGGCTTCCCGATGGACGCCCTGTTCGCTTTTGGTCTCGGTTGTGACATGATTTCCGTGGCCCGCGAAGCCATGATTTCCATCGGTTGTATCCAAGCGCAACGCTGCCACACCGGTCACTGCCCAGCAGGAGTCGCAACCCATAACCGGTGGCTCATGCGGGGGCTAGATCCACAATTAAAAGCAGCCAGGCTCGCCAACTATGTGGTTACGCTACGCTATGAAATCATCAAACTCTGTCATGCAGCCGGATTTTGCCATCCTGCATTTCTGACCACCAATCACTTTGAAATCCTCGACGGACAATTGGGAACGACATCCTTCAAAGACCTCTTCGGTTATGACCGGTCCTCACCCTGCCCTTGTGACGAAGATTGTAAGATCATCCGCCGTATGATGGAATGCCACCGCCCAAAGGAAGCGGCACCCGCTCCAGCCTGAGACCACATCACACAAAAACCATGACCATCCGAAACGCTACACCAGACGACTGTCAGGAAATTCATACCATGATCTGTGAGTTAGCCAGCTTTGAACAATTGGAACACAAAGTGTGCTCCCAATCAGATGATCTCAAAAAAGCATTGTTTGAAAAACCCATCGTGGCCAAATGCCTGGTCGCAGAAGCCAAAGCCCCACAAAGCCTCGCCGCTTTTGCTCTCTTCTATCACAACTATTCTTCCTTCACCGGAAAACAGGGTATTTACCTCGAGGACATCTACGTTCGACCAGATCACAGAGGAACCGGCATTGGAAAAAAACTCATTCTTGAAGTCCTTCGCTACGCCAGAGAAAACAATTGCCCGAGAGTCGACTGGGCAGTGCTCGACTGGAACCAAAAAGCCATCGATTTCTATCGGTCGCTCGGAGCTACCGTCATGTCGGATTGGAGAATTGCACGAATCGAGAACCCATAAGCCAAGGCTTCAGCACGCCTTCGATCCTACCATCCCCCCAGCCTGGACTCTCAGCTCCTATACCCCACCTTTGTGGCGTTTTTATCAATCTTCCAAGCCCGCATGCTTCCACTCATCCCAGCCACCATTGTAGATCGTGACCTTGTATCCCTTGGCTGATAATTTTTTCGCCACCTGATAGGCATACGGACATTTTTCATTCTGGCAATATAACACGATGATTTGATCCGCTTGCCGGGCCTCGTCCAATGAGGGCTTCATTTCAGAAAATGTGGAATCAAACTTTTTAACTGGAAGGTTCACAGACCCGGGGATACTCCCCATCCGATGAAACAGAGGCTGCCGGCAATCGACCAACAACACTTGACCAGATTGTTTCAGAGCAAACAGATGCTCCAAACGAATGACTGTAATCTCTCCCGCCTCTCGGTCCCCGGGTGACTGAACAGCATCACGCGTTGGTCCACCTTCATCCGCCTTGGCAACTGGCACCTCTTGCTGAGGTTTACCCTCGGCCTGCAGGCTCTCAGCAGACGGGTCGGCACATGAATAAAACAACAAACAAACAGCCGCCAGTAGCGAACATGAGAAACAATCAACCGCACTCTTCATAGTGAAAACTCTGACACAAAGCTAATACGTTGCAAAGTGATGATCAAAGAAAATGCCCGATAAGCCTCAAACTTACCGGGCGATTCATTTCCTCTTCGATCTCCGCCTTATGAGGTCACCCGCATCGGCATGATGACATAGAGGAACGAACTATCCAAACGGATCACTCCGGGGCTCATTCCATCGATGAGATCAAGATAGACTGACTCATCGCTCAGGTTCTTCAGAGGTGCCATCAAAAACTCGGGGTTAAAGGCAATTGCAAATTCTTCACCATCATAGTCGGCGACGATCGGTTCCTTTGCCTCACCAATGTCCTTCGAATTCGCTTGGACATCAATGTTGCCCGTGCTGAATGTCAGCTTTACAGAATTAGAACTTTCCGAAGTCAGGAGTGAGACACGACGCACGGTGTGGAGAAACTCTTCACGATTAATCGTGACCCGCTCTTTACGCTGTCCGGGAATCACCTGCTTGTAATTCGGGTAGTTCCCCTCAATCAACTTGCTGACGATCACGCTGCCACCAATGTCGAAACTAATCTGGTTTCCACTCAGCAGAACCAAGGCATCACCTTCAGTTCCGAGCATCCGCTGAAGTTCTCCAATCGCTTTGGCTGGAATGATGATATCCATCTCATGGCTGGCTGGGAACTCCAGATCGTTTTCCACCATGGCCAAGCGGCGACCATCGGTGGCGACAAAGGTCATTTTTCCTTCGCTGAAAGAAACATAAATACCATTCAAGACATAGCGGGTCTCATCCGTGGAAATGGCATAGGAAGTTTTTTTAATCGCATCGAGCAATACACTCTGGGCAATTTTAAACTCGGTTGCCTCTTCGAACTTCGGCAAGGGAGGAAACTCTTCCTCGCCCAAACCAATGATCTTGAAAAAACTGGGGCCACACTTGATGCTCGCATGGTTTTTCGCATCCACTGTGACTTCCACTTCACTGGCGGGAAGCTGGGCGACAATACTCACGAGACGCTTCACCGGTAAGGTCGTAGAACCTTCTTTTTCAATATTGGCATCGACAGAACCACTCACCCCCACGTCGAGATCCGTGGTCGTCAGTTTCAGTTTGCCACCGACAGCCTCGATGAGAACATTCGATAAAATTGGTAACGTGGCCCGAGTGCTGACGACATGTTGCACTTGCTGGAGCGCCTCCAGAAAGGCTTCTTTGCTAATTGAAAATTTCATAGACGGTAAATCAGGTTGTTAAGGAATCAGTATGCGCAAATACTGAAGCATTCACGCACCAAGGCAAGCACTCTTTAACAAATCTTGAACATTTTTCAACCCCCAATACGTCCATCGCCGAGCCAAGGCAAAACCGGACTCGGCTGAAGATCCCTCATCTGTCGACAAGACCTTCCGGTCCCCGACAAACTGCTATTTTCTCTGCAATGTCGTGATCAACATATCCACGGAATCCCGGGTATGCACATCACTCTCAATGCTGTCCTTCACCTTTTTACACGCATATATCACGGTTCCATGATCGCGACCACCGAAGGCGTCTCCAATCTCAACCAGAGAACTTGGTGTTAGTTTACGACTCAAATACATCGCAATTTGGCGAGGGAAAGCAATATTGGTAGGGCGTCGGCGACTGGTCATATCAGCAAGCCTTAGATCGAAATGCTTCGAAACGGCCTTTTGAATCGAGTCGATATTGACTCGTTTTTGTCCCTCCTCGCGCAAAATGTCCTTAAGAAGAAATTCCGCACGCTCTACCGTAATTTGTTCCGTTCCGAGCGATGCGAAGGTTGCCACCCTCACCAAGCCACCTTCAAGGCGACGCACGTTACTCTGAATGCGCTCCGAAAGCATCGTCAGAATATCATCGCCAAGTGAAACGTCCCAATCTTCCATCTTGCGCTGTAAAATCGCCAAGCGAGTCTCCATTCCTGGAGGCTGTAGCTCCACAGTCAGTCCGCACTCGAAGCGCGAAATCAAACGAGGTTCAACATTCTTGATCTCAGACGCCGGACGGTCAGAGGTCAGCACAACCTGACTCTGCAAATCCAGCAACTCATTGAAGGTATGGAAGAACTCCTCCTGTGAGCGTTCCTTGCCAGCAAGAAATTGAACATCATCAATGAGGAGAATATCCGCTCGGCGATACTTGCGCCGAAAACGGTCAAGCCCCCCCTTGCGCACCATCTCAATGAATTCGTTGATAAACTTTTCACACGTGAGATACACCACCCGAGCCGATGGATTCTCCTTCATCAAGCGCTGACCAATCGCCTGCATCAAGTGAGTTTTCCCCAACCCGGACCCGCCGTGAATAAATAATGGGTTGTATACCGCCTGCTTGGCCGATGCCACAGCGACACAGGCGGCCTGGGCAAATTCATTACTCTGTCCGACAACAAAACGGTCAAAGCTAAACTGTGGATTCAATCCGGCAGAACGAAGCTTCTTCTGCATCACATCCTGCCCTCCGGCTTGACCGCCACCAGAATGGGTGGACTCACCCTTCCCCTGCCCGGGGACTTGAATGGGCTGCCGATCCACCACGGGGACTTCAGCTTTGGCTTCCTTCGCCTTCGGCTGGCTCATTTGAACCTCCTGTTCATCCGCAACGACCACTCGCACCTTGCGTGGCATTTCCGAAACCTGGGAAAAAGCCGTCTGAACCTCAGGCATGTAATTGGTCTCGATCCATACCTGATGCATATCACTCTCAACCGCGAGCACGGCCTCGGTCTCATTCATGTCCACCAACTCTGCAGACAAAAACCAGCGACTGAAGGCGTCCCCACTAACAAGCCCTTTCAAGGCCCCCGATACACTCTCCCATAATTGCTTCATGTCTTCCACCAGCGTGGAGCAAAGGTCATCGTTGATTGCGGGGGTGTCGTCTGTCGGGATCGAGGCTTGATTCATGGAATTCTTCAAGATTTGGGTGGTGAAATAGTCAAAAATTAGGGTGAACTACCGATCTCCCCCTGCGGTCTCAGATGAGCGCAGGCGCTGATCGAGCAGCAACGACATCCAAGCCTGATCGACCGTTTTTCGCAAAACTTTTCAACCCCTGCGGTGTCTTTTTTCTCAAACGAGCCATTCCACAACGGTTCCACAGAAAAATTTTAAAAAACTTGACTCAAAATTTAATACATAGGAGTGAAATGACTCACCCTAACTACAACTAACACCACCTAACATCACCTAACATTCAATTTCAACACTCTGACAAATCTGTCACACGACAGAATAGACCCCGAAGGGTCGCGACACCGAACCCATTGATCTTGAATGCACAGACTAGCCCGGCAACCTTGATTTATCAGGAAACAGCCAACCGCTGAGGATTCCAAAGCCGAAAGTCAGTGCGGCGTTGAGCGGGAAAAACCATTCTGAGGCCAAGCCGGGTCGAGAATCCTTCACCTTGTCGGCAAGGTATTCAAAATCAAGCATCTCCAAAACGAGCGGCAACTCGGGACGGAACCAGGCAACCAGACAGACGGAACAAAAAGTCCCTAACAGAAGACCCGTGAGATGGCTTCGTATAGGGCAAAGAGCAGCCAACAAAACGCCCAAAAGTGGTCCATAGGTGTAGGCAACCATCCCGAAGGCCAGCTTAATCAGATCGCTGTCAGTGTTCCGGCTCCTGATTTCCATCAGTCCGAGCGCAGCCAGGGTCAATATCACCCCCCAGACACAAACAGCAATTCGGGAGAGCCTGACCATTTCGGCCCCCTTGCCTTCGGCTTCCAGCCGCTCACGTCCAAAAAGAACAGACAAGCTGGTCTGGCTCAAGGCAGCCAAAATGGAATCCAGGCTGGAAATAGCTGCGGCGAAGGCTCCGGCAAGGATCAAGCCGCTGACCCCCACGGGCACCTCCAGAGTAATCCAAGTCGGGAAAACATTATTGGGATCGGACTCAAAGCTCTTCAAAATCGAACCGGATGGTGGGTAACTTTGATACCAGGCAAATAGTCCACTGCCTACGGCCAACATCAGCACGGTAATAAGAATGGATACGCTACTCCAGCACATCGCTTTGCGAGCCTCCTTGACACTCCCACAACAAAACATCCTCTGGGTATTGAGTTGGTCCACCCCGAACGCGGCAACATTCTGAAAAGGCATCGCCAACAAGCCCACCCACAAGGTGTATTTCAATGCCGGATCCGAGAATGGAGTGGTCAAATCGAGAATCTGAAGCTTGTCGATGGACCTCCCATTCACCTCGATCTGGTTCAGCGCAGAGATCTCAGTCCAGCCAAGCTGGCCAACCAGCATGCCAAATGCGAGTAATCCGCCAAAGATAAAGAGACAGAACTGGATCACATCCGTCCAGATCACCGTCTGCATCCCCCCCATAAATGTCCAAATCACCGCAACCAAACCGATCGCACAAATGCACAACCAAACATCCATCCCGGTGACCACCTGAAGAATAATCGCCGTCACCAGCACCCGAACACTCTGGCCAAGGATGGCTCCAAGAGAAAACAGCAAAGTGACCAAACGCTTCACCCCCTCCCCGAGCCGGTCCCCCATAAAATCATAAGGACTGAAAATCTCTTTCTCATAATATAAAGGAATCAGCCAATAAGCGACGGCGAAACGCGCAACGATCGATCCCAGCCCCCACTGTAAATAGGTCCAATCGCCTTCCAGGCCATAGACGATCCCAGGAACACCAATAAAAGTCAGAGCGCTGATCTCGGTCGCGATCATCGACCCGCTCACGGCCCACCATGGCAAGGTTTTCCCCCCGAGGAAAAAATCCTTGATGTTTGCCTGCTTGCCGGAAAGCCGGTGACCGAGCCACGTGGTGAACAGCATATACACCAAAACCACAGCCCAATCCCAGGAAGTAAAATACGTGTGCACCGCTCGATCCATAGACGCGGAAACTAGCAGAACCGATGCCCGCATCAACCCCCAAACTGAAAACTTCAAAGTAATGTAAAAAGAGTCTTGTCGTTTTCCCCACATCATTCATAACTCAATTCCAGATTTACGCATCGTGGCTAGTTCTGGAAAACATCACATCCTCGGCATCATCCCAGCTCGCTGGGCCTCGACCCGCTTCCCTGGAAAACCCCTCCACCTGATTGCCGGAAAACCTCTGGTCCAACACGTGTGGGAACGCTGTCAACAGTGCCGGAACCTCGATGCCATCGCCATCGCCACGGATGATGTGCGCATCTGCGAGGCCGCCACTGCATTCGGAGCCTCCGTCATCATGACATCAGACAGCCACCCGACTGGCACCGACCGGATCGCCGAGGCAGCCCGGGCATTCCCCCAAGCCTCCCATGTCATCAACATCCAGGGGGACGAACCCTTGATCGATCCCGCACTCATCGACCAGCTTGCCGATAGCCTCTGTGAGGATCCTGGTATCTCCATGGCTACTGCAGCCAACCCCCTCATGGATGACGATCTGATCAAAGACCCGAATGTGGTCAAGGTCGTCTTGGCTCTCAATGGCGATGCCCTGTATTTTTCCCGTAGCGCCATTCCTTTCCAGCGCTCAAAGAGTCCGGAACTTACACTCTACCGGCACAAAGGAATCTATGCCTACCGCCGCGATTTTCTCGAACAGTTCGTCTCATGGCCCCCAAGCCCACTCGAACTTGCCGAATCCCTCGAACAACTCCGGGCACTCGAAAACAATGCCCGCATCAAAGTCTTGATTACCGATGACGAATCGCCGGGGGTCGACACCCTCGAACAAGCCCAAGCCATCGAAGCCCTGCTAATCTGACGTCACACTCTCGATAAAAAACGCCCATCCCAAACCTTACCAGATCTACTCATGCCTCAGCCAACCAAATATATCTTCGTCACCGGTGGTGTCGTTTCTTCCCTCGGAAAAGGACTCGCCGCAGCATCCCTCGGAACCTTGCTCGAGCACAGAGGACTTTCTGTGATGCTTCAAAAATTCGACCCCTACCTCAATGTTGACCCCGGCACCATGTCACCATTCCAACACGGTGAAGTCTACGTCCTTGATGATGGTGCCGAAACCGACCTCGACCTTGGTCACTACGAGCGATTCACCAACTGCACCTTGTCCAAGTTCAACAACCTGACATCGGGCCAGGTCTTTGAAAACGTCATCCGCAAAGAACGCCGCGGTGAGTATCTCGGAAAAACCGTTCAGTTCATCCCCCACTGCACCGACGAAATCAAAGCTCGGATCAACGATGTGGCCCTACGCACTGATGCCGATATTATCATCACCGAAATCGGTGGTACCGTAGGAGACATCGAAGGTCACCTCTTCCTTGAAGCATTACGGCAGTTCTCCCTCGATGTCGGTAGAGAAAACGTCTGCTTCATTCACGTTACCCTGTTGCCTCTGATCAAGGCTGCCGGTGAAATCAAAACCAAACCAACCCAACAGTCGGTCGCCAAATTGCGTGAAATCGGAATCCAGCCCGATATCATCGTCTGCCGGACGGAACATGACCTCGACGAGGACAACAAACGGAAAATCGCCATGTTCTGTAACGTTGAGAAAAAAAATGTCGTGGCTTTCCGCGATGTCGACCACACGATTTACGAATGCCCGATCGACTTGCGCCGCGACCGCCTCGACCGCATGGTCTGCGATAAAATTGGTATCGAATCTCCAACCCCGGATATGAGTGATTGGCAAAGCTTTGTTGACCACATCATCAACCCGACTCACGAAGTCAGGATCGCCGTCGTCGGCAAATACATCGAACTGCAGGACGCCTACAAATCGATCTACGAATCACTCACCCATGCAGGTGCAGCCCATGACACCCGAGTCACCATTACGCGGGTCGATGCCGAAGCCATCGAAAAAGAGGGTGCCGCAGCCCACCTGAGCGGAGTCAATGGTATCCTCATCCCAGGTGGATTTGGCGACCGGGGCACCGAAGGCAAAATCCTCACCTGCCAATACGCCCGGGAAAACCACATCCCCTACTTCGGAATCTGTCTGGGGATGCAAATTGCGACCATCGAGTTTGCCCGCAATGTCTGCGGCATGCCCGAGGCCAACTCAACCGAATTCGACAAAGACAGCCCCGATCCAGTCATTTCCTTACAGGAAGAGCAAAAAGGCATCAAGGATATGGGAGCGACCATGCGACTTGGAGCCAACGACTCGAATATCCTGCCCGGCACAAAAACCGCCGAGCTCTACGGCAAGGAAACCATCAGCGAACGCCACAGACACCGTTATGAATTCAACCCGGCATACCGGGAGCAACTGGAATCCAAGGGACTCAAGATCAGTGCCGTTTCGGCCCAGGAAGGACTTGTCGAAGTGGTTGAAATCCCGGAGCACCCATTTTTCATTGGGGCGCAATATCACCCGGAGTTCCAGTCGAAACCAAACAACCCTCACCCGATCTTCTCCGGCTTCATTGCCGCGGCACTGACTCATTCGTCACAATAAAAACCCGTCGAAACGATCCACCCCGCATCATCTGTTCCACGACAACTCCAACATCCACAGCTCATGTCTGCTATCGAAGAAAAAATCCAATCCCTCGGATACACCTTACCCGAAGCCCCGGCACCAGCCGGTTCTTATGTTAACTGCGTTCGCTCTGGCAACCAGCTCTTCCTCGCCGGTGGTATTCCCCCATTTGACACCGATACCTATCTCGGCAAGGTTCCAACAGACACCTCGCTGGAAACTGCCCAGGAAGCGGCCCGCTTGATCACCTTAAACCGACTCGCCGTCGTGAAAGAAGAAATCGGCGACCTCGACAAAGTGGTGCGCATTGTCAACGTTGGCGGCTTTGTCAACTCTGAGCCGGACTTCTATCAACACCCCGCAGTGATTAATGGCTGCTCTGATTTGCTGGTTGAAATTTTTGGTGACAAAGGCATCCACTCCCGCACTGCAATGGGAGCAGCAGCCCTGCCTCTGAACGTCTCCGTTGAAATCAACATGGTGGTCGAAGTCGAATAATCTCAGCCCACAAAACACAATCTACCACAAAAAGGGGATGGTCCGAGAGGCCTTCCCCTTTTTTATTGTGCTTTCTCCTTTGTAGAGGAAAAGTGAACGTCCGAGCGGAGATTGGCGTCATCACGCCCCATACCCCTAAACGCTATCAGACAGTCTCGATATACGAGCAGATATACTGACCAATCCCCTCACTCACCGTGATGGTGAAGCCCGCATTGGCTGGGACCTCAAAATATTGACCCGCAGCGTAGACGCTGGAATCATCGCTGCCATCGAGAACCACGATGCACTCACCATCGATGATTTCCATTCTCTCGGCAGCTTCCGTGGCAAAGTGATACACCCCAGGGTAAATCAGCCCGAAAGTCTTGGTTGATCCGTCCTCCAGGGTGATCCCATGGGACACGACCTTACCATCAAAATACACATTGGCCTTGGCTTCAGCTGTTACATTGGAGAATTGCATACCCACAATTCAGCGCATCCCCAGAATCGCGACAAGAGAAAAGCTTGTCAAAATGCCAGCACAAACATTGGCCGCCGCCCGCCGCCAGAGCACCATTGATGGTGCTTACCCTTGGCTCTCTCCTTACAACGACAACGCGTAAGCAATGTGTGGAGTGTAAAGTGAGGGCTCGAGCAAAAACGAGTCATGCCCTTTGTCCGAGTGTACGGTGATATGCATGGTTTCCACTCCGCTTTCCTCAAGGCCGGACACAATCGCAGCCTGCTCTTCCGGGTAGAAACAAAAATCCGAATCAATACTGAAAACCAGAAACTTCTGACCATGGGCGGCACAGCGGTCAAACAACTCTTTCGGCGTCTCCACCCCGATCTCCCGACAAGCATCGTATCGCGACCACATGTCGATGATTCTGAGGTAGGTATTGGCATCGAAGCGTTTCACAAACTTCTTTCCTTGGTGGAGCATATAACTCTGGAAGGTATCCTGAACCTGATACCATGCCAGGGTCTCACTGTCCTGATGGACCTCTTGGCGAGCGCGGCGCTCAATCGCGTCCAAATGCACAAAGGTCTTATGAGAAATCATCCGGGCAAGAGCCAAACCATAATCCGGGTGGGCTCCGTCGTAATAATCGCCACCGTTGAAATGAGGATCGTTTTCAATCGCGAGGATCTGCTCAAACAAAATCAGACGATTCAGCACCGTCGTTTTCATGCTACTGGCAATCGGAATCACGTTTTTAACCCGCCCGGGATGCAAGGTGGCAAAGGTCAGCGAAACCAATCCGCCAACCGACGGCCCAATCGCCGCATGCAACACATCCACACCCATCGAATCGAGCAAAGCCACTTGAATGGCCACCTGGTCTGAGATCGAAATCTGGGGGAACGACTTCCCATAGGCTTTACCCGTTTCCGGATTGATCGATGATGGACCGGTGCTGCCATAGCAACCGCCGAGGTAGTTCACACAGAGGACACAGAATTGATCCGTATCAATGGCCTTGCCCGGCCCGAGAAAATCATTCCACCAGCCGTCATGCAGCTCTTCTTTCCAAAGGTCTCCGGCTTCGGGAAGCGATGGATTGTATCCCGATGCGTGATGGGAACCCGATAGTGCGTGTGACAACAGGATGACATTCGATTTATCCTCATTCATCTCGCCCCAGCGCTGATAGGCGATATCCACGACAGGAAGAGAGCCACCACATCGCAGCTCAAGAGGTTCCTCATCGAGACGATGAATCAAGGTTGTCTGGGTGGTCGGTTTCATGCGTATTCGTTCACTGCCAATCTTTACAAACAAAGGTCCCGGCACCGGGAAGATTCGGTATTCTTCACACATTTACAATGATGAACATTGTTTTTTGCGTGCATGGCCATTTTTTGCGTGGTTTCCCCCGCCATACCCCAGAAATCAAAAAGTGCCGCTGTGCCGTCCATGGAGCTAGAGCCACGTTCCCGTTGCTCAACAGGTTGGGGACATCCTCCGATCCTCTGTCTTCCTAAAAAGGCATGACATCAGTCCAGAGGGGCCGCCCCCAGTAATAGTCTATCGGTTCGGGCATGCTACCATTAGCGGACGCACACAGAAGCGTGCGCAAATTAGTCCTGAGGGCCGATTTCTGCAACCCGATAATGCACTTCTGTAAAAACTAATTCTTCAATTATTTGTTGACAGTCGGGCAATCGACACTTGCGCATCGGACCCATCTACGAGCAAGTTACAGCCATGCAGTTTCCCGCCACCCGAGCAAGCAGTCACATCTTATCCAACGGACTCACCGTCATTCTCGAAGCTGACCACACAGCCCCTGTTATCAGCACCCAGATCTGGGTGGAAACCGGCAGCATCCACGAAGGAGCACACCTCGGAGCTGGCATTTCCCATTTGCTCGAACACATGGTTTTCAAAGGCACGGAAAGCTATAGCGGAAGCGAACTCTCGGATGTCGTTCAGGCCGCAGGTGGCGAATGGAATGCCTACACCACCTTCGATCGCACGGTTTACTACATTGACGGGCCGGCAGAGAGCACCCAGACCTTCCTCAAGGTGCTCAGCGAAATGGTCTTCAAGCCAAGCTTCCCGGAGGATGAGTTCGAAAAAGAAAAAGGAGTCATTCGCCGCGAGATCGATATGGGACTGGACGACCCCGACGACCGCAACGGGCGTCTTCTCTACTCTACCGCACTCGCCAACGATCCACGCAAGCAACCGGTCATCGGCCACATGGAACTCTTCAACCGGCTCACCCACCAGGACATGCTGGACTACCATCGTCAGCGTTATACGACGGAAAATACCTTCCTCAGCATTTCCGGAGACTTTGATACCCAAGAACTTCTCAGCTACCTGGAAGAAATCACCGCTGATATCGATCGCCAATTCAATCAGCCCGTCTCCCTTTCCCCGGAACCAGCCCAACTCGGCACCAGGATTCGACGCGAAACCTTCGCCATCCCCAGCTCAAAACTCACCCTCGCCTGGCAAACCCCCAGCCTCGAGCACCCGGATGCCGCCCCCCTCGACTTACTCGCCACCATTCTTGGATCCGGCCGCTCAAGCCGACTGTATCAAAACATCCGTGAAAAAACCGACCTTTGCCATCACATCGGCTCCTGGAGCATGATCCCACCACATCTGCCCGGTTTATTTGCGGTTTCCGCCATTGTTGATCTGGAAAAGCGAGACAGCCTGCAGGATGCCATCCTCCAACAAATCAATGAACTTCAAGATGCCGATCTGGATGAGGAAATCCAAAAAGCCGTCCGGATGACCTTGTCGAGCCAATTCCGAAGTCTCACCACAGCATCCGGAAGGGCATCAGACCTCGCATCGAATTGGCACGAAGCACGCAACCTCGATTTCACCCGTGACTACGTCGAAGAGCTCTCCCATGTCACCGCCTCGGATCTGCGTAGAGTCATCAAAACTTACCTGGTCCCCCAGCGACTAACCATTACATCCCTTGATCCGGAGGGAACCAGTGAAAACCTGGAACAAGCACAAGCTTCGGCCAAACGTGAAGCCATACAATCGCGCACACTCGATAACGGCCTGACCCTGATTACCCAGCGCGACCCAAGACTTCCCACGGTCTCGATCACAGTGGCAACACTAACCGGCCTACCCTCGGAAACTCAGGAAACATCAGGGATCAACGCTCTGCTGGCCAGCCTGATGCCCAAAGGCACACACAGCCGCAGCGCCAAGGAAATCGCACTGACCATGGATTCCATGGGAGCACGTTTCGGCGTTTCCTGCGGGAACAACACCACACTGGCCAGCGCCTCCTGCCTGGCTCCAGATCTGGAGCACACCCTGACGATCCTCGCCGATGTCATCCAAACTCCGATCCTTCCGGATGACGCTCTTGACCGCGAGAGGAATGCCATGATCTCAGCCCTGCGCGAACAAGAGGAAGACCCGCTTTCGGTTGCCTTCCGACGTCTGCGCCCGTCCCTGTTCGGGCCTGAAGGATACGGCTTACACAGTCTGGGCACGGAGAACTCGCTTCACCAACTCGACCGGGATGCGCTGCTGGCTCACCACCAGAAATACTTCACCGCAGCCAACACCGTCATTGCGGTGTTCGGAGATATTGATCCGGATGCCGCGGCCGCCATGGTTCAACAACAATTTGCCAACATGCCACGAGGCGAGCGCATGCAAGCCGTCCCCCAAGACTTCCAAGAGGCAAGCCGACACGCTCTGAAGCTCGACAAACAGCAAGCCGTGCTCACCGTCGGTTTCCCCGGTGCCTCAGCATCCGACCCGGACACCCATGCCCTGGAACTCATCAACGATTACTGCACGGACATGGCCGGACCACTGTTCACAAAGATCCGGGAGGAGCTCGGGCTCGCCTACTATGTCTCGGCCACCCAGTTTCATGGTATCAACACCGGCATGTTTGCCTTCTATCTCGGAACCTCCCCCGATCAGTTGGCGACCGCTCAAGATCACCTGCTCGCCGAAATTGATAAAATTGCCGAGAACGGCATCCCGGAAGAAAAACTAGACAACGTCAAAACAACTTGGCTGGCATCCCACGCACTCGCCAACCAAAAACTAGGGTCATTGGCTCGACTCAGCGCCATCGACAGCCTGCTAGGGTTCGAGCCGGACCATCACCTAAAGGCACCGGAGCACATCCGCAAGTTGTCGGCCGATGACATCCGCGCCGCTGCCCGCAAATTCCTGAGCAACCATCAGGCGGTGGTTGTCAGTGTCTCCCCCAGCCATTAAATATTTTCTAAAATCCAATCATCCTCCAATCAACCCCAACTCCATTCTAGCAATCAACCATGAACACACCTAAGCCCGATAACCGTTTCAACGAATTCGTCTACCTCCAGGCACAGAATGCCGGGTTCTTTCTCGGACAACTGCCCAACCCCAGCACCGGCGAAACCTCGGTCAACCTGAAAGCTGCCAGCAGCGTGCTCGACTCCTTGGAAATGCTCGCAGCAAAAACCCAAGGCAACCTGACCAAGGAAGAGGCCGAACTCCTCGAAAAAGCCCTGCTCAATATCCGAGCACTCTACGCCAACATCGCCGAAAAGTAGGACAGCTTTCCAAGCTGTCGGCAACCTTTGAGCATCACGGTCAGGGTAAAATTTACCGACAACTTCCCTGACATGTCGGCTGGTTAAAACCTGCCCTACATTTTTTCTCTATCGACCTCCAAGGTTATCGATCGTCTGGAAGATAGCGGTGATCATCAGATAAGCCATGGTGCCAATCAGCAGGGCCATCACCACCAGCACGATGGGCATAATCAATTCCATCACCCGCGATAGGTTTTTATTCAACTCGGTGTCGTAACGCTCGGCGGCACGGCGCAGCGATTGGTCAAGCTTACCGGTTTTCTCCCCTACTGAGACCATATCGATCAAAAGAGGAGGAAAAATCCCGGAGCGAATCAAGGAGCGCGAAAACGATCGCCCGTCCCCCACCATCTCGATGACACCATCCATATGCTGGCGAATATGCAGGTTCTGGGTAGCATCACGCGCCAACTCCAACGAACGCAACAAGGGTAAGCCGTTTCCTACCAAGTTCGCCAAGGTCTCAAGAAACTGCACGTAAAACCGGCTTTCAATCACCTTACCCATCAGTGGAATCTGAAGTTTCACCCGGTCCCAGGTCATCTTATTCGCCTCGGCATCTTTCCAAGCTTTGAACACCAGGGAACCACCGAGGATGACCAGCAAAATCACCAGCCACCAATTTTGGAAAAAATCGCTGGCGCCGATCAGAATTTTTGCCCCAAGCGGAATTTTACCCCCTGGGGTGCTCGAAATCAGATCCGTCAACTGAGGGATCAGTTTGGTAACAAAAATCACCCCCACACCAATACCGGCGAGAACGAGGAACGCTGGATAAATCAAGGCCAAGGTCACCTTGCTCTGCACTTCCTGAAGCGTTTTTAAGTAGTGTGCCTGACGTTTGAGGATGGTATCCAAGGCCCCGCTCGCTTCACCAGCAGCCGCAAGACTGCAATACAACGGGCCAAAACTCTCGCTCACTTTCTTTAAGGCATGGGAAAAACTGCTGCCGTCACGAACGAGTTGACGCACGCTGCGTGAGACATCTTTGAGAGATCCCAACTCTTCACGGTTTTCCATGGACTTCAATGCAGGCTCGAGTTGTAAGCCGGCACCCAGCATCTCGCTGAGCTCCTCGGTAAACAACACCACTTCGTTGCGCTTGAGCTTTAGCAACCCATTCGCATCGCGGGGAGCAGATTTCCCATCCGACTTCTCTTCAGGCTTAGCCACAGCATCCCCCCGTCCGGTGGGTTTGCTTTTTTGCTTTTTCTCCGATTTTTCCGTAGCTGAGCTTTCACGCAGGTTAACAGGTTGCAACCCCCGTTTGCTAAGTACACGGAGAGCCTCAGACCGGTCATCCGCCTTAATCTCACCCGTGCTTACTGCCCCGTTGGCTCCGAGAGCCTTATATGTAAATGCCGCCATGTTCTGCTCAACTTAATTCCCCGCACTAACAAAGTTCGGCACTGGTCACCGATATCACTTCCTCAAGGGTAGTCTCCCCTCCCATCACCTTGTGCCAGCCATACTCACGCATCGGCACATATCCATCACGGTAAGCCTGATCAAATAATGCCCGGCTATCTGCCCCCTTGACAATCAAATCCTGCATCGGCTCGGTCAGCAATACGACTTCATAAATCGCCAAACGGCCGCTGAACCCGGTATTCCGGCAACGGTCACAGCCAACGGCGTCATAACATTGCCCGGTAATGTGCTCCGGAATCTCCAACTCTTCGCGCTGGTGACGAGTCAACTCATGTGGTTTCTTACAGCTTGGACACAAACGACGGACCAGACGTTGGGCCAAAAATGCCCGAACGGATGCAGAAACGAGGAAGGGCTCCACTCCCATATCCGTGAGACGTGAAACTCCGCCCATCGCGTCATTGGTGTGCAAGGTACTGAAAACCAAGTGTCCCGTCAAGGATGCGCGAATGGCGATCTCCGCCGTTTCAAGGTCTCGAATCTCACCGAGCATGACAATGTTGGGGTCGGCCCGAAGGATCGAACGCAAACCACTGGCAAAGGTGAGCCCGATCTCGGACTTCACCGCAATCTGCATCACCCCGGGCAGCTTGTTCTCAACCGGATCCTCGATCGTCACAATCCGAGTGTCGGGTGAGTTCACCTCACTAAGGAAAGAGTAAAGACTCGTCGATTTACCCGACCCGGTAGGTCCGGTAATCAGGACAATCCCGTTACTCAATTTAAGGAGTTGGTTGATTTTATCCTCGACGAAGGACTCCATCTGAAGCCTCGAAATCGTGAATTTCTGCTGGTTGAGCAATCGTAAACTCACACTCTCACCTTCGACCGTCGGAACGGTCGCCACCCGGACGTCAATCGAGCCGCCTTCAAATTGCAAGTTGATCCGGCCATCCTGTGGCAGGCGCCGCTCAGCAATATCGAGATGCGCCATGATCTTCAATCGGGCGATCACCGAACTCTGCAGGGCCTTGATGTTATCGGGAACCGTCACCTCAATCAGTAAGCCGTCGATCCGGTAACGGATACGCAGGTTATCGTGCAGAGGTTCGACGTGAATATCCGTTGCCTGCTGTTGCAAGGCTTCCCGGATGATCTGGTTGACAAACTTGACCACACTGGCCTCCTCGTCCTCATCGGCATCAATCACATTCGCCTCATCATTGCGCTCCAGATTATCATAATCCAAGTCGCGACCTTCTAGGATTTGCTCGAATGTATCAGCACCCACACCATACAGCTTGCGCAATGCTTCGTGGATTCGGCGACGGGAAGCCATTTTCCAGATGATCGGCAATTGGATCTGCTGGTTCGCTGACTGTCGAGCGACAAGGTTCAAGGGATCATAGGTCAAAAGCACCAGACTTTGGCTCCCCTCATCCCCCTCGAGATCCAGTGGCAATAATCGATGAGCCAAAGCGACCCGAGGGCCACAGGCATCACGAAGCACATCCACGCCTTCAAATTCAGGGATACTGGAAACCCACTCCATGCCGATATTATCGGCCATGGCGCGTAAATAGGCCTCCTCATCGACGGTTCCTGAATCCAGGATATCATCGATGGGAGAACGTTGTTGACCGGCGGCGGCTTCAACCACCTCCGTCAAAGATTCCATGTCTTCACATCCGCTCTCGCGGGCTGGTGCAATGAGTAAATCAGTCATGCGTCGCAATCACTATGAACAATAACGCCGTAATGGCAACCATCTGTCTGTAAATCCCCGGATTCAAAGAAAAGTTGCGAACTTTCTCGAATCTTGCTCAATTCAGAGCACTCTTATCCAGTATCCAATACCGCCATGCCTCGTCCGAGTAAGCAGCTTGCCCAATCCACCTCAAATACAAGCTCCCCACCACCAGCCCGCAAAAAAAAGTGGGTGCTCATCTCGATCCTCGCTCTCGGCACCATCGGAGCCATCAGTATGATCTGGTACGGAGCCTTGATCGAAATTCACCGTAATCAAAACCAGATTCAGCCACTCGGAACCGCCATTGACGAATTCAATGGCGTGGTGGTTTACTCGAATGGGCACGATACCTACACCAGTCATGGCAGGCATTTTTCCGACGACGGCTATTACTATGGCCATCGCTGGCAATGTGTGGAATTTGTCAAACGCTACTACTACGACCACTTCGGCCACCGCATGCCCGACGGCTGGGGACATGCGCGAAGCTTTTTCGATCCATCCGTCGCCCACGGGACACTCAACCCAACCCGCGGACTCATCCAGTATAGCAACGGCAAGCAAACACGCCCTGCCAGCGGAGATCTGCTTGTCTTTGTTTATGGCCAGTACGGACATGTCGCCATCATCAGTCAGGTGAAAAAAGACCGTATTGAAATTGTTCAACAAAATGTCGGAGCTAAAACCCGGGAGAACCTCCCGCTGGAACAATCCGGTAAACGTTGGATGATTCACCATCCCACGGTTGCCGGATGGCTGAGGCTCCCGCCGCGAGCAACTCCATCATCGCCAAAATCATAAGGCAAATCAACGGCACCGCCCTCGCCCCCTCTGCCTCCCTGCGGTGCAAGCCCCTCAATAGGGCATCCGAACCAAGCTCTACGATTTTTTGTATGACTGGCATCTTGATTGCTCATACGATACCCGTTCCCTATCTTGGCAGAATCGAAATGAGGCGGCACATGCGCCAACCTCTTGCTGAACCCCGCCTCAAAAAAAAGGATCTGCCCCCAACATATCTATGCCAGACATTCAAAAATTACTCGTTATCTCAGACTTGGATGCCTGCTTCATGAACGACGACTACAGCTACAGCGACGCGCTGGAAGCGGTAGAAGCCCTCAAAGCAGAAGGCTTCCCCCTGGTTTTCAACTCGAGTAAAACCATTCCCGAACTTACAGCCTTGATTGATGAGCTTCAACTCGACACCCCACTTGTCTCGGAAAATGGAGGCATCGTCGCCGTGCCGGCCCAATCACCGCTTGCCCAACTTTGCAAATCAGCAAAAGACGGAACATGGACCAAACATCAGGATTACTGGACGACTCAAACGGGACTCGACAGGGGGATCATCCTGCAACATGCACATGCGCTTCGCTCCGCATTCGACTATCAATTCGATGGCTTTGCTGACTGGACACCCACTGAACTCGCCGCAGTCACCGGCTTGAGCAAACACCAAGCGGTCATGGCAAAAGACCGTCATGTATCCGAACCCATTCTCTGGAATGACACCCCCCAACATTGGGAAGACTTCTATCAGCAACTCGAACCCCATGGCATCAGGGCACTGCATGGCGGCCGCTTCATTCACCTCATGGGAAACGCCGATAAATCAGATGGACTGAAAACCGTCTGCGACCTCTACCACATGAGTGAACCCCATACACTCTGGACATGCCTCGCTCTCGGCGACAGCCCGAACGACCTGTCGATGCTCGAAGCTGCAGATATCGGAGTGATCATCCCACACGACAAAGGCCCGCGAATTCCCCTCAACGCACCTCACATCCAATACGCATCCTATCCGGCATCCAAAGGCTGGAACCAGGCTGTGCTCGACATTCTCAAATAACACAAAACCAAGCATCCATCACCATGGGAGACTTTCACCAATTCGGAATTATCACCACCCTGCACCAACTCAACCAACGCCCGCTGGAGCACCTGGAAGACGACTTACTGCAGTTCAGAAAAAAGAAACCCATGGCCTTGGTGCTGCCATCGCTTTACTCGGAACTGGAAGGCCCGGCACTTAATGCCATCGTCGATGAAATCGCCAGAGTCCCCTACCTCGACCAGATCGTCGTTGGACTCGACCGAGCAAACGAATCCGAGTATCGCTACGCGCTCCAGTTTTTTGACCGACTCCCCCAGCACCCCGATGTGCTTTGGAACGATGGCCCCCGCCTGAGGAAAATCGATCAACTCCTCCAAGACAAGGGGCTGGCACCACTCGAGCCAGGGAAAGGCCGCAACGTCTGGTACATGTTCGGCTATATTCTCGCATCGGGAAAAGCCCAAACCGTGGCACTGCACGATTGCGATATTACCACCTATGACCGTTCGATGCTCGCCCGCCTGATCTACCCGGTGGCCAACCCGAACCTCAGCTACAAATTCTGTAAAGGATACTACGCCAGAGTTGCAAACAACTCGATGAACGGCCGCGTCTGCCGCCTGCTCGTCACCCCCTTGCTTCGGGCGCTGAAAAAAGTCTGCGGACCAAACGACTACCTTGAATTTCTCGACAGCTTCCGCTATCCGCTCGCAGGCGAATTTTCCCTCTCCCGGGATGTGATCGAAGACATACGGATTCCATCCGACTGGGGACTCGAAATGGGAACCCTTTCGGAAATGCATCGTAACTACGCCACCAACCAGATCTGCCAGGTCGACATCGCCGACACCTACGACCACAAGCACCAAGACCTCTCACTCGAAGACAAAACCAGAGGTCTATCGAAGATGAGCTGCGATATTTCCAAATCCCTCTACCGGAAAATGGCAACCCAGGGCGAAGTCTTCACTCAAGAGCGCATCCGGACAATCAAAGCCACCTACTACCGCATTGCACTGGACTTGGTGGATAGCTACCACAGCGATGCCGCCATCAACGGCCTGAACTACGATATGCATACCGAAGGTTCGGCCATCGAGGTCTTTGCCGAAAATATCATGCAGGCGGGTAACGACTTCCTCGACCCCGAACAATCGATGGCGACCCCCTTCATGCCCAGCTGGAAACGCGTGATTGCAGCCGTCCCTAACATCATGGATATGCTTCTCGACGCTGTAGAGGAAGACAAAAGAGAGTTTGGCAAAGGAGCCAGTTACAATATGGCAAGCCACCCGAAAGTGGTGCAGTTACGTCAACGTGTCGAAGAGCGCGTCCGCAACGTCTACGGCGAAGACAACGTAGACGCTGTCACGGACCGGATCTTTCAAATGGCTCCGCTTGAAACCAAAGCCATTCACAGGACCCCCGAACTCAATAAGTGGACGGAAAACGACGTCCTTGCCATCACCTACGCCGACAGCATCAAACGCCCCGGTGAAGCACCACTCCGCACCCTCTATGAGTTCAGCCAACGGGAACTCAAACAACACATCAACAACCTGCACATCCTCCCCTTCTGCCCCTACAGCTCGGATGACGGTTTTTCAGTGATCGACTACACCAGCGTCAACCCTGACCACGGTGACTGGCATGACATCGAACGCTTCCACAAACATTTCAACCTGATGGCTGACCTGGTCCTGAACCACTGCTCACGCGAATCCCTCTGGTTCAAAAACTTCTGCACCAACACAACACCAGGCAAAGACTACTTCATTGATGCCGCCCAATTCAACGACCTCAGTCAGGTGGTCAGACCGCGTAGCACTCCGCTACTTAGCAGCGTGCAAACCGTCGACGGGGAAAAAGAAGTCTGGTGCACCTTCAGTGAGGACCAAGTCGATCTGAACTTTGCCAACCCCGAAGTCCTGATGGAAATCATCCACATCATCCAGCTCTATCTGGATAAAGGGATTCATGTCTTCCGACTCGATGCCGTCGCTTTCCTATGGAAAGAAGACGGAACCAACTGTGTCCATCGACCCGAGACCCACGAGTTAATCAAGCTGCTCAGGCTCATCATCGAACATCTCGAACCCGCGGCCATTCTGATCACAGAAACCAACGTCCCTAACAAAGAAAACCTAAGCTACTTCGGAAACGGCAACGAAGCTCATCTCATCTACAATTTTTCGCTGCCTCCGCTTTTACTCTACACGATGCTCAGCGGCAACTGCCAGCACTTGAAAAAATGGATGATGTCCATGCCACCGGCTAGGCGCGGTCGAGCCTACCTCAATTTCATTGCCTCCCACGACGGCATCGGCCTGCGCCCAGCCGAAGGATTACTTTCCGGCACCGAACAGCACAACTTGATAGAAACCATCCGGGCCTTTGGAGGAGAGATCTCCATGCGTCGAACACCGGAAGGTGAACTCACCCCCTATGAAGCCAATATTTCTCTCTACTCGTCCATGGCCGGAACCATTGCTAACGGTGAGGACCAGTGGCAACAAGATCGCTACATCTGTGCCCACACCATCATGCTCGCATTGGAAGGTCTACCGGCATTTTACATCCACAGCCTGTTAGCGACCGAAAACGATCGTCAAGGTATGGCCGAGAGTGGAGAACCACGGTCCATCAACCGCCATCAATGGTCGGCCGAGGCACTCCAAGAACAACTGAACACCCCGGATAGCCATCACAAAATCATCTTTGACGAGCTTCGCCGCCGAATCGATATCCGGAGAAAACAATCGGCCTTCCACCCGAATGCCACCCAGTACACACTGCACTTCGGAGCCCAGGTCTTTGCCTTCTGGAGAGAAAGTTTGGATCGTAGCCAGTCGATCTTTGCCTTGCATAACATCTCGGACCAGCCACAGACGATTCCCTTGGTTGAATTGAACCTGATTGCGACCGAAACCTGGTATGATGTCCTCAACGGTGACCACTACGACCAGAACGACACCTCGATCCATCTCCCACCCTACGGTTGTGTCTGGATTTCCAACCACGGTTGAGCCCGAAATCAGCCCTTGCGGGTTTAAGCTTCTCCGCCCTAGCCCAAGCCTTTGAGACGCAATTCAAAACACGCCCCACGCTCACGAGGAACAATCACCAGATCTCCGCCAAGCGCACGCGCCAAGCGGCGGCTCAAGGCCAAGCCCAGCCCCACTCCGGGCTTGCTGTGTGCTGCCTCTTTGGCTGACTTGTGAAAAGCGCGGAACAGTCGTCTGTGCTCCGAGCGATCAACCCCCGGGCCTTCATCGCACACCCGGAAGTACACATCACCGGATGAGTGGGTGTCACCGCCCACTTGAAGCAGAAGGTTTTTTCCGTAGTCATCGCCACTCGCATATTTACAAGCATTATCCACGAGATTGAAAATGATCTGTTCAACGGCAGTCGTATCCACATCCAAGTGGCGCCCTCCCGTTTGATCATCGATCTCAAAGCTCAGATTCATCCCTACTTCATCCGCCCGTTGCTGCAATCGGTCACGGATACGATCAATCAAACGAGCCACCTCAATGTTCTCCACCCGGGCTCTGGCACTACCTCGCTCAATCCTCGAATAAGCGAGCACGTTCTCCACGAGGTGAGTCAAACGCGCCGATTCACGCCGCAAGGTATAGAGGTATTCCTGTTGTTTATCTTCGTCCCGGACCATACCTTCTGCCAGCATATCGGAATACAAACTAAAAGTCGTTAAGGGAGTCCTCAATTCGTGCGTAACCGATGACACAAACGAAGCACGACGTTCGCTGAGTTTCACAACACCTCGCATTAAAGCAACCGCGGCCAGAGCGGCAAGCAATGCCCCAACCCAAGCCACGGCCAGTGTTTTTCGCATCGGAGTCCACCCTACGGGATCGGCTACAGCAACCTCCCCAGGGCTCAGTTTCCAAGGCAAGGCGGCCATCACCATCGGATCATCAGCATAGGGGTCAGGCAATTCACCAAGCAACACCCCGACCCCGCGCCTGACGGGCTCCAACACGGCATTCGGTAACAAATCATCAATTTCCACCAGCAACGACGTCCGGATCTTCCTGGCATCCAACCAGACACCTTGCACTCGCTTACCTGAGGAATCAACCACCTCCCGGGCCAAAATCAAATCCTGACCTAACCATAGCGGTTTCAGAATCGACAAGTGGACTTGATCCATCGAGGCCGCATCGTCCATCAAGCCAGCCAACTTCAACTCTTGTTTCACCTCAGGAAGCTCCGCGCCTCGCTTGCCGGCACCTTGGGAACTTCTGGGAACCAGACCCTCCGCCGATGAGTCAACTTCAGCATGTTGAGACGCCGGTTGATTGTGCGCAGGGGCTTCTTTCTGAGCGCCCTTCTGCTGCAACACCTGCCCAATCGACTTGTTGACAATCGCCTGGCGTTTGGCCTTTTCCGCGCGATTGTAATTCCCTTGGTAGCTATCGTTGTTTCGAACATCGACATTCGGGTTCATCTCCCGCTGCTGCCGGGCAACATCCACCTGGGCTTCCCAAGCCTGACTTTGTTGATCCTCCACTTCCTCTGCCTTGCCTGCAACCGCCTGCAAGACATCCAGATTATTATCGCCGGAAAAATAAGCCACCTTGCTCGGCTTCTTCTTTTTGCTATAGGACGCTACCACATCCTTTGCCTGTCCATTGAGAAATGACTGAAAGCTCTCCCATTCACTTGTTTTATTGTTGGATTTCAGCACCCCGTTCTCAACCTCGAAATGAAGCTTGGCATTTCCCGATTGAGGAATGCGGTCAGGCTCGACCTCAAGATCCTTGAAATGCGATACCGGTCGGTTGTTTTCTTCGGCCAATATTCCGGCTGCGATGGTATCCATCCTCCAAAGTGCCAAACGAACCCGCTCTTCCAGTTCCGCCTTGGCTTCCGCCCTGGCACGTTCTTTTTCCAAATTCAAGGTGTGCCGCGTAATCAAAGCCATGGCTCCGAACACCAGAAAGGCGCACAAAGCTGATAAACTCCATATGATCCACGGTCGATTCATTTCCAATGTCCTTTCGCTACTCTCCCACCATATATCCTTTTCCTCTGACTGTCAGCAGAACCTTCTGACCATCAGCTCCAAGCTTTTCCCGCAAATGCGCAATATGCATATCAATGGTTCTGGTTTCGATATGCTTGGGGTCGATCCTCCAAACCTGCTGTAACAGTTCCTCACGCGAAACCGCCCGCCCCCGGTTCGCAACCAGATACTTTAACAAGTCGGACTCACGCTCAGATATTTTCAAGCGGCTTCCATCCTGCATGCGCAATTCACGTCTCGAAAAATCAGCCTCCCCACCGGAAAAGACATAACACTGGTCACCGACAATCCGCTCACTGCTTCGACGTAACACCGCATCCACACGGGCTAACAACTCCCGCACACTGAAAGGTTTGACGACATAATCGTCAGCGCCCATCGTCAAGCCCCGCACCCGGTCAGACTCCTCGCCTCGAGCGGATAAAATAATCACCGGCTGACCGGGACGATCTTTGCGCAAGGCTTCAAGCACTTCGAACCCACTGTGATGAGGCATCACCAAATCCAAGAGCATCAACTGGTAAGATGCTCGCAAGGCCAGTTGCATGCCTTCCCGGCCATCAGCAGCCGACAACACCTCATACCCGGCAAAGGTCAACGCATCCACGATGCCCTGACGCACCGCGTCATCATCTTCAACCACCAATATCACCGGGTTCTCTTTCATTCCAGATCACAGGCTATCATTTCCGATACGCTACGATTGTAAATGCCGTGTAAAAAACCATCACAACTCCTCGACGAGAATGCGTAAGCCGTCTTCAGAAACGACCCGAACCTCTCTCCCTTCTTCGATAAAGCCATTGGCTGCAGTGACATCGAGAACTTCTCCTCGAATCTCAGCTTTCCCTGCTGGGCGTAAATCCGTCATGGTTCTGCCCTTCATCCCCTCGTGTTGATGTTCGTCCCCCGGTTCACTGATCGCGGCCCCGGTCTCAAGTTCTTTCGACATCACCAAGGAGTTAAACAAAGGAATATTTGGTAAAAAACGCATCAATAATAATGCTAACACAGCCGAACCAAATAATCCGACAGCAAGATGCATCGCCGGTTCATTGATAAGCTTAAACACACCGTCGATCTCAAATCCTCGTCCTTTGGTCTGCTCAAAGGCAACCTCGTCAATCATGGCAACAAACAAGGAGAACAAAATCATGATCGCCCCAAGAATCCCGGGAACCAACATGCCTGGCAGCACAAACAACTCAATGACCACCAAAACCACCCCCAGAACAAACAGGGCCATGAGGCCATACCCCGCCATGTTGCCTGCAGCATAATTACCAAAGAAAAATAACCCGAACGCCAGCAACGAGATCCCTCCTCCGAGACCAAAGCCCGGCGTCTTCATTTCCAGATACGCACCGCCCATGCCAACCAAAATCAACAGACCGGAAAAAGTCGCCACCAGATAGGCAAAACGCTCCATCCCGGCCGGTTGAGCCTCCACGACTTCCACTCCTTCGAGCCCCTCTTTTTCGAGCAATTCCTCGACACTGGAAACAATCCCCTTCGCCAACAATGGCTTACCTTCAAATTCCAGCATCGCTTCATCAGCCGTCAATGTCAGTAACTCCCCCTGCTCAACCTGAATCTTTCCAAAATCAAAATAGTCATCACCAATCATCATGGCTCGAATCACATCCGGATTATGACCTTTGCTTTTCGCAACGGCCCGGACAAAGGCATTAAATGCCGATTCCAACTTCGATCTCATGACTTCAGGGATTTCCCCCTGGCTACTCACCAAGGCGGCCGCACCAATCGCAGACACCGGATGCATATAGATGGCATCGGTTCCCGCAGAAACCAAAGCCCCTGCGCTGAGCGCCTTTTGGTTCACAAAGGCAAAGGAAGGCACCTTGATTTTTTGCATGTCCACCATGATCAGTTCGGCGGTGTCCATCGCCAACCCTCCCGGAGTGTGAAGGTCAAACACCACCGCCCTGGCCCCTTCATCATTGACCCTTTCGATGGTTCGTTGCCAAAATTTAAAGGCATGTTTGTTCACCAGATCTTTTTCCCCGACTTTGATCACCACCACTTTTCCAGCGTAACTCGCCTCCTCAGACTTCCCAAAAACCCTTTTGTTGGGCTCCGGCTCCTCGGCAGCAACTCCTGGCAAAGCAACCCCAAGCAAGACACAAAAATTCAGCAACAAAGCAACGATTGACTTCATGGACAGACCCTAACCCGCCGACCCGTAAATAACAACTCACAACTTCCTGCTTGGTCTCCACGCGATCTGCCACTAAATTAGCACGCATGTTGCGTTCCATTTCCCTCATTTTACCGCTTACCTCACTCGCATGCTCCTGCCTCGTTTCCTGCTCCCCCGACTCTGGCTCTCCCCAGGTGAATCCAGGAAACCCAAGCAGCACCATCAGCCAACTCAGCCAGTCCGAACGCAACAAAATCGGCATGAAAATCTGGCAAAACGAATCCGGGGGCAAAGTCAGCGGACTCACCCACTGGAACGTTGGCGAAGAATTTCCTTCGATGGGCATCGGACATTTCATCTGGTATCCCAAAGGGTTCAAAGGCCCTTGGACCGAATCGTTTCCACGCTTTGTAAACTACGCCCGGCAACGCGGCAGCCAAAACATCCCCGCATGGGTCACAAACGCACAACACTGCCCCTGGCCAAATCGTCAGGCATTCTTAAACGACTTCAATGGCCAGAAACTGAGCAGCCTGCGGCAATACCTCGCCAATAACGTCACGCTGCAAACCGACTTCATCATAGCCACCAGCGAAAGTGCCCTTCCGAAAATGATGGCAGCGGCCCCCGCAGCTCAACGAGCCACGATCAAAAACAATTACCACAAGGTTGCGAGCACCAGCCACGGAACCTACGCCCTGATCGATTACGTCAATTTCAAAGGCGATGGCACCAACCCGAAAGAGCGATACAACAACCAAGGCTGGGGCCTCATGTGGGTGCTGATGGAAATGCGCAATGTCCCCGCCGGACAAGCTGCCGCATCCGAGTTCGCGGCAGCGGCCAAACGGTGCCTCGACAGACGCATCCAAAACTCACCCAAAGCACGTGGTGAATCACGCTGGAAGGCCGGGTGGCACAACCGCTGCAACACCTACGCCAGACCGCTCTAAACCAATAAAAACAAGGGGCCGAGATAAACGTTTGTTTAAGCCTCTAAATGAAGAATTTTGCTTCCACTATGCAAGAATTGACCGGTTTTAGCAAAATATGCACAGTGATCTGTCTAATTCGGGACGCGTATTCGTGTATCCTCTGCTATATAAATGGCGCGATAAGCCCCCTAATTTTTACAGGGTGAATAGGATTCCCTATTCTTCATTTTCCTACCAAAGAACTAACCATTAATTCATTATGAGTAACGTTGCTACAGAAACTACCCCCGATACCGATAGTTCAAAACAGGCGCCCAGCCAAGACGCCTGGAAAGGTTTCAAACTCGGAGCCTGGACCGAAACCACAGATGTTCGCGATTTCATCCAGCGCAACTACACCCCCTACGAAGGCGACGAATCCTTCCTCTCAGGACCAAGCAAACGCACCGAAGCCCTCTGGGACGAAGTCAAAGAGCTGATGAAAAAAGAACTCACCTGCGAAGGTGCGGTTCTTGACGCGGACGAAAAGACCGTCAGTTCAATCGTTTCCCACGGTCCGGGATACATCAACAAGGAGCTCGAAGTTGTCTTTGGCCTCCAAACCGACGCCCCACTCAAACGCGCTCTCATGCCATACGGCGGACTTCGCATGGCTCAGAATGCACTCAGTGCGAACGGCTACGAAATGGATGAGCAGACCGCCGAAGTTTTCACCAAGTACCGTAAGACCCACAACAACGGAGTCTTCGACGCCTACACCGATGATATTCGCGCCGCCCGTAGCGCCGGTATCGTTACGGGACTTCCCGATGCCTACGGCCGCGGCCGCATCATCGGTGACTACCGCCGGGTTGCCCTCTACGGCACCAAGTATCTCCAGGAAGAGCGACTCAACATTTGGAAAAACGACTACAGCGACGAACTGACCGAAGAGAACATCCGCCTGCGCGAAGAACTCTGCGAACAGTACCGTGCGCTTGGCGAACTCGAGGAACTCGGCAAAATTTACGGCTTTGATATTTCACGCCCCGCCGTCAACGCCACAGAAGCGGTGCAATGGACCTACATTGCATTCCTCTCAGCGATCAAGGAGCAAAACGGAGCCGCCATGTCCTTCGGCCGGGTTTCCACCTTCATTGATATTTACATTCAACGCGACATCGACGCCGGTCTGATCACTGAGGAAGAAGCTCAGGAACTGATGGACCAACTCGTGATCAAACTGCGCATGGTCCGCTTCATCCGGACGCCCGAATACAACGCCCTGTTCTCCGGGGACCCAACTTGGGTAACGGAAGCCATCGGTGGTGTTGGTGAGGACGCCCGTCCACTGGTCACCAAGAACAGCTACCGCTTCCTCCACACACTGTATAACCTCGGTCCGGCACCCGAGCCCAACCTCACAGTGCTCTGGTCCGAGAAAATGCCTGACGCATTCAAACTCTACACATCCAAAGTGGCCATCGAAACATCCTCGATCCAGTTTGAAAGTGATGACCTGATGCGCGGCTACTGGGGCGATGACTATGGAATCGCCTGCTGTGTCTCTGCGATGCGCATCGGTAAACAAATGCAATTCTTCGGAGCTCGTGTCAACCTGGCCAAAGCCATGCTTTACGCCATCAACGGAGGTAAGGATGAAATGACCGGTAAACAAATCGCACCGGTAAGCACACCGATCACCGGAGACGTACTTGAATACGATGAATTGATGGAGCGTTACGACGGCCTGCTCGACTGGCTCGCCAAAACCTACGTCAGCGCCCTGAACGCGATCCACTACATGCATGACAAGTATGCCTACGAACGCGTGGAAATGGCACTGCACGATCCGGAAATCCTTCGCACCATGGCCTGTGGTGTGGCTGGCATCTCCGTCGCCGCCGACGCCATCTCAGCGGTAAAAAATGCCAAGGTCAACATCATCCGCAACGAGGAAGGCCTGGCCGTCGATTACAAGATCGAAGGCGACTTCCCCTGCTACGGCAACAACGATCCGGCAGTAGACACCATCGCTTCGGATCTGGTGGAGAGCTTCATGGACAAGATCCGTGCACTCAAAACCTACCGCGACGCCATGCCTACCCAGTCAGTGCTTACCATCACCTCCAACGTGGTTTACGGTAAAAAAACCGGTAATACCCCGGACGGACGTCGTTCTGGAGAGCCGTTTGCCCCTGGAGCCAACCCGATGCACGGCCGCGACAGCAAAGGAGCCATCGCTTCAATGTGCTCGGTTGCCAAACTGCCATACGAACACGCCCAGGACGGCATTTCCTATACCTTCTCGATTGTGCCCAAGGCACTCGGTCGCGACATGGATGCCCGTAAGCAAAACCTCAGCAGCCTGCTGCAAGGATACTTCTCCGAGGGTGGTCACCACATCAACGTCAACGTCTTCGACGTCGAAACCCTGCAGGATGCCATGGAGCACCCTGAAAAATACCCACAACTTACTGTGCGGGTTTCCGGATATGCGGTAAACTTCGTCAAGCTGACTCGTGAGCAGCAGCTCGACGTCATTACCCGCACATTCCATGAGCATCAATAGCACCCCTTTACCATCATGCGGCCAAGCAAACACGCTGCCGTTTGATGGAGAAGAATTGGACGACGCGGTTCCCCTCGACACAAAGAGGGAAACTGCGGACTCCGGTTTCGTTCATTCTTTTGAAACCGCCGGCACCTTGGATGGCCCCGGACTACGCTACGTGGTCTTCCTGACCGGGTGCCCTATGCGCTGCCTGTACTGTCACAACCCTGACACCCAGAAGCTGAAACAAGGAAAATTCACCGAGGCATCCCAGATTCTCGATGATCTCTCCCGCTACAAAAACTTCCTGATTCCCTCAGGTGGAGGTCTCACCGTCTCCGGTGGCGAGCCTCTTAGCCAAGCTCCCTTTGTCACCACCTTGTTCGAAGGAGCAAAGGAAATGGGGCTGCATACCACCCTCGATACCGCAGGATCCATGCCAATGCGCTTCAGTAAACGTCTGCTGGATGCCACCGATCTTGTTCTGCTCGACATCAAGAGCTACCAACCGGAAATTTACCGTAAAGTCACCAACTTTGATCTCGCCCCCACCCTGCTCACGGCCCGCATGCTGGCCGAAAACAAAAAGCCGGTCTGGCTCCGCTATGTCGTGGTCCCCGGCCTGACCGACGGCGAAGAAGCGGTCCGGGGACTAGCCAAATTTGCCGCACGGAAAGGCAACATCGAACGGGTCGAATGCCTCCCGTTTCACAAAATGGGCGAATTCAAATGGAAAGAACTCGGAATGGATTACGAACTGACCGAGACCCAACCACCCAGCGCGGATAAGATGGAAAAAATCCGCGACATCTTCAGATCTTGCGGGCTCGATGCCCGATAAGCCACAGGCCTCATTTGTGGCCCCATTTGTGGCCCCATCGAGCGCACTCTGCACTTCTGTGTATGCGGCCTGTTCCTTGGGTTTTTAAAAACCCATCACCAGCCCGAAGCTGCGAGCAAGATCCGAGACATCTTCGCCACATACGGCTTAGACGATGGATAAAGGATCTGGCATAAACAAGTCGCTCCAAGGAAGGGTCTCATCCCCCACGAACCCTTTCTGCGAACCTTGCACGTGAGCACCAATTTCACCCCCTTACAACCAATCCATCCATCATTATGAAAAACCGCTGGCTCATTGCCGCCTCCGCCGTTGGAATCCACGTTTCGATTGGATCCATTTACGCCTACAGTGCCTGGAAAATGCCACTCGAAAACACCTTCGGCTGGACCACCAAAAACACCTCGTTCGCGTTCAGTATCGCCATTTTCTTCCTCGGTATCTCCGCTGCCTTCCTCGGCCGTTTCATCGAGAAAAAAGGACCATCCAAAGGTGGACTGCTATCCGCGGCCTTCTTCTGCATCGGCCTGCTGGGATCCGCAGCTGCCTGCTGGCTTGAAAACCTGTACATGTTCTACCTGTTTTTTGGTGTCGTCAGCGGCATCGGCTTGGGCCTTGGATATATCGCGCCCGTATCCACCTTGGTTAAATGGTTCCCGGACCGACGCGGGCTCGCGACAGGTCTCGCCATCATGGGCTTCGGATTCGGCGGCCTGATCTGCGCCAACCTGATCGATGTCTTTGTGCCCAAACAGGGTGAGATCGTGCTACCGGCAACAGAAAAAGCCTACGACTACCTTCAACTCAAGGAGAAGGACCCGGTTGCAGCCGAGCAAATGATCGCTGGGGCACCAAGCGTCAAAGAGTTTACGGCAAAAACCAACAAGGCTGCGGAAATGTTCCGCAAGCAACAAACCGACAGTGCAGAATACAAAGCGCTCGAGAAAGTAGGCAAGGACTACAAAAAGGCTGTTATCTACGATAAGAAGTCGATCGCTACCGCCTTTGCCTTCCTCGGAATTATCTACCTCTGTGTGATGCTGCCAAGTTCACTCTACATCACCCCCCCTCCAGCGGACTATGCGGACAAATTTGCCAAGGGCAAGGGTGCCCAAAATGGCAAAAAATCAAACAACCCGGCAGGCGAAATGACCGCCATGCAAGCCATCCGCACCCCAGGTTTCTATGGCCTCTGGATCATGCTATTCATCAACGTTTCCTGTGGTATCGCCGTGATCGCCACAGCTAAGAAAATGGGCTATGAAATGGTTCGACTCGATATCCAAATGGCCAGCCTTCTGGTAATGGGGATCTCCCTCTTCAACGGTCTGGGTCGCATCATTTGGGCGTCCTTCTCCGATGTGATTGGCCGGGCCAACACCTACATTGCCTTCTTCGCTATCCAGATCATCGCCTTCCCTCTGCTGGCGAACCTGACCTCGATGCCCATCGCCTTCATGGCCGTCACCTTCATCATCCTCACCTGCTACGGTGGTGGATTTGCCAGTATCCCGGCCTACATCAGCGACCTATTCGGATTGAAGGAAATGCCAACCATTCACGGCTACATCCTCACCGCCTGGTCCGCAGCTGGCATCGTTGGCCCCATGATCAATGCCTTTGTTTACGAAAAAACCGGAAGCTATCAACAAAGCCTCTACATTTTCGGAGCCGCCTTCATCATCGCTCTGATCGTCTCCGTGCTGATGCACTTCGAGATCAAACGCATGCGACGTCACTACAGCAGTCTGGAAGTGGAAGAGCAGCGCACCCACGCCCACGGCGTCTAATCGATTCCCTGAATCACCTACACACACACAACAAGCTGCCGCTGTCACCGAGACTCCCGCAAGGGCCTCTGACAGCGGCAGTTTTTTATTCTGAAATCGACAACTTCGAGTTTCTAAATCATTTGAACCTTGCCAAATCAAGATCTCACCGCGAAAGTCTCAATCAACATTCCCCAACAAATTATGGATTGGTATTATTCTCAAAACGGAGCCCAACACGGACCTGTCCCAGAACAGGAATTGAAAAACCTTATCGCAAATCAACAAATCCGAACCACGGATATGGCGTGGCACGATGGCATGCCTAACTGGCTCCCCATCAGCCAGGTTCCGGAATTGGCAGCACTCGCAGCCCCTCAAACAACACCGACCGCGGCAAGCGCCCCCGGACAAGCTGTTGCGGCACAGCCGTCACCCTATCAAACTCCACAAGCGGCTCCTCAGTTCAACACCGGAGCCCCTCAACACCACATTCCCAATTACCTCTGGCAATCCATTGTGGTCACGCTGCTCTGCTGTCTCCCCGCCGGTATCGTCGCTATCGTCTACGCAGCCAAAGTGGACGGACTCAAAGCGGCCGGTGACTGGCATGCCGCCAAAGCAGCATCCGACAACGCCAAAACCTGGTGCCTCTGGTCGGTAGGTCTCACCTTGGCGGTCTTCGTCATCTATTTCTTCATTGGTATAGCCGGAGGATTAGCCGGAATGTAACCCGCCTTTAGCAAGGGAATGACGCCGCCCCCGATACAGAGCGAACCTCGACCCGTGGTTCGCTGGAGACTGGTGCTCGTCCTGATGTTTGCTGCCGGAGCTGCAGCCCTTGCCATTCTCGTCCATCAGCGTGGCCCCTCGGCCTTTCCCTTCGCGTGTCTGTTCAACCGCTGGACCGGGCTCCACTGCCCGGGCTGCGGCATGACTCGGGCCACCCACGCCCTGCTCCATGGAGAACTCTTCACAGCTCTCGGCTTCAACCTGCTCGGAGTAATCGTCTTCCCGATCGCTATCGTAGGTCTCCTGATCGAACTTCCGGCATGGCTTCGGGGCCAACAGCCAACATGGAAACTCTCATTCGGTCGCTACGGAGCCAGAACGATCGTGGTGGCATTCCTTCTCTTTTTTCTCCTGCGCAACCTGCCCTGGTACCCGTTCAACCTGCTTGCGCCAGGTTAAAAAATCCCACCTGATAGGGATGATAAACCCTCATACCAAGTAGTCAAACAGACGGGACGATAGCCGAGATGAATGAGTTCTTTGGTAAGGCGCGACGAAGGAATGGTGCGAGCACCATGACTAAGGAGAAACACAGCCAAAGGAGTCATTCATCCGGAACGCTCATGGATCACGCAGTGCTTTTCCCAATACCTCAACAACGATCAATCGTCTCGTCTGTTTTGCGGAGTGGTATCAATCCATCCGATACGAAAAACGAAGCACAAGGGTAACATCCCGGCTAATTGCCCCCCTCAAGAAACGCAACCAAATCTAGCTCTGCTAGCCCAAGCGTTGCCGAACTGCTTCATAGAGGCAGACAGCCGTTGCCACACTGACGTTGAGGCACTCGACTTTTCCGGCCATCGGAATCTGAATCAGAAAATCACATTGGTCTTCGGTCAAGCGTCGCATTCCGGTTCCTTCGGCCCCCATCACAATCCCGAGCGGCCCCGTCAGTGAAGTTTCATACAAACTCTGGGTTCCCGCATCGCTGGTCCCGACCAACCAGACGCCCGATTCCTTGAGACGTGTCATCGTCCGCGAAAGGTTGGTCACCTGAATAAAGGGAACATGGTCCGCAGCCCCAACCGAAATCCGCCGTACGGTATCGGTAATCCCCGCGGATTTGTCACGGGGTGCCACCACGGCCGTTACGCCTGCACCATCAGCGGTCCTGAGAATGGCGCCAAGGTTGTGAGGATCCTGGACACAGTCGAGAATCAGCAACAACGGAGCATCCTTCCCCTCAATCAAATCATAGAGGTCTTCCTCAGGGCGTGATTTATTCGGGCGGCCACCACGTGCATGTTTGTTTTCACGGGCTTCCCCGTCTCTTCCTCGACGTCGCATGTCATTGCATTAGTCTCAAGCCACGCAATAGTCAATGGCCAAGCAGCATCCGGAGCCCGAGCCAAGAATGATCAGCCTACCTGCCCTGCCGGACGACCCCACAAAAAAACCTCCGCCCGGTCACGGGCGGAGGCTGTAGGGAAATATCAGGTTTCCTCTCGACTCGGGATGAATCGAATTAGCAACCGTAAATGGCTTCTTCACCAAGCTGCTGCTCGATACGAAGAAGTTGGTTATACTTGGAAATACGGTCAGAACGGCTCATGGAACCGGTTTTGATCTGGCCGGAGTTGGTGGCAACCGCGATATCAGCAATGGTGTGATCCTCGGTTTCACCGGAACGGTGAGAAGTCACGGAAGTGTAACCGGCACGGTGAGCCATTTCGATGGCGTCAAGGGTTTCGGTCAGGGTTCCGATCTGGTTCACCTTGATCAGGATGGAGTTACCAACGCCGAGGTCGATTCCCTTCTTGAGGAAGTCAACGTTCGTCACGAACAAATCGTCACCAACAAGCTGGACCTTGTCACCGATCTTGTCGGTAAGCACTTTCCAACCGTCCCAGTCGTTTTCGTCGCAGCCGTCCTCAATCGAGTCGATCGGATACTTCTCACAAAGCTCGGCAAGGTAAGCTGCCTGCTCATCGGAGTTGCGCTTGGCTCCGCCTTCGCCTTCGAACTTGGTGTAGTCGTATACGCCATTTTCAAAGAACTCGGAGGAAGCACAGTCGAGTGCGAAGGTGATGTCCTCACCCACTTTGTAACCAGCTTTTTCAACAGCGGAACAAATCGTGTCGAGGGCGTCTTCCGTGCCATCGAATGTAGGTGCAAATCCACCTTCATCACCAACAGCGGTGCTCAGACCACGGTCGTGAAGCACTTTCTTCAGGCTGTGGAACACTTCAGCACCCATGCGGATGGCT
Organism: Oceaniferula marina; assembly: GCF_013391475.1. Classification (NCBI taxonomy): domain Bacteria; kingdom Pseudomonadati; phylum Verrucomicrobiota; class Verrucomicrobiia; order Verrucomicrobiales; family Verrucomicrobiaceae; genus Oceaniferula; species Oceaniferula marina. Next base: position 48,943 of record NZ_JACBAZ010000001.1, on the reverse strand, counting down.
TCGCTGAAAGAAGGAGCGCCAACAGGACGGATCATGAATTCCTGGAATGCGATCGGAGCATCCGAGTGAGAACCACCGTTAATGATGTTCATCATTGGAACGGGAAGCGTCTTGGAGTTGGGTCCTCCGATGTACTTGTAAAGTGGAAGGCCACAGGCTTCAGCAGCAGCTTTGGCTACGGCAAGAGAAACACCGAGGATTGCGTTGGCTCCGAGGTTTTTCTTATTAGGTGTTCCGTCAAGCTCGATCATGGTCTTGTCGATGAATGCTTGGTCGGTAGCGTCGAGTCCGAGAAGAGCGGGTGCAATCTTCTCGTTGACGTTGTTGACGGCCTTGAGCACACCCTTACCGAGGAAACGGGCAGGATCTTCGTCACGAAGTTCACAGGCTTCGTGCTCACCTGTGGATGCTCCGGATGGCACAGCAGCGGTGCCGAATGCTCCGCACTCAAGCAGAATGTCTACTTCGACGGTGGGGTTACCGCGGGAATCGATAATTTCGCGGCCGACAATGTTGGTAATGGTAGTGTCTGACATTTTATTAGTGTTCAGTTGTTGGTGTTCAGCTCTTCACGCCTAGATCAATTATCATCAGCGCTCACAGCTAGAAGTTGTTTTATTAGTGAAAATTATGCTTTGTAAGCTTCGATTGTTTTCACGGTAAGGAAGCGGTTTTTCTCGGTTTCCATATCGCGAACTTCCACCCTTTCGCCTGGCTTTGCTCCCATGAGAGCAATCCCGATGTCGGAAAGATAGGAAACGACATTCTCTTCAGGAATCGAATCCCATGCTCCGAGAACCGTGTATTGAATGGCCTTGCCTGCATCATCATGCAATGTGACAAGCGTGCCAATGTTGACACAAGCTGTATCCGCACCCGAAAAATCAGTGGCTTGCACGTGAGCGAGCTCTTTTTCCAACTGCGAGCGACGACGTGCCAGAACAGCCTGCATTTGCTTGGCTGCCTTGTATTCGAAATTCTCGCGTAGGTCACCATACGAACGGGCAATTTTAATTTCCTCAACATTCTGAGGAATCCGCTCCTTGAGCAATTTGTCGAGATCAGCTTTGCGGCGGTCGATGCTCTCCTGGGAAGAAATGACGCCTTCCACTTTCCGCTCAAACTCGCCGGTGACCAAGTCATGGGTTTCCGGGCGGGCTTTAATCACTCGAGCCATCAAAGACTTACGGTCGAGCTCGGTAAACACCTGACTCTGATAGAGTTTACGACCGAATTGACGGGCTTCTGCCTCATCGGCATCTGCCAGGATATCAGCAATCAACGTTTTATCACTCATCAGCATCGTCCGCAAACGAACGCTTCGGTTAGGACCATCGGCAACGTGATCACGATCCAGCAAATTGAGAATCGAGTTGCCGGTCTCAAAAGTAAAGACCTCTGCAGCTGATTTCTCACGTTCACGACACAACCAGATCAAGGCATCCGGGCCGAGGCAGCGGTTGGCGATCGACTTTTTAAGGTGATCCGCAAATACATCGTCGGCTCCGGTTTCTTGAAGCAAGCGGGCAATCTCAGTGACACCCCGAGATCCGACTTCATCAAACACCTTGAGAATTTCATCCTGCCAGCCTTCACCGAAGGAATCTTCAAAGGTTTCAAAAATCTTGCGCTGAGTTGCTGCAGAGCGCCCCTTCAGGCTATCCACCAGGCGGTCCTGCTCGGTGGTGATCACATCAGCCAAACGGATATCGCTATCCGCAAGGTTCAAGTCATCGAAACAATCGATGATGTCGTCCCTGGCCACGAGAAATTCAAGCACCGTGCTCAGATGCAACTTGCGTCCCTTGAGGCAGTAGGCGTTGATTTCATCAATCACCTGCTGAAGGATTTCGCCTTTGCCTTCAAATACTGCAAAATTCTTACGGATGTTCTCCAGAGCTTTGATTTTCACCCGGGGGTCTCTGGAATCACTAAACTCCATCACCAGCGTCTCCTGTGGACTGGCGGAATCCGCACGCAAAACCAACGGATCGGTACGCTTACTAGGAACGGAGAAAATATGGCTTTCGCGCAGGGCTTTTTTCGCCTTATCCCACCACTTTTTATAGGTGGCTTCAGGCACCACACTCCCGCTAAGTTCGCGGTCCAATTGGTCAAGGGACATCGTCCCTCCATGACTTTCCAAAACTCGTTTGACGAGCTCCACGGGGTCGGTTTCAACCAGCTCACGCAATTGGTCGAGATTCTCCAGCTTATGTGCACTAAAATGTTCGGAATCAAGGGGTTCTGTTTTTTGGATCGCAAACTTCAATGCCATTTCCTGATTCGGCTGGCGCTCGAAATTGATTACCACTTTACCGGCCTGCAGATCCCAGCTCTCAACTTTACCAGCCCCCCATGCCTTGTGGCTACAAAACTCGCCAGGAGCGATCTCGGATAATCTTTTACCTACGGCTTCCGGGATTCTTCCCGCCTGAACAAGTTTCGCTACATCGGCATGCATGCCGCCATCATGGGAACATCAGAGCAGAATGGCAATCTTATTATCCTAATCCGTCAAATCAAGCGAATAGTACGCCATTATTTGCGTAAAACACGATCAAGAATGGCAGCTCAAGGTCTCTATTCCCCTCCTGCGACGCGCGCTTTGGTCCGGCTCCTGGGAACATGCCGCACTCTGGGCAAGCGCCGCATCCGAATGGACTCTTCCAATGAACGCTGCAAAACGGGCAAGCGACTACGCCAAACCATAGGAACTTCGGCCATTTGTTTGGAGGATTCCACGTAATTATTAAACGTTTCGATCCCCTGATCGGACTCCACCCTCAACCACAGCTTCCCTTCTCGATAAGTCAGCGTTGCCGTACCAGTTTTATCACTGATCGATGCCGAGCGGTCCTCATAACTGATCACGCGCATCGGCAACATCGGAGGAGCCACGGGCATGGCCAACAAATCCGGCTGAGGCGTCTCTTGATCCGAGCGAGCTTGCAAGGTCAACGTGGAAGACCTGGCTTCGCCAGAACGGAAGTAGCTCAGCTCGACCTTGTCACCCGGTCGATGCATCGCCAGAAGCACCAGCATCTGGGATTCATTGATCAGAATCTGACCATCGAGCTTCCAAATCAGGTCCATGGGTTTGAGGCCGGCAACCGAAGCTGCCCCATCCGGGATAACGGCCTTCAACAAAAAGCCACTACCTTTGGGCAAGCTGGGAAGCTGGGCATAAAGAGCAACGCCCGGCTTGATCACTTGAACCCCCAAACTGACAGCCTGCTCGGCCTGTTCTTTTGAAGCATCAGGCAAAGGAGGTAAAGGAGGAACCACCTGGCGGGAAGCCGTTTCTTGTTGGGCGCATACGCCCCCCAGCAAACCACAGAGGGATAATAAAAAGGTCCATGACTGTATCGATTTCATCACTAGCATCAATCTACTTAAAATTCAGTTACAGGGATTGTCACAACCTCCTGACTTGGTTGCCGGAGCGTGATCACCGTTCCTGTCTCGGGGTCCTGCACCTGTTCTTCATCAATCACGCGGTAGCGGTAGCGGTAATGCGGTGAGCTGCCGTCGTCCGGAACAATCAGCCCATCGTTTTCGCGACCGTCAATCAACTTGACCGATTTCAACAAGACCATATCCGGCACCTGGATTTCATCAGAAATCGAGGCTAGGGAAGCATCATCTTGGAACATCTCATCCTGATGGTGAATCACCACCGCGGGAACCGCCAACAAGGTGAGCAAGGCTGCAACCTTCCATACCTTGCCCAGAATAGGTGCTCGGGACTGGGTAACTTGCCGCGCATCAGGATCCTCACCATGCGATGAGGCCAAGTCATCGAGAGTCTCCTCGAGACGTTGCTGCGCTCCATCACTCAATGCCGGAGGCATCAATCGGCTCAATTTCTCTTCGATATTTTTAGGCGCTTCCATGACCTTGCTGATTCAAATGCTCTAATTTTCGTTCGAGTTGTTCGAGCGCATACCGATATCTCGATGCCGCAGTGTTAGGTGAGATCGCCATGGTTTCGGCAATTTCATTGAAGGTAAGCCCTCCCCAGACCTTGAGCGTCACGACTTCGCGAAGCTTTTCGCCCAAGCTATCGACAGCCTGACGTAAGAGATGAGCGTCCTCATCATCTTCAGCACTCGAGTCACACCAATAATCATCACGGTCATGTAAAAAAATGATCGCTTCCTCTTTGCGTTTTTTACGCCCCAACTTCTTGCCATAATCCATGGCAACAAAGCGCAACACTGAATAAGCAAGTGGCAGATCCGGGGGGGTGTTTCCCCGTTCTTCCTGGTAATGCCACAAGCGAACCATGGCATCTTGAACCATGTCTTCAGCATCCTCACGGCAAGAACTACGCTGCCGCGCATACATGTAAAGCCGCCCTCCATGTTCCTTGAGCCAGTCTTTCCATGCCTCTGCCTGAGGATGTGACATTGATACCATCTATTCCTAAAATGCCCTAATCCATCGGCTTTGTCTGTAAAAATGACGATTCCTACACGCCGGCTTCTCCCACAACCGCCTGTTTGATCCGCTGATAAACCTCTTCTGCCCGCTCTACATTGGCGTGCCCTTGGGAAATCAGCACCGGTTGTTCATCCCGAGGCACCCGGTCCCGCCCATGTGATCCACGAACCAATCCAGCATCCAAAGGAATAACATCCAGCAAGGTGCGGAAACCGAGTTTTTTCCGCAACAGAAATCGTGCAATTTTCAGCTTGGGCAATCGAATATCCGGATCGAGGAAAAGCTCGACCGGGTCATAGCCCGGCTTGCGGTGAATATCCACACATCGTGCGAAGTCCGGAGCCAAGGCATCATCCAACCAGTAATAGTAAGTAAACCAGGCGTCGTGGTCAGCCACCGCAATCAGATCCCCCGCCCGCTCACGACCAGAACCTTCAGGAAACCATTGTTCCGGCATGCGGACTTCCTCCACTCCATCGATTTGCTTAAGGCAATCCAGCACTTCCTCCCGAATGCTTGGATCATTGATATAAATGTGAGCCACCTGGTGATCAGCCACGGCAAAGGCCTTGCTCCCCCCGGCATCCAGAGTCTCACGCCCCAACTCGTCTTTAACCTGAATCCACCCCCGCTTGCGAAACTCACGGTTGATGTGAACCGGTCGGTTCACCGGGGAAATCCCATACTCGGAAAGCAACATCACCTCAATGTCTCGACTCTGAAAAAAAGAAATCAAATCCCCCACGACCTCATCAATCGCTTGCAACTCCCCGGCAAGCCCGGGGCTATTCGGACCGTCCTTCTGTAAACAATAGTCGAGATGCGGCAAGTAAACCAGATTCAACGTCGGCTGGTGCTTGTTTTCCACCCATTTTGCCGATTCCGCAATCCAGCGTGATGAGGCAATGCCTGACGCCGGTCCCCAGAACGAAGGAAAAGGAAACTCCCCGAGCGCGGATTTGATCTCCTCCCGCATCCCCATCGGTTGCGTATGAACATCAAAGACCTTTCTACCATCCGCCGGATACATGGGCCTTGGGGTCACCGACCAATCCACGGACGCATACATGTTATACCACCAGAACATCTTGGCGCAGGTAAACCCAGGGTACTCACGACGCAATTCATCCCACAACTTCTCACCCCGAACGATGTGGTTGCTCTGTTTCCAGAACTTCACTTCCGCAGCTTCGCGGTCATACCAACCATTTCCCACAATTCCATGGGATGCAACGGATCGACCCGTTACATACGACGACTGGGCAGTGCAGGTCACCGCCGGAAACGCCGGAGGAAATGACGAGATGTCCCCACGACCTGCAAATGCCGAGATCGCCGGGGTATGCTCTCCTATCAGCCCCTTGGTCAGCCCGACAACATTGATAACGGCAACTCGATTCATCTTACGATGGATTGCGGTGGCTCGACACCGCAATCCGAAATGATTACCGCCGGGTTGGATAACGGAAGCCCGAACGAGGCTGCTGGGACGCAGGGGCGCTCATCCCTCCTTTCGAGCTATCGCGGGACGGAAGCACTTCCGGTCCATCCGCAAACTCTTTGAGAGGTTGGGTCACCTTGTAGCGGCCCTCCATGTCTGCCTGGGCAGCGGCCTTCGAAGCATCCGTGTTGAGAATCCGAGGTTGCATAAAGATCAGCAACTCTCGCAAATCGACTTCCTTGACATCACTGCGGAACAAGCGTCCCAATAAGGGAATGCTGCTGAGCACCGGAACTCCGGATGTGCCATTGCGCAGCTTCTCGGTCACCAGACCACCAAGCACCACCGTCTTATTGTTGGGAACCGTAATCGTTGTGGTGATCGACTCCGTAACAATGGTGGGAATCTCATTGTCATCGATAATCTGCGACCCTTGGGTATCTTCATTCAGTAAGGAAATACGCAACGTGACTTCCTCTTCCGAGTTGATCAAAGGGACCACTTCGAAACGCAGTAAGACATCCCGGTATTCAATATTGGTGCTTTGGGTGGTTCCCACGTTCGCTCCGCTCGTAAAGGTATTGGTTGGAACCGCGATCCGCCGACCCGAAGAAATAACCGCCTTCCGGTTATTTGCCGTGGTCACCGTCGGTCTGGAAAGCACCTTGAAATCGGTATGGGTTTCCAAGGCCCGCAGGACCACGCTGATGTTATCGAGCTGACCATACAAATTGAGTCCTCCGGAACCTGCGGCGGTTAATCCAGCCGTGGTGCTGAGCGCTACCAAGTCGGCCAGCGGGTTGTTCGTGCTCGTGTTAATCGATCCGGCACCCAGAGCTTTACTGTTATCACCGCCCTCCTCGGCATTGGAAACGGATCCCCACTGGATACCAAATTCCTGCATATTGCCGAGAGACATATCACCAAAGACGGTGGAAATCATCACCTGTTGGGGTCGACCGTCCAGCTTGTCGATCAGTTCGGATACGATCCGTAAACTTTCCGGTGGTCCCTGAACCAGAATACTGTTGGCCAGGTTATCGGCCACAATCAGCGTCTTGCCGACGATCATGGATTCAGGCACATCACTCACATTGAACTCCTGAACGGATTCGGCACCGGCGCTGCGGTTACCGCTATTACCTCCCGTGTTCCGGTTGTTGTTCGAGTTGGTATTCCTGTTTTGATTGGTTGATCGGTTGGAATTTCTCGCTCCGCCCTGACTTCCGGTCCCCTGAGGTTCAACCGCAGCCAACGCATCTGAGGCCACCTGAAGAAAATCGCTGGCAATCATGAAACGCAGCTTGCGTTTGATAAAATTATTCCGGTTCGGCGGAGCATCAAACTCACGAACCAAGCCCTCGACAAATACAATATCCACTGGGCGACCCATGATGAAAATCTTGTTCAGGCGCGGACTGGCAACAATCTGAACCGGAATATCTTCCCCAGCAGACGAGGCGCCTGGGGTGGATGTTTTGGCCGCATTGGGAACCGGAGGCCGGTTCGTGCGCGCTGCGGTATTGGTCACCCCGGCGGTGGTTTTCCGCTGCTGCTGGGCGTTCATGATTTCATTCAAGGTAGCGGCTACCTCTTCGGCATCCCCGTATTGCAACTGCACCCAGGTGGTATCCACATTACCAGCAGCCACATCAATGTATTGCTTCTGGTTGATCAGTTTCCGGATAAATGATGCCTTACCGGTAATAATAATGGCCGAGGCATTCAAAACCGGCGCAATCTTCGCCCCAGGCCCCAAACCGTGGATACTCTGGGTGAAGGTTCTCACCGCTTCCTCTGGCTTGATAAAATTCAATCGCATGAAGTAAGAAACATACACGTCCCCATCAGGAATCAAGCTGGGGTCATCGATCATTTCCTCGACATATTCCGGAGCCCCCACTGCGCTTCCCTGGGCCTTGGGCAGAAGTTTCACCTTGTTGGCGCCACTGGGAACAAAAGCATAGCCCTCCATTCCTAGCTGCTCCTCAAGCAAGGAGGCGGCTTCGGCATTGGTCAGTGGTCCCCGCTGTAAAAATCGAATCTCCATGTTCTGGGTAGCCGAACTCAGCAACACCCGCTTGCCGGTGTATTTTGTGTATTCGTCCGCCACATCCTGATCATCCCAGTTGCTGCCATCAATCGCCTGCCCCGTAGCACATACAATCGCATTGGGGTCGGGGCGCGCACCTGCTTGAGGCGCAGCAGCCTGAGGATTCACCCCGGCGGGTAAACCAGGTTGGGCCAGCGGCACATTGGGAACCGGAGGATTGGCCCGAGGGTCAGCCGGAACTGCGGCACGGACCGGTGGTTTGACGACGGCTGGCTTTGCCGCATCTTCGGGCTGAGGAGTGGCATCCGCCTTCTCCACGGCTGCCGGCTTTACCAGTGCAGTCGGTGCGGCCGCTGCGGGAGGAACCACAGGCGCGGGTTTGGCTTTTGGCGGTGCTGGAGCCTGGGCGGACAAGCCGGCGGTCAGACCGATGAGAAAAAGAGCAGGAACAATGGCTTTCATGAGATATTGCAGGAAATAACGGAAAATAAGAAAATGAAATCAGGCTGTGGTGAAACAATTATCGGGTCCGAGGGACGTGACGAACTCTTGGAGCAGAGGTTCCCGACGAGCTTTTACCGGGGATTGGGGGTGAGGACCGTCGGCTTGTGCTGGAAGTCGGTTTTTTGGGACTTGGTTTCTTGGCTGCAGACGAGGTCCTGACTGCCACCACTTTGGCATCGTAGACAACCCATCCTTTTTGAGTGCCTCGCTGAACTAACACTTTCGACATTTTAGGTGATTTGACGTCTTGGCGCACTTCAAGCAAGCGATACTCCCCAGAGGAAAACCCGGGGAGGAAACGCACCCGGTTCTTGCGATCCTTTTTATTAATCAATGTGACGGCATAAGTATCCCCACTCGGACGAATACTCCCCAGAGACCACTCACGCTCGAGGGGAGAAACCGTAACCGGCGCCTCCTTGGCAGGCTTGATCGTAAAAGGTGAAAACTGAATCAGACGGTTGAACTGATGCGACTTGGGCTGGACCGGCGGCCGCGCCTGAAGCGCCACGGCACTCAGTAACAAACAAACAAGCATGGAATAAAATCGAGTCATCGGTAAAAAATTATCTGTTGGTGTGTAGCGAATAACGCCTGATCGCGGGTGATTTGTCTGTTGGAATCATCGTCCCTCATCAATTGTCGGTTATCTGGGCATCTTCGGCAAATTCTTCGTCTTCAGGGCTATACCACTGGGTAATTTCCAATTCGCAGTCCACCTTGGTGGCGTCATCTCTCTGTGGAATAATCCGCATGCGGGTGATTGAGCGGGCTTCACGTGGATTCTGGAGCAAACAAAACAAATCATACATCTGCTTGTCGGTGCAGTTGACCATCACCTTGACGACGGCACTCTTAAACACCCCCTGCTCTTCCAGGTTTTCACGCAAGGCACTCGGGCGTTTTTTTACATTCACCTTGTACTTCGCGCAGCTTTGCTCGACAAAGGAAACCAACTCGGAACGAATCTTGGTGTGTGTTCCGGAGGTCGGCATGTTTTGAGCCAACCACTCGACCTCATCAATCCGCTGAAGTGCTTGTTCAAGTTCCCGTTTTTTAAGCTTCAGCTCGTCGCTCCCCTTCTTCAACTCAACCTTCTTCTTCTGCATCGCTCCAGAATACGTGGTGTATCCGAATAAGCTCACGACAAGCAAGCCTGCGGCAGCAAGGATCAGAACCAGTTTTTTCTCCCGCTCATTCATAATTCCTCAGTGTCCCCTTCCAAAATGCCCGTGTAGTTAAAAGTCCTCCGATTGGTCTTGGCATCAGCCTCCGCCGGAGGAAACTCCCAATCATAATCGGGCAATGCACGCCTTAGCTTGGAGTTAAACGCATTGATTAATTTAATGTCGGCCGCCTCGCCACGGATCGTCACCTGCCCCATCGTCGCATCAAACACCTTGAATCGAAGGTCCTGATTCGGAGGGATCTGCTCCGCCGCTCGCTTCAGCACCATCATCGGCCAGTACTGGTCTTCCACCACCGGGGCGAGTTGATCCCATTCCGAGTTGAAGGCACCAATTTCCTTATGCTCCAGACGAACGGCATCAAGTTCTTTCTGCTGGGTATTCACCTCTTGGCTCAGCCCCCAATAATCGTAGCCGAAATAGGCGGCAAGACCGAAGTAGGCCAATACAACAGCCGCGATTCCCAGATTGCGCTTCAAACGCTCCTGCTTCAACCGTTGCTCAGCACGCACGTCCGCAGGAACCAACTTGCTCATGTTCGTCGGTAGCACCGGAGAAGGTTTATCGGCAAAGACAAGCTCCATACCCAAACCATCGACAAACTCGCGGATCTGACTTTCCTTGGGGTCCTCATCGCGGTCGGTTGCCCAGACCACGGCACGCTGAACATCCAGATCGACCCCTTGAAGGCGCAACTGATTCAAGGCGAGCTTCACCTCCCGCACAGCATGTTCCGTCACGCCAGTGCCGGGCAAGGATTGGAAATAGGTCAAGCGCCCTCCTGAAGTCACGGCAAACACCCAACGGCCAAGCTCGCACCACAAGGTAACCGCATTATCCTCCATCGGATACATGCGTGCCGAAAGATCAAACTGCTTTGGCGAACGCATCGGCATCGTGCCTTCGGGCGGAGGCGCAAGCACCACCGAAAGCAAAGTGGTTTCCCCCTCACTGCACGCAGCGGCAAAAACATCCGTTAATTGCCCTGCACCCAGTTCGGGGCGAACCCCGATCTTTTCGAGCTGCATGGCGGCCAAGTCCTCAAACATCGCCTCATCATCCGTCTGGGCTTTAAAGGGAACCGCCAAGGCTTCACGCACTGGAAAACCCATCATCAAAAAGCCTGAAGGAATTTTATCCAGCTCGGATGCCAGTGCCGGCCCGTCCTCCAAAATCCGGCGGAAACCTTGCTCACGCGTGCCCTGCCAGAGTTCCCAACCGTCCGGGCCGGGAAGAATCAGGATATTGTCGGTTTTTTTACTCAATGATGCTAAATGTTTAAGGGTGGATAACTAGCGGGGATAGCGATGCCAGAGCGTCAGATTTGTTCAAGGAATAATTTCTTCTTTGCGTTCCAGTATCGCCGGTTGCCCGGTTCGGTTTTTTAAAATCAGCGTGATGCGTCTCTTGATCGGCCCTGCCTGCCCATCACTGACGATCCGGGTGGTCTGATCCTTATCGGTAAGGCGCGGTGTAATCACAGGAGATTGGAATTCAGAAACCCCGAGCATGGCAAGCCCCTCGGCCAGGCTCACTGGCTGGTCGTCTTCCGTGTAACGCTCAAGGTCTGGCCCCAGAATGTGATCCACCAGATCCTGAGCATCATCAATCGAAACCTCCGCCGCCGCAGAAATCAACTCGGGCTCGGCCTCGTTAATATCCAGCTTTCCCTCACTCCAGATGGTAAACCAGCTTCGCCAGTCCGGTTTGAGCTGCTCAAGTAAAACCATATCTTTCACCAAGCGCATTTCATCGAGATTATAGAACGGTCGGTTGAACGGGTGATTCGGTCGTCCTTGCGATTCATACCAATCCACTTCCGCACCATTCAACTCAGTCAGATCCCCTTCATCAATCCAATCGGTCAGATTGTCCACCAGCATTTGGGCGTCCTGCAGCTCCATCCCCCAATCCGTAAAGATATCCGTCAGCAGGGTTTTGTCTTTTCGCAGCAGGATCACGTTGATGTTAAACCTCGCAGCTTCAGAAGTGATGCGCGCAGAATAAGAAAGATCACGATCGGGGTCGGACCACTCGAGAATGGGGTCCATTTTTTCCACTGCCGGGTTCGAGGCCACCGCTATCCCGCGCTCTGCAGCCTGTAAGGCATCAAATCCATTAATCTGGGCCGAGGCCACGTCAGCATCGTGATAAACCACCCGCACAGCGGCAAACACAGCCAGAGACAAAATCGCCATAATCCAGAAGACCGCGACCAATGCGCTTCCGGATGCCATTTTTCCTGATGCTGTGATTCTTCTCTTCATCTCGATGCTGATTCCATATTTCTGCGTCCAACTACCTTCCAGGAACGACCCCGGGTGGTAAGCCGCCTCCTGCTCCAGAACCTCCACGCCCCCCACCGTTTGGCGGCTGGGGTGTCGGCGTCCCCGGTTTGATTTCGATATCCGGTGGATTGGTCCCGCCACCATCCTCGGGAGGTTCTGCTCCGCCTGGGGTTTCTTGCGGGCCGCCAGGGTTTCGCTGCATGATCTGGCGCATCAAGACTTCCGGGTTTTCTTTCGGCGTCACCCAAAACGTTTGCTGAACAATATTGGCGCTTGGCTCGAACAGGCAATACAGCTTCACCTGGAGCGGCAACTTGCTGTTGTTATCCCAATAGGATAATTGCTCAAGTGTCCTACCATCGATGACATCGCACTCACACATCGAGAGATCGTCAATCAGCGTGATCTCGGCAACAGGCTCCGCTTCCGGGTCTCCGGTCGAGGTCGAATCTTCGAGGATTTTGACATCGTAAAAACGCAGCACCACATCGATAAAGCCATCACGTTGTTCTACCGTGGCCAATTCCAAGGCCTCAGCGGTCATCGGAGTCTCCCCCCAATTAAATGACATCGGCACATTCTGAAAGGTCAGGGTAAACAACTTTCGCCCGCTACTGATCTCGGTCGTCTCCAAACGCATGACGGCATTCCCGGGGATCTGCTCAAAATGGTTTTTCAGCAAATTGAAAAAAGCACTACGCTCCATCGTGACCTGCTGCTCCTCCACCACCGTCTGGCTCAACATAATCGATGATTGCGCTACCCGAAACACCATCCCGATCAACATCCCCATCAAGCCAAGCGAAATCACCACTTCCAGCAATGTAAAGCCGGAGCGGGTTCGTCTGTTCAACTTGGTGTTCTGGGTCATCTTGATGGTTCAGATGGGTCCATCCGCTATGAGGAAAAACCCATGGTATTCAAATTACGGTTTATAAAGGTTGGCGTATCTCCAGGTTTCAGCACTCTGCTGCTCCCAGCCCTCTTCGCCCTGCCAATAATAAATGACTTCGATACGGAACATGTTCTGGAGTAGCTGTCCGTCTTCATTTTCCAACTCTATCGGTTCGACAATCGTTTGAATCTGGCCGGTATCATCCGAGCGGTCATCCTGGGTGATGTCACGGACATCGACGGTTTCATTCATTTCCTCCAAATTCGGGTTGCTCAAGGCGTCCAACATCGCCGAGCGCAGAATGCGGTCGATCTCCAACTCCCGCTGAATAATCAATGCCGTATCCCCGGTCATGTGCAACGCCTTCACCAAAGACACGGCAACAGCGGAAAACAGGCCAAGCGCAATGACGATCTCCATCATTACGTATCCCAACCTCTTTCTTTTTATTCCTCGTCTCATCTTTTCTTCCCCTGCCTACGGCCGGGTTACTCCTGCACCGTCATTTCTTCATAGTTTACATCCGCCGTCAGAGGATGAATTTCCTGCATCAACCAACTATCGCCCTTGCTGCACCGAATCGTGATCGGTTCGACCAGTCCGACAGGATCAAGAATGAACACCAACTTCTTATCCCCATCGATTTCCTCCCAGATATCCGACCTCCATCGGCGAATTTCATAACGAATTTCGGGATCCAGATCTACGCTGTTGTAGACTTCCTGGTAATCCGACATCGAGCTTGAGTCTACATCCTCTTCAAAAAGCCGAGGTAAGCTCCGGTCATTCTCAGGCATCTGGCTTCGCGCGTATTGCGGAGCCAAGGAAACATCCCCCTCACCAAGCGTCACTTGATATGCCCGCTGCTGAGTAACCGCGATGGATCGTCCCCGCTTGATTTGGGATTGGATCTCACCTGCCGCCTCACGCAATTGCTGTTCGGTATCCACCGTGGTGACACTGACCGTCAACCAGACGGCGAGCATGGCAATCATGCCAAGCACGAACACAACTTCCAGCAGGGTAAAACCTAAGGGGACCCCCTGCCGGATCTGACGTTGAGCATTATTCATCCTGACTGGACAAGTCGTCCTCAGTGCCCTCCAGGCCATCTTTCCCCATGCTGATAATCTCGGGGCGTGAGCGATCCTTGCTTCCGGGGTATTTATAAAGGTATTCGTTATTCCATGGATCCTTGGGCACTTCATCCAGGATCCGGGTCCAACGCTTCGGCCGCGGTGCCGTACTCGGCTTTTCTACAAGCGCTTGCAAGCCTTGCTGCTGAGAAGGGTAACTCCGGGCATTTGTTTTATACGACTGCAAGGCATTGTTGATGGATGAGAAATCCCCCTCCACAACGGTAATCGCCCCACTGTCAGAAATTCTCTGCATGGTAAAGATGGCCCCTCCCATGATCATCGCAATAATTCCAAGCACAATCACCATTTCAAGCAAGGTGAAGCCGGAAGAAAGCACACGTCGTGAACGATGGCAGAAAGGAGAAGAATGAGCGGAAACAAACCGGGACGGCTGGGTATGACAGGTTATTTTCATGGATCAATCAATGTCGGTAGTAATGGAATAGTCGGAAAAAGCGAATCAATCGGACGATTAGCTATGCGCGGGTTTTCATACCTGCATCGGAAGGTATACGCCAGCCTTTCCCCGATTCTTCAATCGTATAAACGCCAATTTCGGGAAAAGTTGTCTGATTTTTCATTATTTTCCTCGATTGGTAGGGAATCACAGCCTGCGCCACCCGAATCACAGCAAGATTACTGAGATTCGGGGTTTCCAAATCCGTCATCCATGCTTAGATCTCCCGCATGTGGAAAGGACGTTTTTCAAAAGCCACCGCCGATCTTGTGCAACAATATGGAGAATCCATCTCATACGACTGGAGACTCTATAAACATGACATCGCAGGATCCATCGCCCACGCACGAGCCCAAGTGAAGGCCGGACTGCTCAACGATGATGAGTTTTCCGCCATCTGCGAAGGATTGCAGACAATCGAAAAAGATATCGACGCCGGAACCTTTGAGTTTTCCATCGAACTCGAAGACATCCACATGAATATCGAAAGCGCTCTGACGAAAAAAATAGGAGCCCCGGGAGCCAAACTTCATACCGCACGATCCCGCAACGACCAGGTGGCCACCGACACCCGCCTCTACTGCCGTGAGGAAATCGACACCCTGACGGCTCTCATCTCAGACCTTCAATCCGCCCTGCTCGCTCAGGCCAAAACCTACGCGGCGGCCGTTATCCCCGGCTACACCCACCTGCAACGCGGCCAGCCGGTCACTGTTGGCCACCACCTGCTCGCTTATGTGGAAATGCTCGACCGCGATACCTCCCGACTGGCAGACTGCCGGAAGCGGGTCAACGTCTCCCCCTTGGGCTCCGGAGCACTCGCAGGGTCAACCATCAACCTCGATCGCCAGCAAATCGCCGAAGAATTGGGATTTGACCGGGTGACCACCAACTCGATGGACGCCATTTCCGACCGCGATTACATCGCTGAATTTCTTTTTGCCATGGCTCTGATCGGGACCCACCTATCCCGACTTTCGGAAGACCTGATCCTTTGGTGCTCCAGTGAATTCGGTTTTGCCACCCTCTCTGACGCCCACACCACCGGATCCTCACTGATGCCCCAGAAAAAAAATCCGGACGTTTGTGAACTCACCCGGGGGAAAACCGGCCGCCTCTATGGTAATCTGGTTGCGCTACTCACTGCGGCCAAAGGCCTGCCATTAACCTACAACCGCGACCTCCAGGAAGATAAAGAGCCTCTTTTTGACTCCATCGACACCCTGAAAATCGCCCTCAAAGTCAACAGTGAGATGATCGCCGAAATGGCCATCAATACCGAAGCCTGCGAAGCCGCAGCCAGCGACCCTCTGCTACTCGCCACGGACCTGGCTGACTACTTGGTCAAAAATGGAGTCCCCTTCCGGCAGGCCCACGAACTGGTTGGACAGGCCGTCGCCGTCAGCGTCGATACCAAAACGCCACTCGACCAACTCGATCTGACGCAAATATCCGATCATTACGGAGCCGATGCCCAAGCCGTGTTCAACCTACAAACAGCTCTCGCCGCTCGGACCAACCCAGGGGCCCCAAGTGTCGAAAATGTCGAGGCTGAGGTCGCCCGCTGGCAGCAAAACCTGTAGCTTCCTGCATCAACTCCGCGCCGGCCCGACCGTCTCCCCTGCTACATAGTCCGGGATCAAATTGATATGCGAGGTCGTGCACACCTGACTTTTCAAAAGGTCTAGCAAGCGAGGCAAAATCTGTGTCACGGCACGTTCTTCGTTCACCATGTAATGCGCCATCCGAGGACTCGTATAACTTAAGATCGGCTGAGACCTCAACAATATGATCGAGACCTGCTCCGGCACTTGAATCTGCTGCCGCTGCAACCAGGTCAGCGCAAATAATGCCACACTCGGAACACTGCAGATCAATGCGGTGGAACGCCATGCACTGGCTCTGGAAAACTTCTTCTCAAATTCCCCCGGCAACATATCCGACTGAGCAGAACAGGCCAACACATCGGCCTCTTTCCCACTCTCGGCACAAAGCTCATAAAGCAACTGTTCCAACTGATCTTCACCTACCATATGCTGGGCCTGACGAATCAGGGTGATGTGCTGATGCCCATGACGACCTAACATCGCTACCGCATGCTGCAAGGCAGCGGCACTATCCACCTCCACACTGGCGAGATCGACCCCCTCGGAACGGGTTCCCACAATACAAGCCGTCGGCTGGTTTCGATAAAACCAACGCTGCACTTCGCTGGGCATTTGATGCAATATCCACACATCCCCGCCAAAAGAGGTCAACCACTCCTTCATCAACTCATCAGGATGCTGCAACACTTTTTCCGGCACGCGCACCACATTGAGGGAGCAGTCATGAGGCAATAGACGACTCTGCAGTTGAGCAATCAATCTCAGATTAATACTCGGCATCTCGGAAAAAGCCCGAAGGGTCAACCATACAATGCTCTTCGTGCCATGAGCCGCGGTAGGCTTCGCCGTATTATCCAAATATGGACATTTTAAAATCTGCCGCCGTTTCCCTGAACCGCCGGCATCCACCAAGCCTTCTTCCTCAATCTTGGCGATCGCCCGCCGCAAAGTACTCCGACTGATCTTCATCTGCTCACAAAGCACCCTCTCCGGAGGCAAGTAATCTATCCACTGTCTGTGGGCAATCCCGCTACGAAGACTATCAACCGTCTGGGCTAGTAAAGAAACTCGCTGAGGAACCATGGCCATACATGGTGTATGCTAGAAGCCAAACCTGACAGATTCAAGGGGGATCAGAGGTTATTTTTCACTTGACCTTAAACGATTCGTCAATGAGATTCGCGCCCTCGTGACCAATTTGTGCAAGCTTTTGTTCACGAAATGCGTTATAGGGTGAGGTCTATCCCGACCCCGACAATCTACATCATTTCAACCACTCTCATGGCAACCAAAAAATCAGCCGCTAAAAAAGCGACGGCTAAGAAGGCTCCAGCCAAAAAGACCACCGCCAAAAAATCAGGCGACAAGGCAGATCCTTCTTCCTCATCCAAATTAGATGCCAAAAAACCTGCTGCTAAAAAAACAGCTAAAAAATCGGCCCCAGCTGCCAAAAAGGCAACAAGCAAGAAGGCCGCTAAAAAAGCGCCCAAAAGCAGAATCGACACCCCTGAGATTCAGGAAAAAATCCGCGAACTCATCAAGCTGGCCAAGGAGCAGGAATACCTTACCTACGATGACGTCAACGACTGCCTCCCCAACGACCTTGTCGATCCGGGAGACGTCGAAGCCATCCTCGACCGCCTCCGCAAAATGGAGTTTGATGTCATCGATGCCTCGGAAGTCGACTCCTACCGCGACCGCAAAAAAGACGATACCGACGATCCAGGCACCAAGGGTGACCAGAAACTCGACATCCTCGACGATCCGGTCCGTATGTATCTTAAGCAAATGGGACAAGTCCCTCTGCTGACTCGCGAACAGGAAGTGGAAATCTCGAAGCGCATCGAAGATGCCGAAACCGCAGCCAACGCCGAACTACACAAGTTTGGGTTTGTCGCTAACTGCTACCTCGACCTCGCCGACCGACTGAGCCGAGGCAAAGAGCGCTTCGACCGCATCATCCAGGACAAAAAAATCGAAAGCCGCGAGCGCTACTTGCGTGCACTTCCGAAACTTTGCGAACAAGTCCGCAACCTCCACGAGGACAACGACCAGATTTTCCGTAAACTTCAGGCGAAAAACCCACGAGGAAAGAAGAAACTCATCGAAAACTTCGAAAAGAACCTCACCTCCGTCACCCGACTCTATAACCGCTTCTACTATAAGCAAAAAGTCGTCGAGGACTTCAATAACGAGGTCGAAGAATTCCAAAAGAAACTCTGGAAGTATGAGCGCAAGCTCAACGTCCACCCGGATGACAAGGAATTCGAAACCAAGGTGCGTGAAATCCAGCAACTCTCATGGCACAAGGCCGAGGACTTTGTCGAGTCCCGCAAAGCACTGCGCAAGCGCACCCGCCAGGCCTATCAGGCGAAAACCGAAATGGTCGAGGCCAACCTCCGCTTGGTCATCTCCATCGCCAAGAAATACACCAACCGTGGACTTTCATTCCTCGACCTGATCCAGGAAGGCAACATGGGCCTGATGAAGGCCGTGGAAAAATTTGAATACCGCCGCGGATATAAGTTCTCCACCTATGCAACCTGGTGGATCCGTCAGGCGATCACCCGCTCGATTGCCGACCAGGCACGGACGATCCGTATTCCGGTGCACATGATCGAAACCATCAACAAGCTGATGCGTGTGCAGAAACAACTCGTTCAGGAATACGGCCGCGAACCCAGCCCGGATGAGATTGCCGAGGAAATCCATCTGCCCGTTGAGCGTGTGCGCACCGTGCTGAAGATGGCCCAACAGCCGATCTCACTGCAAGCACCGGTTGGTGACTCCGACGATACATCCTTCGGTGATTTCATTGAGGACAAAGCGGCTGAAAACCCAATGGAAGAAGCAGGCTTCGCTATGCTTAAAGAAAAAATCGGCGATGTGCTCGACACCTTGACTGAGCGTGAGCGTGAAGTGCTCGAACAACGCTTCGGCCTGAAAGACGGCTATTCCCGCACTCTCGAAGAGGTGGGCCGCCAGTTCCAGGTGACTCGCGAACGCATCCGGCAAATCGAGGCCAAGGCACTGCGAAAAATGCGTCACCCAACGCGTATCCGCAAACTGGAAGGATTCATCGAACTGCCAAACCTTCCCTAAGCACCCTCTCAGCTTTTACCACTGCGGATCTCTCTTCGATCCGCAGTTTTTTATCCCCCCCCCTTTCACCAAGGGCCACAGTCCATTCTACAAACCATCATGTCTGAAGAACTCATCGCAGAAAAATACCCGAATGCCGAAACCTCAGAGTCCGGCTTAAGATACGTCGTCACGGAAACCGGCGCAGGCACCGAAAAACCAAGCAAAGGACAATCCGTCACCGCTCATTACTCTGGCTACTTGCTTGACGGCTCCAAATTTGACTCATCCGTCGACCGCAACCAACCCTTCGTCTTCCCGGTTGGCATGAGCATGGTCATCAAAGGATGGGACGAGGCCTTTCTCGATATGACCAAGGGAGAAAAGCGCACCCTGATCATCCCTCCCGAACTGGGGTACGGAGCCAACGGCTATCCACCGGTCATTCCTCCGAGTGCCACACTCATCTTCGACGTCGAACTGATCGATTTTTAATCGCAGATCCGACATCAGCATCTCTCAAAGCGACTCCATCCTGGGTCGCTTTTTTTGTGCTCTCACCTCTCCACGGGCCGGACATTCACCACTTTTTCATTCGGGCTTCATCTTTATTTCACAAAGCTGTGAGAGACTTCGCAGCATCATGACCACAAACAGCAAGCGCCTCAGCATCGCCAATCTCGTCTGCATCGGAGCCATTGCCGCCGCCGTTTCCCTCGCATGGATCATTCTTGGAGGCACTCTGAGCAAAAGAAACAACTCCGCGAACCGACACTCGAGAACAAGCGTCAATCAAGTCTGGGGGCCAGCCCAGAACCAGGAACATCTTAAACTCTGGTATAGCACAGAAGATAACGTCCACCACCGCATCGCAAGCCAACCGGACGCCAGCGAGATCGACGTGCAACTCAACTACGAGCCCAAAAAAAAGGGCCTCAGCTGGAACAGGACCTACCGCGTCCACTTCAGAGCGAACTATACCATCCATAACGCGTCGAACACCAAGCGGCGATATGAGTTTACTTTTCCTCTACCGTCGCTCGATAGCAGTTATCACGATTTCACCCTCAAACTCGATGACCAAGACTTCTCTGACACGGCTCCGCAAAATGGAGGCATCCATCACAGCTTGAACCTATTAGCAGGAGAAAGTCGAGTCATCTCCATTGCCTACGCATGCAGAGGAACAGACCAATGGAAATATCTTTTCCACGATGTGGAACGTATTCACCAATTCAAGCTGGCCATGCTCACCAACTTTGCTGATATCGATTTTCAGGATGATGCCAGCTCCCCCACAGACCGGCATTACGACCACGACAAAAGCACATGGAACCTCGTCTGGGACTACCCCGATGTGATCAACCCGAAAGATATCGGCATGGACATGCCAGCAGCGAAAAATCCGGGGGCCGTCGCAGCCAAAATTAGTTTCTACGCGCCACTCTCACTGCTCTGCTTTTTTGCCGTGTTGATTTTATTCGGTCTACTGAGAGGGCACAACCTTCACCCGGTCAACTATCTGTTTCTATCCGCCGGCTTCTTTGCCTTCCATTTACTTTTTGCCTATTTGACGGACCTCATTCATATGCATCTCGCCTTTGCGATTGCCTCTGCCGTTTCACTCACACTCATCGGTGGCTACCTCCGTGCCGCAAGTGGTAAAACCTTGATGGGAGTCGCTCTGATCGCTCAATTTTTCTATCTGACACTCTTCAGCTACAGTTTTTTATTCAAAGGGGGCACCGGACTCAGCATCACCCTGGGCTCGATCGCTACGCTTGCCCTCCTCATGGCTGCAACAGCTAAAATCAACTGGTCCGAGGTCTTCGAGCACATGACCAAACCTGGTCAAGGAACGTCTCCAACACCCCCAAGCAATAGTCATCTCACTCAGCAGGCTGAGTCATCACCAACATAGCCCCGAATAGATTGCTCTCGACTTTTCCCGATGGCCGAACCGCCATCTGGGAAATGTCACCATCCAGAAACAAGGCATCCTTACAGCCGAGATGTAAAAAGAAGCGGGAAAATCCATGCAGATTAACCCAGCCCTCTTTATCCGTAATGACAAAAATCAGTCCTTGATCATTTACCCCGACCCCATTGCGATGCAAGGCTGAAGTCGATGCCCTGCGGAAAGCGGGATGAATCCTTCCTCCTTCCAGTAACAAAGGCCCGGACTGCACTGCTAATCTCGTCTTTTGAGACCATACCGCTTGCTCTTGAGAGTTTCGCCCGTGCGACCACAAACGGGCCAGAGCATGCGATGACTGAATCCTGGCTCCTGATTTAGAAACCGTCAGCACACCATTTGGCTTCAAAAAAAAGTTCCCCTTGCCTGGTCTCAAATTCAATGGGCGTAGGCTGCGAAACTGCTGATGGTGCATCCCTGTCGGAATCCCTCCCGGTTCAAAGATCCCCGCATTGGTAATAAATGTCACCTTTTCTCCCTTTGCTTCATAGTGAGCCTGCACGCGGTCAAAACTCCTCATGGGTTTTCCATCGCTCCCCAACCAAGCCAACTTCAGCTGATACAGCATCTTCTTCGGAATCCGACACACCCGGTAAGGCACTCCCTCAAAACGTATTTTCTCCTCGTTGAGCATGGAAGGCGGAGGATCTCCAACAGACGACTCCGCATCTAGCTTTGTTGAGGCACCAAAACTCAATCCAACAGCCAAGACCATCAATAACCCCGGCCGACAACGAACTTCCGACATTGCTAAAACACTCATAGCCTCTTTCTTCATATCCTTTATACCAAAAAACCACAAATCACTTCGTTCAACAAGAAGACATATTCTTTATGCCCGGACTTTCTCTTGATTCCGCCCCCACTCTCCCTTTAATCAGAATCATGAATGAACGCTCTCTTCCCACGGCCCAAATTCACGGAATACTCAACGGCAAACAAGTTCAGTGTTATACTCTGAGCAACAGCCAAGGCATGACAGCTACAGTCAGTGAACTTGGAGCCCACCTCACGAGCGTCACCATTCCCGGCCCCGATAGAAAAGACATCGAACTCACGCTCGGACATGCCAACTTCGAAGGCTGGTGCAATAACGGACCTTCCCTTGGCTCCACCTGCGGACGCTTTGGCAATCGTATCGCCCACGGAGAGTTCAGCCTCAACGGCAAACAATACACGCTGGCAACGAACAATGAACCCGGAGGCATCCCCTGCCACCTCCACGGTGGCAACGAAGGCTTCAACCGAAAAATCTGGAAAGCCACGCCCCTTGGTGAAAGCAAGCGCCAAGGAGTCGCCTTTACCCTGAGCTCTCCCGATGGAGATGAAGGGTATCCCGGAAAGCTCGACGTCACAGTCACCTACTGGCTCAGCGATGACAATGAGCTGATTTGGCAAGCCAAGGCCACCACCGACATGGCGACCCCCGTCAACCTCGTCAACCACACCTACTGGAACCTCAGCGGCGATTTCAACCAAGCCATCACGGATCACGAAATCCAAATCCACGCCGACCACTACCTCCCGACCAATCCAGGGATGATACCCACAGGGGAAATCCGCAGCGTCAAGAACACGCCCATGGACTTTACCCAGCCTAAACCCATTGGCAAAGACATCGACACCTCTTACGAATCTCTCAATCTGGGCGCCGGATACGACCACTGCTGGGTTCTGAACCAATGCGATGGCAAGCTTCACACCGCCGCAATCGTGCAACACCCGGCATCCGGCCGCCGCCTCGAAGTTCTCACCGACCAACCTGGAGTCCAGTTTTACACCGGCAATTTTCTCGACGGATCAGTCCAGGGACGCAATGGCAACACCTTCCCGAAACGCACCGGTCTCTGCCTCGAAACCGAAGGCTTCCCTGACGCCCCTAACCATCCAAATTTTCCATCTAGCATTTTACACCCCGGAGAAACCTACCAACACACGATGGTGGTAAAGTTTCAGGCATAACCACTTATGCCGATTTTTACCAATGACCGAGATTATCGTTATTTTTCTTCCCTATGGGTGATTTTTTACGGTATCCTGTATGGCAACACTTCCCATCCACTCATAACCCCAACAGACAAACTCAATAATTCAGACCCATGAACACTGCCTTAGAAGTCTCACTCTTTATCATAGCCGTGGTCGGTGTCATCGCCCTTGGTATTTGGAAATCCAAGGACGGCGACGATGCCGATCACAAAAAAGGAGCCGCTAACTACTTCCTCGCAGGACGGGGACTCACATGGTGGCTCGTCGGTTTCTCACTCATCGCAGCGAATATATCAACCGAACAATTTGTCGGTATGTCAGGATCTGCGGCAAACTGGTTAGGTATGGCCATTGCTTCTTACGAATGGATGGCTGCGGTCACCCTCATCGGCGTCGCATTCTGGTTCCTACCCAAATTCCTGAAAGCCGGCCTCTACACGATCCCCGAATTCCTTCAATACCGATTTGATGGTGTTGCACGCCTCGCGATGGCGATCCCCGCAATCGTTACACTCGTCTTCGTCACAACTGCTTCTGTTATCTTCTCTGGAGCCAAATTCGTGTCCGAATATTACAACGATGTGCCAGTCATCAACAACCTCACCTATATGTGCTGGTTTATTGCGATTTTGGCGGCGGCATACGTATTTGTTGGAGGTTTGAAAGCCTGTGCTTGGACCGACCTCATCTGGGGGGCCGCCCTGATTCTTGGAGGCGTCGTGGTCATGTGGTTCGCCTTTGACACCATTGCGGACAAGCCAGCCGAAGAACTCATCCTCACCAAAGTAGAAAATTCAAATGCAACCGTCGAAGACCTTGAAAAAGCAGGTGCTTGGGAAAGAATCAAACTACTCAACGATGGCGTTGACGGCGAAGCCGAAGCCCGTAACGGTAAAAACCTCTCTGGAGGTAAAATGCACATGATCCGCCCGAAGGAAGATTCGGACATCCCATGGACAGCGCTGCTCATTGGACTCTGGATCCCCAACTTTTTCTACTGGGGACTAAACCAGTATATCGTCCAGCGAACACTCGGATCCAAATCATTGGCAGAGGGTCAAAAAGGTATCGTCTTTGCGGCATCCCTCAAACTGATCATCCCTTTCCTCGTTGTCATTCCAGGAATCATGGCGTTCAACTTGTTCTCTTCGGACTTGCATGAATCCGCTGCCAAGAAAAACATCGATGCGCTCAAAGGTGTCACAGATAATAAAACCCTTGTCGTCGATGCCGACTTTGTCCTGCGCCAGCCCGAACTGGTCAGCCAAGTCGTCACCCACAACACCAAACTGGCAGGAGCTGAGGTTGCGCTAAAGGCAACCAAGGATACCATTGGAAAACTTACACCTGAAGCCTCGGAAAATGATAAAGCCGTGGCAAAGGCATCACTGATCAACGAACTCTCCAATCAGGCTGTTGCAAACAACAAAGCCATCACAAAAGGAGCCGAACTCAAAGGTTACGACTACGATGCGGCCTTCCCGGTGCTGGTGCGGAACTTGATCAAAGATTACTGGTATATCTCATGGTTTGTCCTCGCTGCCCTCTGCGGTGCGGTCATCAGCTCCTTGGCATCGATGCTCAACTCGGCATCCACCATTGCCACCATGGACCTCTATGCCAAGTTCTCCGGCGAAACGGAGTCGCATAAGCTGGTGAAAATCGGTCGTGGGTTTGTGGTCGTCTTTGTCCTTCTCGCAGCCATGGTGGCTCCGAAGCTGGATAATTTCACCAGTATCTTTGCCTACATTCAGGAATTCCAGGGGTTCATTTCCCCGGGTATTCTTGCGGTCTTTATCTTTGGCTTCTTCTCACCCCGGACCCCACGTTACTTTGGTGCCGTTGGTATCGGAACCAACGTCGTGGCTTACGGTGCATTCAAATGGGCCATTGGACCATGGATGGTTTCCAAAGGATGGTGGTATGCTGAGCAAATCGCCTTCCTCGACCGGATGGCCCTCTGCTTCTTTATCGTCCTGATTGTAGGAATCGTCCTCACAATAATCAGCCCGATGAAAGAAGCTGTCACCATGCCCGAAAATAAGGAAATCGAGCTCGAGGGCTCGAAGGGAGCCCAAGTGGTGGGCGGCCTTGTCATCGTTGCCACCATCGCCCTCTACATCATCTTCTGGTAATCATCACATCACCAGCCTGAGGGCCAACATTACCCCGACTCATATGGCCCCGACATTCCGTTGGGGCCATTTTTTCACTCCCCAGGAATGAACCATCCACCGTTCAGGCTGCGACCTCAGTCTATCCATCTGACAAATCAGAAAATCATCACACACACCTAACAAATAGAACAACCTATGAACTACCGCCGATTACTCACGTCACTCTCGATCGTGTTTGGAGCAAGCTTACCTCTTGCTGCCGAATCTCCAGATTGGGAAAACCAACAGGTTTTCCGTATTAATAAAGCATCACCTCGCTCGGTGAGCATGGCATTTCCTGACAAACAGGAAGCCATGACCAAACTACGGATGGAATCCCCCTGGTGCATCATGCTTAATGGAGACTGGCAATTCCACTGGGTGGAGCACCCCGACAAACGCCCACTGGATTTCTATAAAACCGATTACGATGCCAGTAGCTGGAAAACCATCAAGGTTCCATCCAATGTCGAACTTGAGGGATACGGCACCCCGATCTACGCAAACGTCCGCTATCCCTTCAAACAAGATCCTCCGTTCGTCATGGGCGAACCTCCAAAAAAACGCACGACTTACAAGGAGCGCAACCCGGTATCCTCCTACCGTAAGACCATCACCCTGCCAACAGACTGGGAAAAGCGCAACACGACCATCACCTTCAATGCGGTGCAATCCGCTTTTTACCTCTGGTGTAATGGCAAAAAGGTCGGCTATTCCCAAGACTCCCGCACCCCGGCCGAATTTGACCTAAGCCCTTACCTCAAATCAGGTAAAAACCTCATCGCTGTTGAGGTTTACCGGTACTCCGACGGTTCCTATCTCGAGTGCCAGGATTTCTGGAGACTGTCCGGCATCTTCCGTGATGTCTTCCTCAGCTCACGACCCATATCAGGTCTGAGCGACTTCGCCGTCAACGCCACCCTCACCCCCAACGGCAAAGGCAAGCTCAGCGTTGACCTTACCACCACCGGCAAAACAAACGTCACAGCCAGTGTCATTGACCCATCAGGCAAAACGATCGCCAGTACCAGCGGCAATCAAAAACTCGAAATCCCGAGCCTCGACATTCTTCCTTGGTCGGCTGAAAAACCCAACCTCTACTCGCTTCTGCTCGAAGTGCAACCCGACGGACAAACACCCCATTTTTATCATCAGAAAATCGGCTTTAAATCCGTCATGATGAAAAACGGCCAGATCCTGGTCAACGGCAAGCCTATCTACATCAAGGGGGTCAACCGGCACGACCACGATCCAGTCACAGGGCACTATGTCAGCGAAGCATCCATGCGTCAGGATATCGAACTGATGAAGCAGCTCAACATCAACACTGTCCGAACCAGCCACTACCCTAACGATCCTCGATTCTACGAGCTCTGTGACGAATACGGCATGTATGTCATCTGCGAAGCCAACATCGAAACCCATGCCATGGGCTACGGGAAAAGCTCACTTGCAAAAAAACCGGATTGGTATGAAGCCCACCTCGACCGCATCACCAATATGGTCGGAGCCTATAAAAACTTCAGTTCAATAATCATGTGGTCCATGGGCAACGAATCCGGAGACGGAGTCAACTTCGTTAAAGCCTCCCAATGGCTTCGCGAAAAATCCCCGGTTAAATACCCGGTCCACTACGACCGCGCCGGGCAGGCAAAACACATCGACTTGATTTCGACCATGTATGCCAACCACCAACGGCTCGAAGCATTCTGCCGCAAGGAAGAGAAAAAGCCACTAGCCGAGCAGCGCCCGTTTATGGTCTGCGAATACTCCCACGCCATGGGCAATTCATCGGGAGGCCTCTGGGACTACTGGATGCTCTTCGAAAAAGAACGCCTACTCCAAGGTGGTTGCATCTGGGATTGGGTCGATCAAGGGATTACCAAAACCAAAAAAGGGCCTGACGGAAAAACACTCACCTTTTTCGCCTACGGCGGAGACTTCGGTGACATGGATAACGACGGCAACTTCTGTATGAACGGTGTCGTCATGTCAGACCGCACGCCCTCACCTCAGGCTCCTGAAGTGCATAAAAGCTACCAGAACCTTCGCCTGAAGGATCACCAACTCGAGAATGGCCATCTCAAGATCACCCTGCACAACACCGCCTATTTCACCAATACTTCTGCCTACGACACCTTCATCACCACGGTTACCAACGGCAAAGAAGAACCAACCAAACAAATCGACACCCCCGACATCAAACCCGACAGCACCGGCACGCTCACTACGCCACTTAAACCGGCAAGTAACAGTGAAGTTCGAGTCCGCCTTGAGCTGCGCCTGAAAAACGACACCCCATGGGCGAAGAAAGGACACGTCGTCGCTCGTGAGGACATCCTCGTCCAACAAGCACCATTACCAGCTGTCGCCGATAAAGCAGCCAAAGGTGCGACCACCAGAAAAGCGAAGGGCGTCACCACGCTCAGCAAGGGAGACCTGCAAGTGAGCATCAACGACACCAATGCCCAGGTCACATCGATAAAAAAAGCCGGGCAAGAACAACTGGCCGGCCCCCTGCACCTGAACTTCTGGAGACCTCCAAACGACAATGAACGTCGCAATAAGTACACCAAACGCAGCGCTCCTTGGAAAACGGCAGGCACAAAAACCACAGCCACCCCCGATGCAACCGAGCTGAAGGATGGCAGCGCCAGCTACCAATTAAAAATACCCGTTGCGAGCACCACGGGCACGATTCGCTATACCCTCACAGAGGGCGGCCTTCAGGTGGAGGTCATGGTCCAGCCCAAAGGAAAATCCATCGCCGACCTCCCCCGCGTCGGTATGCAGTGCCTTATCCCGGCGAGTTACCAGCAGTTCCAGTGGCGGGGCATCGGACCACACGAATGCTATCTCGACCGCCGTGCCAGCGGCTACACCGGCACGTTTTCATGCACCGTGCCTGAGCTAGCCCACCCCTACAGTAAACCACAGGAAACAGGCAACCGCATGGATATCCGCTGGATGACCTTCACTAATGATGCAGGCAAAAAGCTGCACATCACAGCGCTCGGTAAACACTTGCTGCAAGGTGGTGCTTACCCCTGCCTGATGAGTGATTTAGAACAAGGTGATCACCCGTGCGACATCCCACAACGTGACGTCATTACCGTCAACATCGACCTCGCATCCCAAGGACTTGGAGGCATTACCTCCTGGGGTGCCCTCCCCATGAAAAAACATATGCTCAACAAATCGGAGACCTACACCTATGCTTTCCGGCTTGAAGTCAAATAGCCCATCACAGGTGCAGGCAAGCACTCATGCCTGCACCCCTCTTTGAATACTCAACGATTCTTCCACCAAACACCTATGAATACTCTAATTGAAAAAGCCAAAGACGGATTCACCAGCACATTCGGTAAGGAACCCACCGTGATCGCGGCAGCCCCTGGACGGGTCAACCTGATCGGAGAACATATCGACTACTGTGACGGTTTTGTCATGCCCTTTGCTCTCGAACAAAACTTCGTCATCGCGGCAGCGCCGAACGGCACCACTACCGCACGCTTCGGGGATGCCAAAGTCGAAGGCATCATCGAGATTGATGTTGCCGGAGAAATCACGGAAAGCACCCCCAAGTGGTCAAACTACCCACGGGGCGTGATGCATTATTTCAGGGAAGAGGCCGGCTGCACAATCCCGGGGTTTGATGCCTACATCATCTCAAACGTACCTTCCGGCGGTGGTCTTTCCTCATCAGCAGCCTTTGAACTCTCCGTGGCGACCATGCTGGAAGGAATCACCGGTGAAAAACTTAACACCAAAACCAAGGCGCTGCTCTGTCAAAAAGCAGAACACGTCTTTGCTCACTGCCCCTGTGGCATCATGGACCAGTTTGCTTCAGCCTTCGGAGAAACCGACCGCCTGGTCATGATCGACTGCCAATCCGGAGAACCCACGCTGGTCCCTTTTGAGAATCCTGACCTCACCGTGATTGTAGCCAACACCTGTGTCGAACACGAGCTCTCCGATGGAGGATATGCATCACGTCGGAAAGCAACCGAAGACGGACTCAAAATCATCGGCAAAAACAGTTGGCGCGATGTCAGCATGTCAGACGTCGACGCAGCCAAAGACACCATGGGCGATGTCGTCTACCGTCGAGGCCACCATGTCGTCGGAGAGATCCAGCGGACCATCGATGCCGCAGCCGCACTGAAGGCCAATGATTTCGACACCCTCGGCTCGCTGATGTATGCCTCACACGCCTCGCTGCGCGATGACTTCGAAGTTTCCTGTGAAGAACTCGACATCATGGTCGATATTGCCCGCAGCATGGGCAAAGAAGGTGGCGTCATCGGCGCCCGTATGACCGGAGGAGGATTCGGAGGCTCCACGGTCACGCTCTGCGAGTCAGACAAGGCCGATGACATCGTTGCAGCCATGACTGAGCAATACAAGGAACAGACTGGCATCGATCCTGAGATTTTCACCTCCCGGCCAAGCAAGGGAGCCAGACTGATCTGACCCGGGACGGGGCAACCAAACTCATCCTATCAAACAAACCGGCGGCATGCATTGTCGTCGGTTTTTTGTTCCCCATGAACTAGCCTACCAGATCTCCGATCGAACCAAAATCCGGGATGAACAGACGCTTGTACATCCTAGCCGCATATCCATCCGTCATGCTCGCTAAAAAATCACAAACCAAACGAGCTCGAACATGCATGTCATCCGTGGCTTCGATTTCACGAGCTGCCGCTTCGGGTAAAATTTGAAATTGTGGTCCCCCCAGGTCCGCACGCACATAAAACCCATCCAACACCTGCCACAAGCGCTCAAGCATGTGATTTCCCTTGTATTCCAGTTGCTTCAATTCCGGGGAAAGAAAGACAACCTCATAGGCGAGGCGTTTAAAAATTTTGGACTCAGCTCGAACCTCCGGATCAATCACCAAACGGAACTTATAACGGTTGGTCAGAGCGCTCATCCCATTCACATCTTCCTCCATGCGGGCCGACTGGATATAGCGTCCGATCCTCTTTCCGGCAAAGGGTTCCACACGGTCACCTCGGATTGCATCCACCAAATCACCGAGTGGCGTGCCTTGCCCGCAAGGCTCACCGACCGACTCGGCCCAACGCTCTACTCTGGACACCGTCAAAAACCCGGCCCGGACGCTATCCGATAGATCATTCAAGGAGTATGCCGTATCATCTGCCCAATCCATGATCTGGCACTCGATCGATTTGAAGCTGTCCCTGCGTTTTCCTGGCGTCAATTCAGTGGGGAAATCCACTCCCCCCATAGCCCAATCCAGATCATTGACTTGGCTGTCATAAATAAAATGATGCTCCGGTATCTGGTCACCCCGTTTCAGTTCACTCCAAAGCGTCTTGTATTTGAGAACTCCATCGACAAAGGCCCTGGTCGGATTCATCCCGGTTTGCTTGATCGAAAAAATCCGGTCTCGTAACAATCGTAACGTCTGTGCATTGCCTTCAAAGCCACCGTAATCCCGCATCAAATGATTGAGGCTTCGCTCCCCCGCATGCCCAAATGGCGGATGCCCCAGATCATGAGACAAACAAATAACCTCGACTAATTCCGGATCAATATAATGTTGGTCGTCAAGGTGTGGGTCTTGATGCTTGAGCCAATGACAAATCGAACGCCCAATCTGGGCAACCTCCAAGGAGTGCGTCAAGCGTGTGCGGTAAAAATCATACTCACCACTCCAAAACACCTGCGTTTTGCTTTGTAAGCTTCGGAATGCCGGGGTGTGCAACACCCGGTCACGGTCAACTTGGAACGGCGAACGGTAGTCGTCCTCGGACGGCCATTCCATTGTCCGCTCAATATCAAAGGCATTGTAAAAACGATTCATCCCGCGCATTCTCCACGATCCGTATCTATTATCAATTTTAAATCACACCATCTCGCGTGCGCCCAAATAGGCGTTGGCAAGAACAACGGGCAACTCCTTCGCCTGACTGTCCACCGTATAGATCCCGTGTGCCCGAAGTTCACCGAGCATCCGCTCTCGTTCTTCAAGGTAAATCGCCGTTCCTCCAACCTCCAAAGCCTCGTCCAGTGTCGATGCCTTTTGCTGCATCCGCCGGACAACCGAGGCCTCCCGCAAATTTGCCAAAATCGTTACATGCCGCTGGCGGACCATACGCAAGGGTTCCACCAACTGGTGGCTGTCTTCCCCCCTCACATTACTCAACATAATCACCAAGGCCCTCCTCCGTTGTAGCGTCAAAAGACGTTCGGCGGCCTCGGAGAAATCACTCGGCGCCGTACTGGTCTCATAATCGTAAAGGTGGTTTAAAATAGTTGTCATCGATTGAATCCCTTTGACCGGTGCAAGCCATCGTTCACCACCACCCACGGCCATTACCCCAACATGATCTCCCTGACGCAGGGCAGTATAAGCGAGCAGCAGCATGGCATTCAAGCAATGGTCAAATTGCGGCACGCCGCCATCATGGGCCCTCATGCGCCGACCACAGTCGACCGCTAGAATCACCGTCTGATCCCTCTGTTCCTGGTAATCCCGACTAATCAACGACAAACGTTTCGATGTCGCCTTCCAGTCGATTTGGGAAAGCATATCACCTAACTGATAGTCTCTCAACTGGTGAAACTCACGACTCATTCCAGCCCGATTCTTTTTAACAATCCCCATTTGTTCAGCCCGGTTGGCCATGGCTAACAGCGCATAACGCAACACCGGTTCATAGTTGGGGTAAACCCGGGTCTCTTGCATCACCCCAGCCCGACATTTTCGAGTCCACAAAAACAGTGGCGAACAAAAACGAATATGCGCAGGCTCAAACTCTTTGGCCCCACGCTCCTTGATCGTCACCGGATACTCAAGTTTGGTAAAACCTTTTGCCGGCACCTTGCCAGACCACGGAAGTTCCCGACTGCTGGCATCCGAAGGAATGCCGTCGTAACAACACAAGCGCAATGCCAAACTTCCCGGGTTACGCAAAGTCAGAGGCACGGACTGTTCAATTCCACTGGCAAATCGTCCCGGTAAATCACGCTCAACTCTGGGTCGCTTCAAAAACAAGCAAGCCAACAAATCAACCAAGAGGAAGACCAGCAACACCACTCCACCCCAGATCCAAACAGATTTCATCACTGGCCAGTGACCAGCACAAAACCCCACCACACCCCAAATCAGGGTGATAGCAACAAGATGTCGACTTGGCTGGATCATATATGATTAAAAAAAGGAAGAGTCCAAGAAGGTCGGGTCAAACGCGCGGGGCTTCGACGGCATTCACAATCCCAGCAACCGCATCATCCACCTTCTGGCCGCTGATCGCTAATTCAGGTGCCAATTGCACCCGGTGGCGCAATACAGGCAACGAAGCTGATTTGACATCATCAGGAGTCACAAAGCCCCGCCCATTGATCAAGGCATATGCTTTGGCCACTTGAATCAGACTGATCGCCCCACGAGTCCCCGCCCCCAGACTAATCCCCTGAGATTCGCGAGTTGCTCTACAAATGTTGACCGCATACCGGACGACCTCCGGAACAGCTTGAATCGATGCGCACTCGCGCTGAGCCTGAATGATCTCCTCCTGACTACAAATACGCTCGACCTCGGAAGCATCGATCCCGGAAGCCGATGCCCCGGAGGTCACCTGGGACACCACTTGCTCCTCGCTCGCCTGATCAGGATAATCAATCACCACCTTCATCAAAAAACGGTCCAGTTGAGCTTCAGGCAAAGGATACGTCCCTTCCTGCTCAATCGGGTTTTGAGTCGCCAAGACCATAAATGGAGGGTCTAACTTAATACTCTCCCCATCAATGGTCACCTGACGTTCCTGCATGACCTCCAATAAGGCGGCCTGGGTTTTGGCCGGGGCCCGGTTAATTTCATCACCCAATAGAAGATTGGTGAACACCGGACCTCGCCTCATTTGAAACGTCTGGCTTTTCATATCGAACAAAGTAAAACCAGTCACATCCGTAGGCATCAAATCAGGAGTAAACTGAATCCTCCCGAATTCCCCACCAAAGGTATTAGCCAAAGCCAACACAAGGTGGGTTTTCCCCAAACCCGGCTTCCCCTCCAGAAGAATATGCCCGCCCGACAGCAAGGCTGCCAAAACCTGACTGACTACCTGGTCCTGTCCAAAAAACACCTTGCGTAATTCCGCATAGATCTGCTGGCAGATCTGTTGTGCGGATGTTCCCTCTCCTGTTCCCGTCATCTCCATCGTCTCATTCATCGTTCTATCGTTGTTTGTTATTTGTTAAATGCTGCATCATCTTCTGTAAATTTCTGGTGATCCTAACCATCACTCCGGGTTCGTGCACGTTCTCACGGGTCATGGCTTCAATCACTTCTTCTTCTGAAATACCGGACTTTTCCGCCAACTGCTCAAAGATGCCCTCTTGGCTCGCCCCCGGTTGCATCGATAAATTACGACTCACTGCCGACCGCATTGCCGATAACATCACATCATCTCGCTTGTATTTCCAAAAGAAGCGCCCCATGCCACGCATCAGACTCAGGTATTCTCTCATCCCCCCTTCGGGAAGCCCTTGAACGGGCCCGAATCGAGGTAAATGTAACCAAAGCCAGAAGACTACCGCCAAGAGAAAGGTCACTACGGCCAATGGGTAATACCTCCAAATCAAATCAAACAGCCCATCGCCCCCACCACTGGCAAAGACAATCATCCCGGGTCTGGACAAGGCACACAACTCATGGAGAAATTGCGCATGATCGGCATAAGCAATATAGCGGTTACGGATGGGTCTTGCATCCGTCATCCAAGTGACGCGGCCATGCAGATACGTTTCACTGAGATAGCGGTGTTTTTCATCCCCACTTTCCTCACCACTACCAAACTCGGCTTCCATCAACTCAGAATATTGCACCCCTTGTTCGGACCAATGACAGATCGCCATCGGTGCTCCCTCGAGCATGATTTCACTTTTTTCCGAACCAAGAAGCACTCGGTCTTTTTCCTCCATCACTTCCCACTCGTCGAGGTCCAACGACTCCGGATCGATTGAAGCATCGGTCCGCTGATGCTCCCATTCGACTAATTCCACTTCAAGTTCCGAGCTCAGATAATCCAACCCCGGGTGCGAGGTTTCCATGTCCAACCATGACCAGGAACTCGGGTTTTTGACAAAATCATCACCACTGAGTTCCCCTGCATCCAGCATGATCACCAGATGCCCCCCCTCACTCACCCACTGCATCAAGCGCTTGGCCCTTCCCTCGGTATGAATGGATGAGGGTGGAATAAATAATGTTGATATTTCCTCAGTCAGGTAGCCCACACCGTGTTGGCTGTCGACTTCCCAACCATCATTTCTGAGAAAACGCTGGGCTGCCAGAAACGGGTTCACACCAGCCTCCCCCTTGTATCCCAGAGTCCGACGCTTTTTTTCGGTTTTGCCGCAGCCGACCAGAACCGCAAGCATCAGCAAACAAGCGAAATATTTCACCCTTCACTCCTTTCTCCCCCACGGGGGTGTTTAACTTGGTTATCAAACGGCCATTGTTCACATAAGGAAACCATGGCATGGTCATCAGGCACGATTTTCCCATAGGCCAAAGCAATCCACTGACCGGTAAGCTCTGAAAAATAGCGAACCTGATTCGGGTCCTGAAGCGCTGCCACCCGAGCTAAACAATCACCTTCTGTATCACTCTCCTCGATGGGTAATTCAGCCCGATACACCATCCATGCGAGCGAGCCTCGATACAGCAAACTCAGCGCCAGCCTGAAATCCCCGGCACGCCAAGCATCCCTCGCAGCCCCCGCAATATCATCAGGCAAGGACTCCGGACTGACATCCATCCCCATGACAGCCACGGTTTTAGGTTCAATCTTAACGCCACGTCTCCACCCTCCGCCCCCACGGAACACATGCGCATTTTTTATGATCAGAAAAATAATCCCCACAATCAGCACCGCCAAAATCACATAAAAGAACACAGTCCCTACAGCCCCCATGAAGTCGGGGACGCCAGAACCGGAAAACAAGTCGCTAAGCCAATCCAACCATCCACTGTCCGAATCATTCGAAGGCTCTTCCACCGGCACATCAACATATCGGTGGTGAATAATGAAATCTTCATCATCCATAATCGCCTCGATCTTCTCCTTGCTGGTATCTGGCGCCGCCTCTGCTAGCGAAGAAAAACAAGAAAAGCCGACAGCCATCACCACCGCCACTTTACCGGCCAACGATGCCAGCCTGGAACCTAAACGTTTGAAAGCCAACTCGATGTCCCACCCCTCCGTCAATGTTCGGCTGTTAATATACAACGCAAAGCCAGCACTGACGTAGAATGGCTCCATCAGTGTGATCACAAACATTTGTAAAGCTACTAACATCCAGAAAAAACCATCCGGAATATCGGTCGTATCAAAAAAGGTAAAGAAATCTCCCATCCCTGAAACCCACTCCATCTGAACCACCTCGGGCACCATCATCATCGCCGTACCGACCGTGCCAAAAAAGCAGACCCACCACAACACCATGCCAGATATCGTCGCCATGGTTGCCCCCTCACCACCATTGCGCTCCAACAAATCAACCCGTTGACGATATGCCTTTCCTCGCAATCCCTCCAACTCAGCTACAGGCAAACTCAATCCACGGGCTGGAGAAAAACGACCAATCACCAAGGCGAACAGCAACCTGCGAATCAAGAGCTTTGGCCAGGCTCTCATCACCTCCCTGACTTTGGGAACGTCCCCGAACAAGGCACGGCTCACCACAAACAAGGGAACCCGGTCATATAAAGGGATAAGCCACCAAACAACGAGCATCATCCACACCGGATGATTTCTCAGCAGTAAAGCAAGCAACAACCATAGTGGCACTACTGTGACCACCCAAGATTTCAACAGGGAGCCAAAATGCCGCCTAGCCAAGGCACAACCAAGATCGATCGATTCCCAAGGAACACGGGGCCGAATTTCTGCCGTCACTTCCTCAAGCCGCATAGTCCTCCTTTCCCATGTGCCCCCTGCGTTGCGAACCAAGCCCGGCAAACGCAAAGTATAAAACCAACAAAACCCACAAAGTAATACCCACAGTGTATTTTACGTGTGGAGGCAGAGGCTGGGCGGACCAAAACCCTTCAATACCCGCTGCAATCAGCGTCATTCCGGCAGCACCATAAATCAAGGGAAGCGATTTTTTACCGGCATCCAGCAGTGAACGAGCCCGGGATTGGCGACCGGGGTGAAGCAAGCCCATACCGACACGCAGACCTGCCATGCCGGCAATCACCATCGCAATCAGCTCAAACGAGGAGTGACCGGCAACAAATGAATAAAACAATTCGGTATCACAGGCTTTGTGGATATAGGCAATAAAGGCCCCAAAAAACACCCCATTGTAAAACAGGAAAAACAAGGTGCCTAGACAGGCCAGGATCCCACCAGCATAAATTCTGAAATCAATCCCGATGTTGTTCATGATGTAAAAACAAAACATCATAAAATTGGACCCGTATTCATCTCTCAAACTGGAAATTTGATCCGCATTATGGCCATACATCATATCGACCTGCTCCATCTGATCCGGCCCTAAAACAGCCTGCACCCAAGTGAAATCCACCCAGTAAAACCCGGCAAGCATCATCCCGAGCAAGGGCAGAATAAAACTCAGCGTGGCAACCACAAGCAAACGCCACTCCTTGCGGACCGTTGTCGGAAAATCAGCAACCACAAATTTCAGCACCCGCTCCCAGGTCCCTCCTGCACGCCGGTGAATCATTTTATGCCCGCGGATCACCAGATCATTGAGCCGCTCGTTCATCGGCATACCGTACATCCGGTGCCTGGCCAGTGCCAAATCCGTACAGACTTCGCGAAACATCGAAGGAATGGTGGAAACATCCAAACCAAGTCCTCCTTTTTCGAGCACTTCAAGCGATTGCTCATAGGCAGCCCACCGCCCTGCGTTTTTCTCTTCAAATTCCTTTCCCTGCATCCCGGCTACTCCTCCTTAATGTTTTTCTCCCAACCAATGGGCAATCCCCAGTAAACGAGTCATCCCTTGTTGACCTGATGAGCCAGTCAGAGCACTCGCATGATCCGCCAATTCCACCCGACGGGCCTCGGACCACATCCCGGCTCGTTCACGAAATCCCAAAACGGCCGCCTGTTCCTCGCGGGATAAAGGCACACTGGGAGCCCTTGATTCCAAAACCGGGGGGAGAGAAGCTACCTGCATCTTGGGCAGGCGGTCGTAAACCACCACCGTATTGGCCAACAAATCCCCCAAGCGTTGAAAACGCTTTGTCAGCAAGGTCGATAACAAACCGAACCCATAACAAAAGGGTAAACCGTCAGCAATCCGCAGCATATTCCGCATAAAAGCCTGCCCGTAGGAAAGCGGAGCTCCTGACGTGTCCACCACTCTGAGACCCATCACTCGTTTACCGGGAGACGCCCCCCGCTTGCCAGCCTCAAACACAATGTAATAAAAAAACATCAGGAAAAAGAACAGGAGCAACATCAGCCCCTGAGCTACCTGGGCACCCAGAATCGCCCCGACCAATAACAACAACAACTGCGCCACTAAACAAACCGCCCCGCGGATGAGCAAATCCAATAAATAAGCCAACACCCGAACATAAGGCCCGGCAGTGCGCAAATGGATCTCCACACCTTCCGCGAGTTCATTACTCTGCAAGGTGTCCAAGCGAGTTTCGCGTTTGGAACTTAATGCTGGCATCTTTTTGCTATCTCAAGGCATCATCAATGGTTCGTCAACCTGTAAGCTGGAAAGAACAGGCCCGATGAATGAAAGCCTTCATCCGGCGAGGCAGAACACCAGCCGTGATTGGGGATCAACACCCGACCTCCTATTCATTCAAAACATCGATCAATTCACGCAGACGACCAAAGTCCTTGCGGCCATGACGGAAAACAATCCGGGGCAAGTGACTCAACTCCGGTTCATCCTCTTCTGCAGGCAATGGCTCGGTAGCGGTAAACGATCCACTCTTGAGCACATCACTAAATTCATTTTTCAGCTTCCGCAACAAATCCTCACTTGGCGGCTTGATCAAACGAATCACTAACTTGTCCCCGACATAGCGATATGAATGGAAATTGGAATAAAACCGTGAGATTTCCTCGACTGCCTCATCGACATCATCCGTCACCTTGAAAAGTGAAAAATCGGTTCGAGAAATCAAGTTCAAGCGCATCAGATGCTCATCCACAAATTGCTGCCAGAATTTCCAATACGTTCCTCCGGGAGCATCAATAAGAACCAAGGGATAAATGGACACTTTCCCTGTCTGGATCAAGGTCAAGGTTTCAAAAATTTCATCCATGGTGCCAAAGCCACCTGGAAAAGCGACCACGGCATCTCCTTCTTTAACAAACGAGAGCTTCCGAGTGAAAAAATAATCAAACCCGATAAGCTTGGGATCCCCCGAGATGTAGGCGTTGGGCACGGCCTCAAATGGAAGGTTGATGTTCAAGCCGAAACTATCATCCCGGCCTGCCCCCTCATTACCGGCTGCCATGATTCCAGGGCCGGCTCCGGTGATGGTC
Organism: Oceaniferula marina; assembly: GCF_013391475.1. Classification (NCBI taxonomy): domain Bacteria; kingdom Pseudomonadati; phylum Verrucomicrobiota; class Verrucomicrobiia; order Verrucomicrobiales; family Verrucomicrobiaceae; genus Oceaniferula; species Oceaniferula marina. The sequence goes on along the minus strand of NZ_JACBAZ010000001.1, from coordinate 10,205 downwards.
ATAAATCCGGCATCGCGCATCTTGCTGGCAAAATCCACGGCAGCTTTGTATTCCTCTTCATCGGGGTTGGTCCGGGCTGACCCGTAAATCGAAACTTTACGATAACTGCGATACGGGGCAAACACCTCATCCGCAACGCGCAATTCCTTGAGCACCCGGTTCATGGTCCTAAAATCTCCATCCGTCACGGAACCTCTTGATGTGCGAACCGCATTGATCAGCATCTCAGCCAAGAGATCGGCATCCCGGTTATCACACACCTGATCAGCCAGCTGCCGAATCTTATCATCCAGCGACTTTTCACCGGTCGATCCGATAAATGCGCACGGATGACACTGCAACATGCCTCCAGTAAAATCTCTCTCTTGGGGTACTTTGGTCGGTTTAACGTGTGGACTCATTATACGGTATATAAAAAAACAAATAGATCAAAAAACAATACTCTGCTGCCCATAGACAGCCTCCAGCTAACTCAGGGATCGGGACATTTCCTGCATTCGGGTCAATCGCTCCAAGGCTTGCCCCGAATCAATCAAATCCCTAGCCAAACTAACACCCTGTCCGAGTGTGTCAACCAATCCGGCACAGGCTAATCCCGCTCCCGCATTCAACAACACCATGTCTCTCTTCGGACCGGTTTCATGGCCGTTGAGAATGTCAGTCAGAATCGTGGCATTGTGCTGGGCGTCTCCACCTCGCAAATCCTCTACCCCACAACGGACAAGGCCAAAATCCTCAGGCTCCACCACTTCATCGACAATCGATTGATATCGGCCGGACTTACAGATCCGGGTAGGACCCATCAGGCTCATTTCATCTACCGATCCCCCTTCAGGCGTTGTCCCATGTACCACCCAGGCGCTGTCCCGGCCAAGTCGCTGAAGGATCTCAGCAAACGCCGATCCCAATTCCGGCAAACAGACACCAACCAGTTGGCATTCCGGTCTAACTGGATTTAACAAAGGTCCCAGCAAATTAAAAATCGTTCTCACCCCCTCTTTAGCCAACATCGCCCTGACCGGCCCCACAGCTTTGAATGCAGGATGGTAAATCGGGGCAAACAAAAATCCAACTCCCGCAACCTCAAGTGACTCACGAAAACCTTCCGGGCCCAGTTCGATATTCACCCCCAAGGCCTCCAGAACATCCGCCCCGCCGCTTTTGGACGTTATCCCTCGGTTACCGTGTTTAACAACGACAGCTCCTCCGGCTGCGATCACAAACATGCTTGTGGTGGAGACATTAAACAAGTTCAACTTATCCCCTCCGGTCCCGACAATATCGATCGTCGGCCCATTGAATGCCAGCCCTCCGACACCCGGATCAACCGCACGTTGTAAAAACGCCTCAACAAAACCAGCAATCTCCGCGGGGGTTTCCCCCTTCAGAGTCAAGCCCTTGAGAAAACGTGCTTTTTTATCATCACAAACCGACCCATCCAGCAACATCTCCGCCGCAGCATCGACCTCACGCAAGCCCAATTCCAGTCCATCTTCCACATGATGTATCAGCGCGTCCATAACGAGGTAATCCTAGCGCGAAACCGGAAGATTGGCGAGGATTTTTCATCATGTATTTGGAATGTATCTACAACCAAACTCCTCAATCAAAGCCCACCCCGATGAACCATGATCCAGCTCTCAGGCATCCGACCGTTTCGCGTTTCAGCAAAACGGCCGGATACTGAGAAGGTCAAGAATCTACCACTGAATGTAATCGTCGATTTTTTTCACCTTGCGGAAAAAATCTTTCACCGCTCTGTCTTTGCTCCAACGATGCCGTTTAAACAGCTTGAGAGCTTCTGGAGTAAGCCCCACCCGCATTTCTTTGTTACAGTATGTAGAGAGATCCTTTCCTGCGGCATGACTCAAACTCGCCACAATCATCAAGGTGTTGGTCTTTTTATCTCCGGTATCAGGAGTTTCCATCACCCCTTGATAATATTTACGATAGAATGCATCTCCTGCTTTATCACCGTATTCACGGCTTCTACCAAATTTTTCAGCAAAATGATAGAGCATCCCGGCATACAGCGTGTTGTTGTCACCCGGCAGCTCCCTGCTCCCATACTGACTGATGCGCCCACGATCATTGTTTAAAATACTCGAAAACACCTCCTTTGATTTGGTGAATGACTCGAATCCTTTTTTCATCGAATCCATTTCACGCTCCAGTCTCTTCTTATCCTTATACCCAACATCGAGCTTTGCCCCGATAATCCCGCGCATGTGCACAGGGAGGCAGGCATTCATGTAATTCAGCCGGTTACCAAACACAAACCAGTTACGACCCAACTCGTAAAAATAATAGATCGGAAACACATAACCATCAAAGGCCGCCTGATCTTCACTGTAATACGTGCTGACCTCTACCCCGGTTTGGCCAATGTAGCCGCAACCAATCGTATTTTTTCCCGCATAGCGGCCAGGTGTAGCAATAAAGGTACTTTTCCCCTTATGCTGCCGTAACCGTCTCGGTTGATGCGGCTCGAGCATATCCGCATACACGTCCCATCCCTGGTCAAGAATGCGGGTAAACGCTTCCACTTTTTTCACTTCGGTCTCCGCTTCTTTTTCAGCCATGGTGATGAAGCAGATGTTCTTACCTTCCCATGGAATCATTTTGGTGGATGTCTGATACTGATTCCAGTATTTCTGGGTAATCGCCAGACTCCGACCATCAAACTCGCGATGCTTTTTGATCGGGTAATCGTGTTTATCTTTCGCCGAGGAGCTAACACTCAGCGCCAATACGGCAAGCAGGTTTATCGTCTGTGTTTTCATAATCGTCAGATGTTTATTTCGGCAAGAGCGCTCAGCGTAACGGGTGCCGGCAAGCTCAAGCCAACTACGCTATATCAATTTTGACCCCCGCCAGCACGGGAAAAGCCCCCCAACTTATGGCTTTTTTGACCCATTCTCAGGCAGACACTCAACAATCAAAATTCAACACCACCAAAAGTTGACCCATCCGACTAAAAATTAACCCACGACCCCAACGCCGACCCGTATGCGGTCGGATTCAATCTAACTCTTTTGAATCTCCAGTAAAAAGGCATTCAAATACTTGGCAGCCTTGACCGGCCCCACCCCCTTGACTCGCAGCCCCTGTTCCATGGTCTGCGGACGAATGCGAGTAAACCCCTCAAGAGTTGCGTTAGGGAATATCTGATAGGCTGGAACGCCTTCGGACTTGGCCAAACGATCTCTCACATCTCTCAATCGGCCATAAAGGTCAGCATCAAAACCAAACTCGGACAACTCAACCTCAGAACCCAAATTGGAGCCTCGGGATTGGGTTCCCGGCCACACCAATTGAAACGAAACCCTACCTAACATGACCTGTTCCCCTCGCGGAGTCAAAGTCAACAAGGGAAATTCCCCTCGCTGGATGAGCAGCAATCCGGCTTGCTGCATTGCACGGAATAATTCATTGAGATACGCCGTACCCAGATCTTTAAGTATGCCGTAGGTGCTAAGCTCATGCAATCGGGCTTTGGTCATATCCTGAGATTTACTGCCCATCAGCATCTGAACCACCTTCCCCCGACCAAACCTCCCCTGCCAGCCCGAGCTCGTTTTTCTGCTCATTCTGGCCACACCACTCAAAGCTTTTCGTACAATCGTGGTTTCGAGTTCACAGCTCGGCGGACGGGCATCTCCACCAAAAGCATCCCGACAAACATCACAGGTTCCGCAGGTATCTGCCTGACTTTCGCCAAAATACTCCAAGATCGCTTGCTGGCGGCATTGCCTGACCTCACTTAAGCGGATCATGCTATCCAACTTTTCCCGGTCCCTGCGCTCTTTTTCATCCAAAGCATCTCGGTCAATAGCCAGATTCCTAGCCAAGACATCAGGCTTCAATAACCGTGTTCCCTTCGTCCTCTTGCCTGAAATATCAAATCGTTCAATATATCCTCCTTTTCGTAGCGCCACCAAAGCACTACCAACTGCCATCCCATTTTTGACATCGGCACCAGCTGAGATTTCATCCATGGAACGCCTTATCTCAAAATTTTCATCCGCATCATTCTGAAGAAATTGGTAAATATTACAAATGGCGGCATAGCCAGGGTTCGCACCCTCAATAAAAAACTCCTGCGTCCGGGTGTCGGCATAGTTATAAAACATTTCGCAGTAGGCAGCTTCCCCATCACGCCCCGCCCTCCCAGCCTCCTGATAATAAGCTTCAATGCTGCCTGGAATTTCAAAATGAACCACAAACCGAACATCGGACCGATCAATGCCCATGCCAAAAGCATTGGTTGCCACGGCAACATCAGCCTCCTTGCTAATGAACACATTCTGCACCCGTTCGCGATCCTGATCACTCATGCCTCCATGATAGGCAATACTCTTCACTCCCCAGTCGTGAAGCATTTCAGCAACAGCTTCCACCCGTTTTCTGGTCGCACAATAGACAATCCCTGTCTTCCAACGGGCAATGACCTCCTTGAGCCGGGCAAATTTCTGTGAATGTTTTTCCGTCGCCGAAATAGCCAAAGAAAGATTCGGTCGACTAAATCCGCTGACGGTTTCAAAAGGATCCCGCAAAGCCAACACCTGTAAAATATCCTTTCGCACCGTTGGGGTCGCGGTGGCAGTCAAGGCCACAGCCTGCGGGTTGCCCAATCGCTGCAAAGCCTTGCCAAGTCGCATGTACTCAGGCCTAAAATCATGCCCCCACTGGCTCAAACAGTGCGCTTCATCCACAGCGAACAAAGCTATTTCAACCTCGGCTAAAGCCAACATGAACGATTCTGCCCTGAATCGTTCAGGAGCGATATACACCAGCTTGAACTCACCCTCTTTCATTCGCCGGATACGGTCTCTCTGTTCCCCCGGATCCAAACTGGAGTTAATCACCGTCGCGGCAATTCCTTTCTCCAACAAGGCATCCACCTGATCCTTCATCAGAGCAATCAAAGGAGATACCACCAAGGTCACCCCGGAAAGGCAAAGTGCGGGAAGTTGGTAACATAAGGATTTCCCTCCACCGGTAGGCATCACCACCAACCCGTCCCGTCCCGATAAGATTTGCGAGACCACTTGCTCCTGCGCATCGAGGAACCCCTCAAAACCAAAGTAATGTTTCAATACCTCTAATGGGTCCCTCGTTTGCGCCATGCCGGATTAAAAACCATCCCACTAGCCGAATCAACCATGATTTGCCAAGCTAGCCCCCGTATCATGCAGCTGGCTGAACATAAAAGTGCCGGTGGCCCAACAAGGAGCCACCGACGCAATCTCTAGCACCTCAGCCTGAGGATGAAGTTGCCCAAACTGAGCAACGTGATCGTTAACATCATCCGTCTTCCTGGCCGAGCCATTTATAGGCCACACCAGCAAGGGCGGCCCCAACAATCGGAGCAAGCCAAAACATCCAGACCTGCCCAAGGTAAGCCGAATCTGTGGCAAAAATAGCAGCAGCCAAGCTACGGGCTGGGTTCACTGAAGTATTGGAGACCGGGATGCTAATTAAGTGAATCAGAGTCAACCCCAAACCGATCGCAATCGGAGCGAGCCCGATTGGAGCCCGATCATCGGTGGCCCCGAGAATAATTATTAAAAACATAAAGGTCATCACCACTTCCGTGAGTAAGACAGCCCCCATGGAATACCCTCCAGGCGAAAGCTCGCCATAGCCATTGGAGGCAAAACCACCAGCTTCAAATCCAGCTTTACCCGATGCCACCATGTAAAGAACACCGGCTCCCAAAATACCACCCACCACTTGCACCAAAATATAGGGTAAAAGCTGGGACGAGGAAAATCGACCACCCAGCCAAAGCCCAACGGACACAGCAGGGTTCAGGTGACAACCCGAAATATGCCCAATGGCAAAAGCCATGGTCAATACCGTCAGGCCAAAAGCAAAAGAGACACCCAAATGCGTAATTCCCATTTGGGCATCCCCGCTTAGAAAGTTGGCAGCGAGGACCGCAGAACCACAACCTCCGAGCACCAGCCAGAAAGTTCCTATCAATTCAGCTACTAATTTTTTAGTCATAACAGCAGAATCCTATCAAAAAGCTACAGCATGACAAGATTGTTCTATCTCGTATCTGCATATCTTTTCCTCCCCCCCCTTTCTTGGCTCAAAGGGCACAAAAAAAGCCCGGTTTCTTCCGTCAGGAAAAAACCGGGCATAGACCTGGCAACGACCTACTCTCACAGGGCCTATCGCCCCACTACCATCGGCGCAACAGCGTTTCACTTCCGGGTTCGGGATGGGACCGGGTGGTTCCACCATGCTATGGTCACCAGAGGTCGGGCTACGTGTTCCTGTTACCGTTATCTGATATCCGTTAACTGGATTGTATCGCGACCTCCAATTACCCTAGCCTTGTGGCTTCGATGATTAGAGTGTTCGTTCTTCGGTCTTGGGAAAGATCAGTTATCAGTTCAAGTCTTGTTTCTTCTATCTTCAAGTCTTGGTTCTGACAAACGCGACGCGTTTGTTCGCTGACAACTGTAGAGAATGATATTTCCTTTTACATTTAAAACCATGACCAAGTTTTGTCTCAGTCCTTGTCTTACTCGTTTAACATGGCTTTCACCAATCAAACTTGAATTTCAATTTTGCTTTCCTTGAAATCATCGTTTCACCCAGAGGGCGAAAAACTAGAATTTCGAAGGAATCAAGCCAGACAGACGATTAGTACTGGTGAGCTGCATACATTGCTGCACTTCCACCCCCAGCCTATCAACGTGGTGGTCTTCCACGGTCTTTCAGGGAAAATTAATCTTAAGAATCGCTTGGCGCTTAGATGCTTTCAGCGCTTATCGATGCCGCACTTAGCTACCCGGCAATGCCCTTGACAGAACAACCGGAACACCAGAGGTGCGTCAAACCCGGTCCTCTCGTACTAGGGTTTGAACCTTTCAATTTTCCTGCGCCCACAGAGGATAGAGGACCGAACTGTCTCGCGACGTTCTGAACCCAGCTCGCGTGCCGCTTTAATGGGCGAACAGCCCAACCCTTGGGACCTGCTCCAGCCCCAGGATGCGACGAGCCGACATCGAGGTGCCAAACCGCGCCGTCGATATGAACTCTTGGGCGCGATCAGCCTGTTATCCCTAAGGTACCTTTTATCCGTTGAGCGACGGCAATTCCACTTTCTACCGCCGGATCACTATGGCCTACTTTCGTATCTGCTCGACTTGTGGGTCTCACAGTTAGGCTGGTTTGTGCCATTACACTCGACACACGGTTGCCGACCGTGCTGAACCAACCTTCGCGCTCCTCCGTTACTCTTTAGGAGGATACCGCCCCAGTAAAACTGACCGGCTGCCACGGTCCCCCGGCCGGATTACGGCTCGGGGTTAGATTATCCAATCACAAAGGGTGGTATCTCACTGGCGACTCCACGTGCTCCTAAAAACACACTTCAACGTCTCCCACTTATGCTGAGCATTGTAATCGAATAAACAGTAACAGCTTACAGTTAAGGTCTATAGGGTCTTTCCGTCCTTCTGCGGGTAGCCGGCATCTTCACCGGCACTACAATTTCACTGAGCTCCTGGTCGAGACAGTGGTCAACTCGTTGCACGATTCGTGCAGGTCGGAACTTACCCGACAAGGAATTTCGCTACCTTAGGACCGTTATAGTTACGGCCGACATTCACCAGGACTTAGGCTCGAAGCTTCGCATTAATAAAAACGCTAACATCTCACCGTAATCTTTTGGCATTGGTCACGTGTCACATCCTATACTTCGGCTTGCACCTTGGCAGAATGCTGTGTTTTTGCTAAACAGTCGGTTGACCCATTTCACTGCGGCCCCTCCGAAGAGGGGCACTCCTTATCCCGAAGTTACGGAGCTATTTTGCCGAGTTCCTTGACCAGGTTTCACTCTTACGCCTTGGTATACTCTACCCACCCACCTGTGTCGGTTTACGGTACGGGCTGCTTTTAGTCGTGATGGCTTTTCTTGGCTCTCTTTCATGCAATACGGTTCTGCCGAAGCATCCCCTCAGAATTCAATAACTTAGTTGCAATTCAAAAAGCGTCCCCATTCACTTTGCAGGTGCAGAAATATTAATCTGCTTTCCATCCCCTACGCCTATCGGCCTCGGGTTAGGTCCCGACTAACCCCGGGACGAAAAACGTTGCCCGGGAAACCTTGGGTTTACGGCGGCCGGGGATTTCACCCGGCTATCGTTACTCATGTCTACATACTCTCTAGTCATCAGTCCACGGTCAGTCGCCTTTCCGCTTCAATCCAGATGACTATGCTCCTCTACCACGCCATTGTCCCGCAGGACAATGACATCCAGAGCTTCGGTATCATGCTTATCGCCAATCATTTTCGGCGCAGGGTCTCTCGATGAGTAAGCTATTACGCATTTTTTAAATGGTGGCTGCTTCTAAGCCAACATCCTCACTGTCTAAGAAACCCCACCTCCTTTCCACTTAGCATGATTTTGGCACCTTAGCTGCTGATCTGGGCTGTTTCCCTTTCGACAATGAAGCTTATCCCCCACTGTCTCACTGCTGCGCTCTATTGAATGGTATTCGGAGTTTGATAAGGGTTGGTACCCGGGTATGGGCCCTAGCCTTGTCAGTGCTCTACCCCCACTCATCAACACGCAACGCTGCACCTAAATGCATTTCGAGGAGAACCAGCTATCACGGGGCTTGAATAGCCTTTCACTCCGACCCACAGCTCATCCGAGCGTTTTTCAACACACATCGGTTCGGTCCTCCACGTCATTTTACTGACGCTTCAACCTGGCCATGGGTAGGTCGCCTCCGCTTCGGGTCTAGCGCCTGCAACTATGTTCGCCCTATTCGGACTCGCTTTCGCTACGCCTGCGTCCCAGAAGGACTTAAGCTTGCCACAGACACTAACTCGTAGACTCATTAAGCAAAAGGCACGCAATCACAAGGACTAGTCCTTGCTCTTACACCTTGTAGGCACATGGTTTCAGGTTCTATTTCACTCCCCTCACAGGGGTACTTTTCACCTTTCCCTCACGGTACTTGTTCACTATCGGTCGCTGGTTAGTATTTAGCCTTACGCAGTGGTCTGCGCAGATTCACACGGAATTTCTCGTGTTCCGTGCTACTCAGGATACCCCTAGGGCCTTCGAAGATTTCGGTTACGCGGGTCTCACGCTCTATGCCGGCACTTTCCAATGCCTTCTCCTATCTTCTCTGGTCCCACAGCGGGGTCCTACAACCCCGGGGAATAAATCCCCCGGTTTGGGCTCTTCCGTTTTCGCTCGCCGCTACTCACGGAATCGATTTCTCTTTCTTTTCCTCCGGTTACTGAGATGTTTCACTTCACCGGGTATTGCGATCACTTGCTTATGTGTTCAGCAAGTGGCGACTGAATATTAATCCAGCCAGGTTACCCCATTCGGAAATCACCGGGTCAAAGCCTGTTTGCGGCTCACCGATGCTTATCGCAGCTTATCACGTCCTTCTTCGCCTTCCAGCACCAAGGCATCCACTATGTGCCCTTTAAAGCTTGATTCCTTTTTCGAAATTCAGCTCTGTTAATACCCAAAGGTATTAACGAAATTTGCCATAAATTTGGTTCTTCCTTTCAATCTCTCTCAAGATCGTCAGTTAGTTAGTTTAAATCATTTTACTGATTTGTTAGTTTGGTTGGTTTCGAGTATTTCCAAGAACTGCAGAACAAAACTCTCATTCAAAAAAATCATAGTTTTATACAGTAAACGATCACTCTGACGAGTAATCTTACTTTGAAGAATCATCATCTCTCGACAATGTCCTTCGCAGAACAGGAAATATCAATCATTTCAGACTTTCACCGGCTTATAAAAGCGGGTGAGGCTCGCCCGAAATAATTTCTCTACAGATGTCAAAGAACTTACTTTCGCGTTCCTTCGAATTACTATGTTGTTTGCTTTCACCACCTCAACCAGGGTCGATTTGCCACTTACTTTCTTGTAAATGGTGGGCCAGACAGGACTTGAACCTGTGACCCCACGCTTATCAAGCGTGTGCTCTAACCAGCTGAGCTACAGGCCCTTTAATCTTGATTTGCAATTGATGATTTATAATTGGCGATTCTTTAATCACCCATCACTAACCAAACCATTACAAATTGCCGCCGTAGGCGGCATTGGTGGAGGTAACCGGATTCGAACCGATGACATCCTGCTTGCAAAGCAGGCGCTCTACCAACTGAGCTATACCCCCTTAATAGAGAGGGCGGTTACTTTGTTTAT